>NZ_CAMLDX010000003.1 GCF_946478885.1 uncultured Bacillus sp. | reverse complement strand
AGTAATTTAGTAAATCATAAGTTCAATTTTTCTAGCTCCAGAAAAAATTCACTGTAAAAAAAAGCTGCAAATCCCATAAGCATTTCTCCATTCTGCAGCCTATAAGACATACCTATTTTCGCCGCAAAAGGGCAAAGGCCTTTTGCGTGTTTGCAAAATGCATCTTCACATATTCCGGCAATATGTCTGCCCCTTTTTCTTTTATTAAGCGAGCACAAGCCGCATCTACCTGCGAACCGGCTCCCTTCGGAATATGAAAGCCAGCCTTGGCACTCAACTTGTCAAATTGTTGGACAAAAGCATATCGGGCAATAATCGAGGCCGCAGCAACTGCTGTATGTATTCCTTCTGCTTTCGTACTAAAATAAACATTTTCCTTTTGAATTTGCTTTTGACCTTTTAAATATTGGTAATAGATTTCTTCCTTAGCAAATTGATCAATTAAAATAGCGTCCGGCTTTTCAGGTGCTATTTTTTTTAGAAGATGTCCAATTGCCTGGTTATGAAGAAGTGCCTTTATTTTCCCCTGTGACATACCAGACTGCTGCAATTCATTATATTTTTTGTTTGGCAAAATCAACAGGCTGTATGGTACTAATTGAATAATTTTTTTTGCAATCGCAGAGATTTTTTCATCCTTTAAGTTTTTTGAATCTTGGACGCCAAGCTCCTGCAAGATGGAAATTTCATCTTTTCGAACATAAGCTGCACAGACCGTGACAGGACCGAAGAAATCACCTGTGCCCACCTCGTCAGAACCGATGACAGACAGGCTCTTCATGTTCTTAGGTAGACCGCTTCCAGACGTTTTCTTCGTGAAGGCCTTTGTATTTTTCCTCCCATCAACCTGTACAGGAGAGGCTGTACCCCATTTTTTCGCCTCCGCCTCGCATCCCGCCCCTTGAAAAAGCACTTTGCCAGAATGATAGGCCGTAATGGTACAATTTTGGGTTTTTGCCGAAAATACTCCGCCTTGGGGGGTTTTTTCCGTTAAATTCAAGTCATAATACTCTTTCATTTTTTTTATTTCCTGCATATTTCTTTGCAGTACAATGTGATTCAATGAATTCACTCCTTATATTTTGAGGTTTTGACTTTATTTGACATGCTACTACTTTAAAATCATTTAGGTTTCATGGTATGATTATATTTAGGATTCTTTTGAATGGAGGCATGTAGCTTGTCACGGATAGAAAAAAACCGTATTACGGTTGATATATACGGAACTCAGTATATTATAGTTGGTACAGAAAGTGCCAGCCATATTCGGCATGTGGCTTCAATGGTCGATGAAAAAATGCGTGAAATACACTCAAAGAATCCTTTGCTCGATACCAATAAGCTGGCTGTACTCACCGCCATAAATGCCGTGAATGATTATTTGAAAATAAAGGAACAACTTGAAAAGCTCGAAAATGAATCAAAACAATAAAGGACTGAAATAGTCATGCTCGATCTAACTGTAGTAATAGTTTTAGGGTTTGGTTTTTTAGTAGGTTTAAAAAGAGGGTTTATCCGGCAGCTTGTCCATCTTACCGGTTTTATTATCTCCTCTGCTGCGGCTTTCCTTTACCACGATCGGCTTGCACCAAAACTCATTCCGTGGATCCCGTATCCTGCTTCTAGCGACCACTCGGCTTTTTCATCTTTATTCAACCATGCCAGTCTAGAAGATACCTATTATCGCGCCATTGCTTTTGTCGTGATTTTTTTTGCTGTGAACATTCTCTTACATCTTATTGGCCATATGTTGAATGTTCTTGCTAAAATTCCGGTTTTGAAACAGCTAAATGTTTGGGCTGGCGGCATTTTGGGATTTATCGAACTTTATCTTATCATGTTTATTTTATTATTCATAGCGGTCCTCCTGCCTTTTGAAGCGATTCAAACGAGCCTGGCTGGCTCTATCATGGCTGAACTTATATTAAAGAAGACGCCTTTTTTATCACAGCAAATTCTCGATTTGCTGTGATAAGGCCGTTAGCGGTAGAACTTCTCTTTTGAAGAGGAGTTTTCTTTTTAAACGGACAATAATAACAGTATAATGAAAACAACCAAACTCATGATAATTTAAGACATCATATGCCGTTAAGCAGGTGAATGGAAGAAATGGTAAATAAAAAGGATATCATCCGTCTATTAGAAACGATTGCCGTTTATATGGAGCTTAAAGGAGAAAACACTTTTAAGATAGCTGCTTTCAGAAAGGCTGCGAAAAGTCTGGAATTAACTGAAGAGCTACTGGATGAAATAAAGGATTTGACAGCCTTATCCGGAATCGGCAAAGGAACAGCAGCTGTCATTGAAGAGTATAGACAGGAAGGTACATCATCCTTGCTAAAAAAACTGAAGAAGGAAGTCCCGGCGGGCCTGATTCCTTTATTGCAATTACCTGGATTAGGAAGCAAAAAAATCGCTCGACTATACAAGGAACTCGGTATTGAAAGCGCTGTTGAACTTGAAACCGCTTGTCGCAGTCATCAGCTCCAAGCATTAAGCGGATTCGGCAAAAAAACAGAGGAAAAAATACTTCAAGCACTACTTCAGGCGGGAAATAGACCTGAGCGGCTTCCGCTCGCCTATATGCTCCCTATTGCAGAAAGAATTGGGGACATCCTGGCCGGAATGGAGCATATCCAGCAATTTTCCCAAGCTGGCAGCCTTCGAAGAATGAAAGAAACCATAAAGGATTTAGACTTTATTATTGCCACAGAACACCCGAGGCTTGTGAAAGAGCAATTGCTAAAAATCAGCGGCATAAAAGAGGTCATTGCAGCTGGCGATACGAAGGTATCAATTGTTTTAGACCTTGATTATGATGTTTCCGTCGATTTCCGTTTAGTTAAAGTGGAAGAATTCGCCACGACTCTTCATCATTTTACCGGATCTAAAGAACATAATGTCCGGATGCGCCAGCTCGCAAAAGCAAGAGGAGAAAAAATCAGCGAATATGGAGTAGACTCTCCTACACAGGGTCGGATTTTAACCTTTGCTTCAGAAGCAGATTTCTATGCTCATTTTGCCCTGCCGTACATCCCTCCCGAATTAAGAGAAGATGGAACAGAAATTGACCATTTTACAGAAGAATACGGGCTGATTTCACTTTGTGATATCAAGGGGGATCTCCATATGCATACAACCTGGAGTGATGGTGCACATTCCGTCGGGGAAATGGCTGAGGCATGCCGGAAAAGAGGCTATCAGTATATAGCCATAACCGATCACTCACAATATTTAAAGATGGCCAAAGGTTTGACTATAGAACGTTTGAAAAAGCAAAGAGAGGAAATTAACATTCTGAATGAGAAATACAGTGACTTTAGGATCCTTTCCGGGATCGAAATGGATATATTGCCTGACGGTTCACTTGATTTTCCTGATGATGTGCTTGAAGAAACGGATTTAGTCATTGCATCCATTCATTCCTCCTTTTCTCAGCCAAAAGAAAAAATTATGGAACGTTTAAAAACAGCCCTGTATAATGCGAATGTAGACATTATTGCTCATCCGACTGGAAGACTGATTGGAAAACGAGAGGGCTATGCAGCAGATATCGAACTGCTGATTAAACTTGCTCAAGACACGAATACCGCTTTAGAATTAAATGCAAATCCAAATCGACTTGATTTATCGGCCAAACATATTCGCAAGGCACAGGAAGCAGGCGTTAAACTTGTGATTAATACAGATGCCCATAAAGTAGACGCACTTGATCATATGAAAATTGGTGTTTCAACAGCTCAAAAGGGTTGGATTAAAAGGGCAAATGTATTGAATACAAGAGTTCTAAACGATTTACTGGCTTTTTTACGGGATCGTCAATAAATATTTAAATATCCGGTTACAGGTGCTTATTTTTTGGCATCTACCACTTCTATTTAGGGAGGAAATATCTCCATGCAGCAAAAAGTTTTTAAAATATTGGAATTTGATAAGGTGAAAGAACAGCTACTTGAGCACGTCTCCTCATCATTAGGCAGAGAATTAACCGAAAAATTAATTCCTTCCAGTGATTATGCCAAGGTTGTTCAATTTCAGGAAGAGACAGATGAAGCAGTCACAGTTCTGCGATTGAAAGGAAATGTACCGCTTGGCGGTATCTTTGATATACGCCCCCATATTAAACGAGCGGTAATCGGCGGAATGCTGAGTCCTCATGAATTAATGCATGTCGCAAGTACCGTTCATGCAAGCCGCCAAATAAAACGATTTATTGAAGAGTTTGCCAACGAGAATGAAGCACTGCCAAACCTGCAACGGGAAACAGAAAAAATAATTGTTTTAGCAGAGCTGGAACAGTCCATTAAAAATGCGATTGATGATAATGGGGAAGTGCTCGACAGTGCGAGTGAAATACTTCGTTCCCTCAGAAATCAGGTACGGACAAAGGAAGCGCGGGTACGTGAAAGGCTGGAAAACATAATCCGTTCCTCTAATGCACAAAAAATGCTTTCCGATGCCATTGTCACCATTCGTAATGACCGGTTTGTTATTCCCGTAAAACAAGAATACAGAGCCCATTATGGCGGAATCGTTCATGATCAAAGTTCTTCCGGTCAAACATTATTTATTGAACCACAATCAATCGTTCAGCTCAATAATGAATTACAAAGTATTCGTATTAAAGAGCAGCAGGAAATTGAGCGGATCCTCCACCTCCTTTCAGCACAAACTGCAGAACAAAGTATTGAGCTCGAGGTTATTACCGGGGTTCTTGCCCATATTGACTTTATGTTTGCCAAGGCACGCTACAGCCGGAAGATTAAGGCCACAAAGCCCGAGATCAACCATGAAGGAAGAATTTCTTTAGTCAAGGCGCGCCATCCATTAATCCCGATTGATGAGGTTGTTGCAAATGATATTGTCATCGGCAAGGATTTTTCTACAATTGTCATCACAGGTCCGAATACAGGAGGGAAGACCGTCACGCTAAAAACAGTGGGGCTTTGTACTTTAATGGCACAGGCAGGCCTGCAAATACCCGCTCTCGACGGTTCTGAAATGGCTGTTTTTGATGCGGTCTATGCTGATATTGGAGACGAGCAATCGATTGAACAAAGCTTAAGTACCTTCTCTTCCCATATGGTTAATATAGTGGATATCCTGCAAAGTGCCGATTGCAACAGCTTGATCTTATTTGATGAACTGGGTGCAGGCACAGACCCTCAAGAAGGTGCGGCATTGGCGATATCCATCCTGGATGAAGTGAATCGGCGCGGAGCCAGAGTCATAGCCACAACGCATTATCCGGAATTAAAAGCATATGGTTATAATAGAGAAGGAGTAGTCAACGCCAGCGTCGAATTCGATATTGAAACATTAAGTCCTACCTATCGTTTATTAATCGGCGTTCCAGGACGAAGCAATGCCTTTGAAATATCCAAACGGTTAGGATTAAATGAACGTATTATTGAAATGGCCCGTTCCTATGTGAGTGCAGACAGTCATCAGGTTGAAAATATGATTGCCTCGCTTGAGGAAAGCAAACGACAGGCGGAATCCGAATTGCTGGAAGCGCATGACCTTCTGAAAAATTCCGAAATGTTGCAAAAGGACTTACAAAAGCAAATGGTGGAGTACTACGAAAAGAAAGACTCCTTATACGACAAAGCAACGGAAGAAGCCCGGGAGATCATAGAAAAAGCAAAACGGGAAGCAGAGACAATCATTCATGATTTACGAAAAATGCGGGCTGAAAAGCAAACGGAAATCAAAGAACATGAATTAATCGAAGCACAAAGGCAACTAGCTGAAGCAACACCAAAGGAAAGTAAACAAAAAACACCAACAATCCGAAAGCAGAAAAAGCATGAATTCCATCCCGGTGACGAAGTAAAGGTATTAAGCATCGACCAAAAGGGACACCTCATTAAGAAGGTTTCCTCTGATACATGGGACGTACAAATTGGAATAATGAAGATGAAGGTATCGGAAAAAGATTTAGAATATATCCAGACGCCTAAGATCGTTGAAACCCGAACGATTGCCACTGTTAAAGGAAAGGACTTTCATGTCAGTCTTGAATTGGATTTACGCGGTGAAAGGTATGAAAATGCCCTTGCCAGAGTAGAAAAATATATAGATGACGCTCTTCTTGCCGGTTATCCAAGAGTATCCATCATCCACGGAAAAGGAACGGGAGCTTTAAGACAGGGTGTACAAGAATATTTACGAAATCACCGGGCAGTCAAACATATTCGTTTCGGAGATCATAGTGAAGGCGGAATCGGGGTTACAATTGTTGAGTTTAAATAAGAGAAGGTGAGTCTTCAATGAATCAATTTTGGGAAAACGAATATGTACTTACAGCAGCAAACTATAGTGTTGTCATTTTGTGTATCATTGTTTTTTTGGCAATATTTGAGTTGGTAACGAAATACAAAAACTGGGATGAAATCAAAAATGGGAATTTAGCAGTTGCTATGGCAACCGGCGGAAAAATATTTGGAATTGCTAATATTTTCCGTTACACGATTGAGCATAATGACTCATTTATGACCATGATTGGCTGGGGAGTTTTTGGTTATATATTATTGCTCATCGGATATTTTATTTTTGAATTTATGACACCCACTTTCAAAATTGATGAAGAGATTGAAAAGGATAACCGAGCAGTCGGACTAATATCGATGACCATCTCTATCGGTTTGTCTTTTGTAATTGGTGCAGGAATTATTTAAGGGAGAGCGACGTATGGAAAAGTTGGCAAAAATACTACTTGTCTGCTGTATAGTATTCTTATTAATTGGGATTATTTATATGGTGTTTTTTGTATAAAAAAAAAGGATGTCCCTTCAGGTTGCAGCCTGACAGGACATCCTTTTTTATCTCCATTATCCGCGCAGTACAGCTCCCGCTTTTTCTGCAACAGCTTCTAATACCTTTTCATGTGCCTTTGTTACATCTTCATCCGTTAAGGTCCGTTCCGGATCATAATATTTCAACGAGAACGCAAGAGACTTTTTGTTTGTTTCCATGTGTTCACCTTCATACAAGTCAAAAACATGGACATCTTTTAACAATGCTCCACCTGCTTCACGGATAATGGCAGCCAGTTTACCAGCAGCCTTATCCTTATCGACAACAAGGGCAATATCCCTTGTAATAGAAGGAAAACGAGGAATTGTCACATAAGAAATTGGTTCTACTGCTGCCTCAGCCAATTTTTTGAAGGATAATTCAAAGACATAGGTGTCTTTAATATCAAGTTCTTTCTGCAATGTAGGATGTACTTGACCGGCGAATCCAATGACTTCTCCATTCAGCAATACTTCCGCAGTCCGTCCCGGATGCATTTGCTCTAACACTGCCTGACGGTATTCAATTTGCCCGGCTGTGCCAAGTGCCTCCAATAATGCTTCTAATACGCCTTTTAAAACAAAGAAATCGACTGCTTTTTTCTCCCCCTGCCAAAGATTGGCTTCCCACAGACCGGTAATGGCTGCAGCTACATGCTCTCTTTCATCCGGTAGCTGGGAATGACCCTCTTTTAAGAAAATTGAACCTATTTCATAGACCGCTACAGAATCTATTTGACGGGCGTTATTGTATTTAACAGCCTCCAATAACTGAGGTACAATACTCATTCTAAGGCGGCTTCTTTCCTCACTCATTGGCATTGCCAATTGAACCGGCTCACGTGTTTCCGAAGCAAATTGAGCAGCCTTTTCTTCGCTGGTTAACGAATACGTAACCGCTTGATATAAACCTGCCCCCTCTAATGTACGCCGGGCAATCCGCCTTTTTTGCTGATAATCAGTCAATGCTCCCGGAGTCGTAGTACCGATCGGAAGGGTTGAAGGTATTTTATCATAGCCATACAGTCGGGCAACCTCTTCAACAATATCTGCTTCAATGGTAATATCCCCCCGACGCGTCGGGATGGTCACAATGAATTCCTCCCCATCTTCCTTTACTTTAAAGCCTAAGCGGATAAGGATATTGGTGACCTCTTTTGCAGATAAATGGGTTCCAATCGCCCCATTAATGGTTTTCAGTGAAATCGAAATCACAGCCGGTTCAATCTTGATACTATTATATTCAGCTGTTCCCTCTAGAATGGTGCCCTCGGCATATTCTGCCATTAATTGTGCAGCTCTTTCTCCTGCAGAACGAACCCGCTCCGGGTCTACTCCTCTTTCAAATCGGGAGCTCGCTTCACTTCTTAATCCGTGATCTTTCGAGCCCTTTCGAATCACCGGTGCAGCAAAATAAGCCGTTTCAATGATAACAGTGGTTGTCTTATCACTGACCTCTGAATCGGCACCTCCCATGACACCTGCAATGGCAACTGGTTCTACACCATTTGTAATAACAAGATGATCCGATGTTAACGTCCGTTCCTGATCATCAAGCGTCGTAATTTTTTCACCGGCTTTAGCCCGGCGGACAACGATTTCTTTGGAACCAAGACGATCATAATCAAAGGCATGAAGCGGCTGTCCATATTCCAGTAAAACATAGTTAGTAATATCAACGACATTATTATGCGGACGAATGCCTGCATTCATCAAGCGCGTTTGCATCCATAATGGAGAAGGTCCAATTTTTACATTCTTGACAACTTTAGCGATATATAATGGATTGTCTTCCTCTGCCTCTACTTTTACGCTGATATAATCAGATGCTGTTTCCTCTGCTTCCATTTTTTTAATATCAGGCCATTTTACTTCACATCCTAAAATGGCTGCCACCTCATAGGCAACCCCCAACATGCTCATGGCATCTGCCCGGTTTGGCGTCAAGCTTAATTCCAAAATTTCATCATCTAAAGCAAGAGCTGCCAGAGCATCCTCTCCAACCTTAGCATCCTGCGGAAAATTAAAAATACCAGTCGAATATTCTTTAGCCACTAATTTTGCTTCAAGCCCCAGTTCCTGCAGGGAACAAATCATGCCATTCGATACTTCTCCGCGAAGCTTTGCTTTTTTTATTTTAAAATTATTGGGCAAAACGGCACCGACAGTGGCAACCGCAACTTTTTGCCCTTTTCCCACGTTAGATGCGCCGCAGATGATTTGCACAGGTTCTTCTGCACCGATATCTACCAAACACTTATTCAGTTTATCTGCATTCGGATGCTTTTCACATTCTAATACATGCCCAATCACTACACCCTTCAAGCCTTCACTTTTCTTTTCCACACCTTCTACTTCGATTCCGCTTTTTGTAATCCTGTCGGCAAGCTCCTCTACACTGATGCCGGAAAGATCTACGTATTCCTGTAGCCATTTATATGAAACAAACATTTATACTCCTCCTCTTATCTTCCTCATATTCCAGCTATCGTTTTACGCTTCATGGCGGTTAAATTGCTTCAAGAAGCGAATATCATTCGTATAGAAATGACGGATATCATCAATCCCGTATTTCAGCATGGCAATACGTTCAACACCGATTCCAAAGGCAAAACCGGAATATTTTTTCGAATCAAAGCCGCTCATCTCAAGCACATTTGGATGGACCATCCCTGCCCCCAGCACTTCAATCCAACCTGTTTGCTTACATACATTACAGCCATGACCTTGACAGATTTTACAAGAAATATCCACTTCCACCGAAGGCTCTGTAAACGGGAAGAAGCTTGGACGAAGACGTATTTCTCGATCCTGTCCAAAGACCTTTTTCAGGAATACTTCAAGTGTTCCCTTTAGATCACTCATAGATATGTTTTCATCCACAACAAGACCTTCAATTTGCATAAATTGATGGGAATGTGTCGCATCATCATTGTCACGACGGTATACCTTGCCAGGACAAATAATCTTTACAGGTCCTCGGCCTTTTTGTTTTTCCATCGTTCTCGCCTGTACAGGTGATGTATGGGTGCGCAAGAGGACTCTTTCATCTGAAATATAGAAGGAATCCTGCATATCACGGGCAGGGTGACCCTTTGGCAGATTCAATGCTTCAAAGTTATAATAGTCACTTTCTACTTCAGGGCCCTCTGCCACGGAATAACCCATGCCAATAAACACATCTTCAATTTCTTCCACAATTCGTGTTAGCGGATGATGATTCCCTCTCTTTACCGGTCTTGCTGGCAATGTAATATCAATAGTTTCTGCCGCCAGTTGTGCCTTTACTGCTTCTTCTTCCAGCAGTGTCTGCTTTTCTTCAATTTTTGTTGTAATGGTTTCGCGGACAACATTGACAAGTGCCCCCATTTTTGGACGCTCTTCAGCAGATAATTTTCCCATTCCGCGCAATACTTCTGTAATCGGGCCTTTCTTTCCCAGATAGGCTACTCGAATATCATTCAATTCCTTTAAATCGGCAGCCGCTGTGATTTTTTCCAGTGCTTCTGCCTGCAGTTCTTGTAAACGCTCCTGCATCCTTACTTCCTCCTTTAATCATGATTCATTGGGTTCTATAAGCCCATTTGAAACAAAGACAAACGCAAAAAAGCCCCGATCCCGTAAAGGGACGAGGCTTATGTATCGCGGTACCACCCTTATTAGCACAGATGAATCTCCGTACTCACTTCATTGCCATAACGGTTTTACACCGGAACATTTTTCAGATCGCCTGCGATCCTCCCAATGTCAACTCAAGAGGTGAATTCCCTTAAGCAGCGCCATTAAAAATGCTTTCAGTCACGGCATTTTCTCCCTTTAATGGATGTCTCAAGCTACTAGTCTCTGTCAACGTCTTTGTTTTATCAAATTCTGTCTTATTATAGTACAATTTCCATATGGTTTCAAATTCATTTTCGTAAATAATACATAAATATGCCGGCAGCCACTGCAACGTTCAAAGATTCACATTTACCATATATTGGAATATATAAGTTTTTCACTGTTTTTTCAAGCAGTTCACTTGATACTCCCTGTCCCTCATTTCCGACAATTATTGCAAATTCAGGAGATTTCTCCACTGTTTCAAAGGAAACACCATTGTCTAAGGACGTGCCATAAACCGGCATATTCAATGTTTCAATGAATTCAGCCAAACCAGCTTTGACTATGGGCAGATGAAAAAGACTTCCTTGTGTGGCGCGGACTACTTTTGGATTGTATAAATCCGCACATCCTTCACCCAAAATGACTGCATCCATCCCTGCTGCATCTGCTGTACGGATTAATGTGCCCATATTTCCTGGATCTTGTACCCTGTCCAACAATAATACTTTTGCTAATTTTACCTTATCCAGTTTAGAAGCCGGCTTTTCACAAACGGCTGCTATCCCCTGCGGTGTCTCCGTGTCGCAAATTGCCTTCATGACTTCATTTGTCACATAAATCACATCTGCATCCCCCAGGCTGATTGAAGGCTGTTTTTCAATATCCTGATTTATAATGATTTCAATTACAAGCTGTTCTTTCAGTGCTTCCTCTACTAAATGAAAGCCTTCAATTAAAAAACAGCCTGAACGGTCACGCTCTTTTTTCATCGACAGCTTTTTCCAGGCTTTTACAGATGGATTTTTCACTGATTCTATATATTTCAATGGATAACGCTCCTTTTATCCTCACATTGAATACTATTATAACGCACTTTCCATACATATTGCATCATCAATAGGAAAGGATAATAACTGTTCATGCTATTGCTTAAAGGAGGAGTAAAAATGAACCTGAATCTACGGAATGCTATTATTCACAATGTCTCAGGAAATACACAGACCCAACTTGAGGACACTATTGTTGATGCCATTTCAACCGGCGAAGAAAAGATGCTTCCAGGTCTTGGTGTCCTCTTCGAAGTGATTTGGAAAAATTCATCCGAAAAAGATAAACAAGAAATGCTTGCTTTATTAGAGGCAGGTCTAAAAAAATAACAGCCTTAACGGGCTGTTATTTTTTTCAATGATTATTCGTAAGTAATTCTGTCCACTGTTTCCCGATCTAAGCGTTTAATTACCTCAACGACCAATTTTACCGCATTTTCAAAATCATCCCGGTGAAGTAGCGCACCATGGGAATGAATATAACGCGTAGCAATTCCTATAGAAAGCGCCGGCACCCCTTTGGCGGTCAGATGAATGGAGCCCGCATCCGTTCCCCCACCTGGTATTACTTCGAACTGATATGGAATGTTCAGCTCATCCGCCGTATCAGTAACTAAATCACGTAAGCCTTTATGAGAGACCATGGATGCATCATAAAGAACAATTTGCGGTCCATTCCCCATTTTCCCCATTGCTTCTTTTTCTGACACTCCCGGAGTATCTCCTGCAATACCGACATCAACCGCAAAACCGATATCAGGTTGTACCTTAAAGGTAGAGGTTTTCGAACCGCGTAAGCCCACTTCTTCCTGTACGGCCCCAATCCCATAGACGATATTTGGATGGTTGACATCCCCTAAGGCCTTTAATACCTCTATAGCAATTGCGCAGCCAATCCGGTTATCCCATGCCTTGGCCAAAAGCATTTTTTCATTCTTCATTACGGTAAACTCGAAGGAAGGTACCACCATATCTCCGGGACGAATGCCCCATTCCTCTGCTTCTTCTTTACTAGAAGCACCGATATCAATAAACATATCCTTTATTTCGCAAGGCTTTTTCCTCGCTTCAGGAGATAAAATATGCGGCGGTTTGGAGCCGATTATACCTGTTATATCCCCCTTACGAGTCACAATGTTCACACGCTGCGCCAGCATAACCTGATTCCACCATCCGCCAACAGTTTGAAACTTTAAAAATCCCTTGCTGTCGATTTGTGTAATCATAAATCCAATCTCATCCAAATGACCCGTCACAACAATTTTTGGCCCGTTTTCATTTCCTGTTTTTTTGGCAATTAAACTTCCAAGATTGTCCATTATGATTTCATCAGCATAAGGGGCTATGTATTTTTTCATGACTTCACGTGGTTCTCTTTCATTCCCGGCGATCCCCTTTGCGTCGGTTAATTCCTTCAGCATAGTAAGTGTTGCATCAAATTTAGTCATCATTTCGACTCCTTTATTTGGTCTATTATCTATTATACAAAAGGGAGCTGCGGTTATACAAAAAATAAGCGAATTGACGCCCAGTTTCATATTAGCTGATCCCCCCCTTCAAAAAAAATAGAAAAATATGAAACCTTTTATGATCTTGTTCGTAGATTAAGGATATTAAAGAAAAGGGAGGGGTTTATTAAGATGTGGCTTGTACGCTTAGTGCTATTCGCCCTTATTCTTTTCCTCATTTACCGGATTATTAAATTTATACTAAACCCTAAACGAAAACTTGAGCTGGCTCATGAACAAAAACGCTATTATTTCTTAGATGATCCAAATAATGTCCGCAAAAACTTTTTTCTAACATATAAAGGAGTCCTTTTTGAAGGAGAGAAATATTTAGGAACGACGGATACTTCCTTTGATGTCGTTTCCATTTTTCTTTGGCCTCATAATGTTGCAGCCTTAAAAGGATTTGTTCGGGAGGATTTCCAGTTTATTGAACAAAAAGTTCACGAGCATTACCCCCAGGCTTCACTGGATTGGAAGAGCCCTGTCAAGGAATTTATTCAACAAAGGAAGGATCCGGAGAATCCTTACCAATAAAGCACTTCTCAGCAGCAACCTTCAAGCTGCATAAAAAAAGCTGCCCTATAAGATGTCAGGCACCCACCATTGATATCCAGTGCAAATTTATGCAAAGGGAGACTGGAAATGGTTTTGTGTTGCCTGGCACCTTTGCTTTTTAAAACAGCTCCTTTTCCCCTCTGCAAACATTCTCACTCCCCTACCCTTCGGGGCTAAAAAACTTTTTCCATTTAATAATCGTGAGCTTTTCCCGCAAAAAATAAACAAGAATTATTAAGAAAACGAAAATTCCTCCCATAAATAGCGGCGTCAACATACTGATAAATTGGCCGAAGACCGAATAAAAAAAAGCAAGCGGCAAATTAGAGAGCAAGTTATTTCTCATGTATCGGTGGAGATCTTGATCTTTTTCTAATAAACAGAAATTCAGAAGGTGAAAATGGATAAAAGGGATTAATCGTAACACAGCAGTTTGAGCAACTGTCAAATTGCGGAATTCGCCAAACCATTTTCTTTTCAATTTCGACAGTCTCTCATGTGTTTTCGGCATTTTCCTTATCATGAAATAAAAACAAAGTGAATTCAATAATAAGCCTGCCAGTGAAAACAATGTCCCAAACAAGGAGCCGAAAAGAATTCCACCCGCCATACAAACTAGGGAAACAGGGATAAATAGCAACTGTCGAAATAGATGAAATAAAATAAAGGATGCCGGGGCAAGAATTCCGCCCACTCCTGCCAACGCTATGATCAGTGAAACACTTTCATCCATGCTTCTTACCTCTTTTCATAGGCACTGAAGCCACTGCCTTTTGCTTATTCATGATGTTATTAAAGCATATCGATAACAGATTACGGATATGACCAATTTATAAAATAAATATAAAGACAGGCTTTATGCACAACAGGCAATGGAAAACCAAATGTAAATGAAAAATATTTTTTATGAAATAGGTACATTCTAAAAGCTCTTCGCACACAGAGTGACTGAATCCTGCCTGCGACGTTCTCAAGAGGCAAAATAAAACCAGATCATGCAAAAAAGGAGCTGTCCAAAAGCAAAGGTGTCAGGCACCCCAACATAGTATCTAGTATCTCTTTGCATAAATCTGCACTGGATATAGATCAATGGTGGATGCCTGACACCTTATGGGACAGCCCCTTCTTCTATCAATCATTATTTGCTTAAGTTTGTTTTTGCAACAGATGCTAATTCAGCAAATGCATTGGCATCGTTAATTGCAAGGTCAGCAAGCATTTTGCGGTTTACTTCGATACCAGCAAGCTTTAAGCCATGCATTAAACGGCTGTAAGAAAGACCGTTGATGCGTGCTGCAGCATTGATACGTGCAATCCATAGTTTACGGAAGTCGCGTTTTTTCTGACGGCGATCCCTGTAAGCATATTGTAATGATTTCATTACTTGTTGATTGGCAACTTTATATAGAGTATGTTTTGAACCGAAATAACCTTTAGCTAATTTTAAAACCTTTTTACGACGTTTGCGAGTAACTGTACCGCCTTTTACACGTGGCATATGGTTTCCCTCCTGTATATAATCAAATTCTCCTTGGCAATTTCACCCTGGAATTTATCGAGCCTGCGATAAATTCAATCTAAGGCTTCTGCCGGAGGCTTTTAACATTATTCAGCAAGTGTTTAACACCTACTGAATCCGAAAAATATCTACATCCATCTCATCCATTTACAGAAGTCTTATTTCTGCTGAATGAAGCTATATTACTTAATGTTATCTAATAAATGACGAATGCGTTTGTAGTCTCCGCTTGAAACAAGAGATCGTTTACGAAGCTTACGTTTTTGTTTTGTAGATTTATTGGCAAATAAGTGGCTTGTATAAGCATGGTCACGTTTTAATTGACCAGTTCCAGTTTTTTTGAAACGCTTGGCAGCGCCGCGGTGTGTTTTCATTTTTGGCATTTGGTATATCCTCCTCTTACTTATCGTTTTTAGGTGCTAGAACTAAGAACATGCTTCTGCCGTCCATCTTTGGATGTGATTCCACAGTTGCAACGTCTTTGCATGCTTCTGAAAATCGGTCTAAAACCCGCTGACCGATTTCTTTATGTGTGATCGCACGGCCTTTAAATCGAATCGATGCTTTCACTTTATCGCCTTTTTCAAGAAATTTAATTGCATTGCGAAGTTTTGTGTTAAAATCATGCTCGTCAATGGTCGGGCTGAAACGAACTTCTTTGATATTAATGACCTTTTGATTTTTACGTGCTTCTTTTTCTTTTTTCTGCTGTTCAAACTTAAACTTTCCATAGTCCATAATACGGGCAACAGGAGGCTTTGCGTTTGGAGCAACAAGTACAAGGTCAAGATTTACACGTGCTGCAATATCAAGTGCTTCGTTTTTTGATTTAATTCCTAACTGTTCACCATTTTGATCAATCAGGCGTACTTCACGAGCGCGAATTCCTTCATTTAACAACATATCTTTGCTAATAGTAAAACACCTCCAAAATTTTAATCCAGAATACATTGTTTAGGCTGAGAACACCCATCCAGTCAGTTTTCACTCCGTTAGAAAGACATCGCCTACCGCCCATCAGGAGTAAGTCAATGCAGTTTTCTATACTATCAATCGATATCATTTCTGATAGTATAAAAAAAGTGCGGGTGTCTGTACACCCACACTTACGACATCATAGTTATTGTAACTAAAAATGTTTGCGCAAACCTGTAGACAGCTTTTTTAGCGTCGATCAGGTGAGAAGCGGGTGCTTCTTCTTTTCCTAAAGATACGTATTCAATTTACCTGAATTACTATATCACAATGATACTGTAATGTCAAAGAAGAAATAGTATTCTACAAATAAAGCATACCTATATTTCTTTGTTTTTTTACCGTAACGTTTAAAATTTTACCATATAAAAAACATTTTATGCAATAGATTTTTTCAGAAATTTTTTCCTCTAATCAGAGCCCGATTATTTTTCTACCTCTGCCTTCAGATTTTGCATAAAATCGGCAAAAGCAACAGTCTCTGATTTTTGTTCGCCATACTTACGAACGTTAACTGAGTGATTGGCTACTTCCTGATCCCCTACCACGAGCATATATGGAATTTTTTGCATTTGTGCTTCACGGATTTTATAACCGATTTTCTCATTGCGATCATCTAATTCCACACGGAAGCCTGCTGCCTTTAGCTGCTCTAATACACTCTTAGCATAATCATAATGAATTTCAGGCGAAACCGGGATCACCTGAACTTGAACCGGAGCCAGCCAAGTTGGGAACGCACCTTTGTATTCTTCGATTAAGAAGGCAACAAAGCGTTCCATCGTTGATACTACCCCGCGGTGGATCACAACCGGACGATGCGGCTTGCCATCTTCTCCAACATAAGTTAAATCAAAGCGTTCAGGCAACAAGAAATCAAGCTGTACAGTTGAAAGGGTCTCGTCCTTGCCTAACGCAGTTTTAACCTGTACATCAAGCTTAGGACCGTAGAATGCGGCTTCACCTTCCGCTTCATAGTATTGTACTCCCATCTCATCGATAACTTCCTTCAGCATTCTTTGAGCCTTTTCCCACATTTCATCGTCATCAAAATATTTTTCTGTATTTTCTGGATCACGGTAAGATAGACGGAATGAAAAGTTTTCAAAATGAAAATCCTTATACACCTCAAGAATTAATTCGACTACACGTTTAAATTCCTCTTTAATTTGATCCGGACGAACGAAAATATGGGCATCATTTAAGGTCATGCCGCGGACACGCTGCAGACCGGAAAGAGCACCGGACATTTCATAGCGATGCATCGTTCCGAGCTCAGCGATACGGATAGGCAGTTCACGATAACTGTGAATACCATTTTTGTAAATCATCATATGGTGCGGGCAGTTCATTGGACGAAGAACTAGCTGTTCATTATCCATTTCCATGACAGGGAACATATCCTCCTGGTAATGATCCCAGTGCCCAGAAGTTTTATAGAGTTCCACGCTTCCCATAATTGGTGTGTACACGTGATCATAGCCAAGACTGACTTCCTTGTCTACGATGTAGCGTTCGATAATACGGCGGATGGTTGCACCCTTTGGCATCCACAACGGCAGCCCCTGACCAACCTTTTGTGAAGTCGTAAATAAATTTAATTCCTTGCCGATTTTCCGATGATCACGTTCTTTTGCCTCTTCCAATAAACGCAAATGCTCTGCCAGATCTTCCTTCTTAAAAAAGGCTGTTCCATAAATACGCTGCAGCATTTTATTCTCGCTATTTCCGCGCCAGTATGCTCCAGCAATGCTTAACAGTTTAATTTCTCTCAGCTTTCCTGTTGATGGGACATGTACCCCACGGCAAAGATCAAAGAATTCCCCTTGCTCATAAATGGTGACCGTTTCATTTTCCGGAATGGCCTCAATTAGCTCCAGTTTGTATTCATCGCCGATTTCTCTGAAGATTTGAATCGCTTCTTCACGGCTGACTTCCTTGCGAACAACTGGCTGATTCTCATTAATTATTTTTTTTATTTCTTTTTCAATTAGTGACAAGTCCTCCGGTGTAATCGATTCTGGCATATCAATATCATAATAAAAGCCATCTTCAATCACAGGCCCTACACCAAGCTTAACATCCTTATACAACCGTTTAATGGCCTGCGCCATTGTATGGGCGCTGCTGTGGCGCAGGATTTCCAATGCTTCCGGCTGGTCGGGTGTAATAATTTCAATCGATCCATCCTCTTCAATCGGACGTTTTAAATCAATCATCGCTCCATTTAACTTTCCAGCTAAAGCCTTTTTCTTCAAGCCGGAACTGATAGAGCCGGCAATATCCTCAGTTGTTGTTCCTTTAGCAAACTCTTTTATTGCACCATCAGGAAACGTAATTTTTACAACATCTGACATTTGTTTATTTTCCTCCTTTGTTGATAAAAGAAAATGACGTAAAATCCCTATGTAAACATAAAAAAGCCCCTCCCTCATAAGGGACGAGCTATTATACACGTGGTTCCACCCTACTTCTCATTATTGCGAACATGCAAAAAATGACTTTGGAGTCTGATAACGGTTATATGCCGTCTTCCGATACTTAAACGTTTGATACATCTGCCTGCATCTGTTGTTCGTTTTTTCCCGGTTGAAGTTTGGAGGTGGTAAGTAATCTAATCGTATCAGGAAGCTTCCAGCCATGACTTCCCTCTCTATTCATCGTAAAAGAATACTCTTGTCCTCGTCATTACTTTTCATCATATTAAGCAAATATTGCTGTTAATAAACGTAGTTAGCTGTCACAAGCAGTGCCTGCTTGATGATGAAGACATAGCGCTTCTGCTTATCTCATTATGTACTGTATTATAGTCATTAATGAATGGAAAATCAAGAGTACTTATCTTTTTTCATTGAAAGCGAATAATATCTCTTTCTCATTTCATCAAAGGCAGCAGGCGGTTTACAAATGACTCTTTCCTCAAAAATATTCCTGATTGTACGAATAAGCGGCTGTTCTAAATCATTTGTATATAAATGAATATTAGAAGGTGCGATGGATAAAAGCGGTGCAATGGTTACAGAATCAATATAAACCGGATGATTGATTAACAGTCTTCTGTCAATCATCCCTATTAATTCCCCACGTTTCATTTCCGCAAAATGATCATTATAAAATGTAATGCCTTCATCAAACAGCAAATGGAGATTCTGCAGCTTTGGTTTCCGCTTGCTCAAAAATTCCCGCAGTTTTTGAATAAATACTTGATATTCCTGCTCCATTTTATATTCATCGAGAGACAATTCCACATATTTCTCTAACTCATTCATCACAGAACGCAGCCTGAATTTTATAAAATGATCAAAAGAAAAAATAGACTGTTCCCTCAACCACTCATGAATCAACATTAATAGATGTTCTTTCAAATTCAATTTTGGCAGGAACGCATTCAATTCGGCATTTTTCCCTTCAATGATGGAATGAGTAATCTCAATAATCTGCTGCTGTTCCTCTTCATCACGATAGTAATAGGCAACCAAGATATTTTTCAACCAATCATTCAGCTTCACCTTCATAATAAAGTGGCATAATCCCATTTTTGTCCACCGAAAAAGCTCATCTTTTTTACTGCTTTTATGCCGGCAACGAACTATATGTGAATCTTCGTAATAAAGAGAATATTCCCCAATTGATGTATCCGGTAATTGCTGCTGTAAAAAAGAATGCAGCAACTGAGCATCCACTTTATGTCGGAAATGGATTTCAATCAACTCAAATCCCTCCTTATATATATATCTGATAACATATATATGGAGTACTTGACCAAATTAGAAGTATACACAGGCCAAAAAAAAATGCAGCCATAATCAGGCCGCATTAATGACGTCGATTTCTTCCTTCTACTATTACAGGTTCGGCTAAATATTTGATTCTTTCCATCATGCGGCGTGCCTTCAGCTTTTCCTCTTCCCCGCGCTGACTGTAAGTCAGATGATGCTCAAGTCTCTTAAAATCAAAATTAGAAGAAAAAAATGTTGGTAAATTTTCGAGCATTCTAAACTGCAAAATAGGTCCGAGAATTTCATCTCTTACCCAGCTGGACATCGATTCCGCGCCAATATCATCAAGCATGAGGACAGGCTCTCGTTTGATGGCCTCTAATTTCTCATTCAAGGTTGCATCACCAATCGCGCTTTTTAATTCTCGGAACAACTCAGGGACATAAACAATCATCGATGCTACTTTATGCTTCACTAATTCGTTCGCAATCGCACCGAGAAGATAGGATTTTCCGACTCCAAATTCGCCATGGATATATAGACCTTTTGTTGAAAGACCATTTTTATAGTTCGATACAAAAGCAAATGACTTTCGGATAGCCTCTGATCTTCCGTTCGTATCGATATTGTCAAAAGTAGCTTGTAAAATATCCTTTGGTACATGCATACTTTTTATAAGTTTTTCATTTCTTTTTCTTTCTTCTTCGAGGATCTTCCTTGGGCACTTTCCATAATGGACTTCAATCGATCCTCTTGAGATTACAAGCTCAGGAGAATAACCTTGCATTAAGTTTATACAATGGTCAAGTCCCTGACATTTCTGACATTGCTTGCTTTGATTCCCGTATTCGTATAACTTCATTAAGCTTCTCTCAATCATCTCCGGGGACACTTCGTCCTGGTGCGCCTGGAGAAAAGACTGTACATCAGGGTCTTTTAATATCTGCTCCCGCATCTCTCTGTATTTTTTTTGAAAATTTTCGTTACCGACTAAACGCTTGAGCGTATCATTAATTTTTTCCAAACATCTTCACCTCCTATGAGCGTAATTTTTTTAACATCTCATCAATTTCCTGCTTTGTTAATTCCTGCTCATTACTTTTCTTCTTCGGAGCCGATTCCGTATCTCCTGAATCATCTTCTTTAAACCAGTCAGGCAACAGCTCGGTGCGCACCGGATTTTTCTTATAGTAGTTTGACGAAGAAACTTTTTTCCCAGGCTCTCTTTCAATATTTTTTCGATGTTCTGCCTTTGCTAATTCCATGGCCTCTTTTACCGTTTTAATCTTTTTCCTTGCCCAATGACCTGCGATTTTTTCCACATAGCTTTTGTTTAGTTTCATATCAGACAACCGCATCACCATATCAATTAAGACATTAACGACTCCGGGATTTAGTTTTTGATAAAACATAATATCCTCGATTAATTTAATATCTGCCTTGGAAGGTTCACTGCCGCTTGAAATATCCCTTAAATATTCCAATGGAGAAGTGGTCTCAAAATAATGAATTAATTTTTCTTCCTTTGTTTCAGGTTCTTTCGCAGGAGATTGATAAATGATTGGCTGGGTTCTCTCTATCAACATAGGTAATTGATCAAAATGTTCAAATTGATACCAGTCACGGGCCGATTTCCTTAATTCCTCAAGATTAATCGTATTATCCTCTTCAATTGCACTGATGACAATATTCTTCATTTGAATCGGATCAATCCCGTATAAAAAAGCAAGCATGCTGATGGCTTCTTTAACAGGCTCCGTGAACGCACTTTTGGATATCAGATTTTCATGCAGGCCTTCGAGCAGCAATTCAAAATTAAAATCAATTGCTTCCGCCTTAACATGATTGGGTTGTTGTCTGTCAATAAAAACATATGAATCAGATTCCTTTAAATCCTGATTTACCTCATCGTGATATGACAATGCACTGGGATGTGCGGAAGAGAACACATCCTGAAAAGCCTTAGTAATATGCTGATAATCCGCTTCATTAAATTTCTGCTCGCTAAAAAATCGTTTAATTCTGGAAAACTGTGCCTTGCCGATTTTCCTGTATAAATAAATATTCAACATGCTGTCAAATAAAAATTTTGCAGGTGAGAGCGGTGGCTGCAATTCATAAACAAATGACCTTTTTTGCTCATCCTTTTTCACAAAGGTTTTCAGCAGACCAATTCCTTCCAGTTTTATACGATTTTGATAGATTTCATTCAAATTCATATCCATAAAATTCATTAAACTATGATGTGAATGGGATTCCGACCATAGTCGGTTTTCCTCCATTTCAGCCCACAATGTCATATAGAGGCTTAGACAGCCGGCGCCAATCAGCGGCTGATATAAAAAGGTAAGTACTTTCCGATCATAATCGTGTAGAAGACCATTGGCAGTGACGACATAGCGATCAATAGGTAATAATTCTTGCCAATGCTGCGTCATACATGTCAACCTTTCATTTACTTAATCACATATTTGAAAAAAAAGAGGCAAACCCATACAAGGGCTGACCCCGCAACGCATGCAATATACACCGCCTTCATTTATCCGGATTTGTATGCGTCATCTGGCCCCCAGTTTTTGAGCCGGCCTCATGATTGCTCCTTTTTGATTAATTCTTTTAATTCCTCAATGAATACATTTATATCTTTAAATTGCCGATAAACGGATGCGAAACGGACATACGCAACCTCATCTACCCCTGAGAGTCGGTCCATGACCATTTCACCGATCGCTTCACTCTTCACTTCAGAACCGCCTTGATTTCTCAATTCCTTTTCAACATCTGAAACAATATTTTCCAACTCATTTAATGAAACAGGTCGTTTCTCACAAGCTCTAATTAAACCGCGTAAAACCTTTTCCCGGCTGAATTCCTCTCTAATGCCGTCTTTTTTTACAACAATCAGCGGTGTTTCTTCCACTTTTTCAAAAGTTGTAAATCGATAACCGCATTTTTCACATTCTCTTCTCCTGCGAATCGATCTGTACTCATCTACGGGACGGGAATCGACAACACGAGTATTATTATTTTGGCATGAAGGACATCTCATATAATCAACTCCGAATAAAATTTCCTTTCTTCTATCTTATTAAAAAGAAAGGAGCAGTACAAGTATTCTTCATAAATAAAGAGGTGCAGATGATGACTGCACCTCTTTATTATCGGTTATGTTGCTGTGATGATTCTTATCCTGCATTCACTGCAGATGATTTATAGAGCTCAGAGGCAACGTATTTCACTAAGTCAACTACGCGGCAGGAATAGCCCCATTCATTATCATACCAAGCTAGTACTTTCACTTTATTTGTTCCAATAACCATTGTAGATAGCCCATCCACAATAGCTGAATGTTCATTTGTATTAAAATCAACGGATACTAAAGGCTCATCTGTAATATCTAAAATACCTTTTAATTCGCCTTGAGCTTCCTTATAAAATACATCATTGATTTCTTCCTTCGTTACTTCACGCTTTAAATCGACAACCAAATCAATTAAAGACACATTTGGTGTTGGAACACGTAATGCCATGCCATGTAGCTTTCCTTTTAACTGCGGCAAAACAAGAGCCAAAGCTTTAGCTGCACCAGTTGATGTTGGAATGATGGATTGTGCGCAGGCACGTGCTCTTCTTAAATCCTTTTTATGAGGGTTATCGATATTATTTTGATCATTTGTATAAGCATGGACAGTTGTCATTAATCCATTTTCAATACCAAAATAATGATCTAGCACTTTCGCAACAGGTGCTAAACAATTTGTTGTACAAGAAGCATTCGAAATAACATCATGCTCAGAAATATTTAGCACTTCTTGATTCACACCCATAACGACAGTAACATCTTCATTTTTTCCAGGAGCTGTCAACACCACTTTTTTAGCTCCGGCATTTAAATGAAGTGCTGCCTTATCACGAGCATTAAACTTGCCGGTTGCTTCAATGACGATATCAATATTTAATTCTTTCCAAGGCAGTTCTTCCGGATTACGGTTATTTAATAATTGAACACGTTTCCCGTTTACTACAAGCGCATTCTCTTCTGCTTTAACTTCACCATTGAATCTGCCATGTACAGTATCATATTTTATTAAATGAGCAAGTGTTTCTGCCGGATAACTGGCATTTACTGCTACAATTTCAAGATTATCTTCAAGAATCGCTTTTCTAAAAACCATTCTTCCAATTCTTCCAAAACCATTAATCGCAATTCTCGCCTTCATACTTCGGCTCCTTCCACAATAACGTTATACTTTTATCGTTTTTCTCACGTAATTAGTATAACACATTCACTTGCATTTGTGACTATATAAAGTTATTTAATATGTCTTTTTTAATGTTATTTATATAATGCAAATTCCTTATATGATGCCAATCAACGGACCCTTACGAGATCAGGCATCTACCATTGAGCGATATTCAGTGCAGACTTATACAAAGTGATATTTGATACTTTATAATAGTGCCTGACACCTTTGCTTTCGAGACAATTCTTCCTTTAATGTAATGCAAAACAACGGTCACGGATATAAGGACATAAAAAAAAAGAGGTTTATTCCTCTTCTTTAACTATATATCCCCATTCCTTCAATATTTGGTATAGTTGTCTCCTGGTCTCTTCCAATGTACCTGAGTTATCGATTACTGCATCAGCAAGAGTTCTTTTTTCTTTTAATGGCATCTGTGATTGAATGCGCGCCATCGCCTCTTGTTCGCTATACTGATTACGCTCCTTCAGTCTTTTCAACTGAGTCGCTTCATCGATATAGATTAATAACGAACGCTCCACCTGATCCGTTAATCCGCTTTCAAATAACAAAGGTATATCCATGATAATAAGCGGTTCGTTTCTCTTCACCGCTTCTTGCTTTTTGACATTCATCCTCTCCCTAACTGCCGGATGAACAATTCCATTTAGTGCTATTCGCTCTTCTTTATGATTAAAAATAATTTCGCCTAATTTAGCACGGTTGATCGTTCCATCTTCAAGAAGAATGCTCTTTCCAAAATGAGCTACAATTTGATTGTAGGCCTTCTCTCCAGGATCAACTGCCATCCTCGCTTCGATATCAGCATCGATAACAGTTATCCCCAATTCCTCCAGTATATGTGATACCGTACTTTTTCCGCTGGCAATCCCGCCGGTCAATCCAATAACTAGTGGCATATTCCTTTTCCTTTCCTTATAGCAGCTAAATTTTCCATATTCCTATTATAATCAACAGGATTCCCGGTAAAAATGAGAATTTCTGTAACCAGGAGACCTGCGATAAAAAAGCTCCAATGCGCATTCCGAGAAAAACAAGCAATGAGCTTAATATAGCAACGGTTAAAGCCAGATAAACAGGAGAAAATCCAAGCATCACCGCTCCTATCCCCGCTCCAAAGGCATCTAATGAAAGAGCCGCCCCAAGCAAAATGGCTTCCAGTCCGGTGATCGTTCCGGATTGGTCAAAATCAGCGCTCATCGGCTTTCGTAAAATGTTAATAACCAGGCCAAGCGATTTTATTTCTAAATTAACAATCATTTTCTCATGAAGCAGTCCGTCTTTTTCCTTATCTGGGCGGAAAAACTGATAGATAATCCATCCTCCAATGACTATTAAGATGACACCGCCCATTTTCTCCGCCAATACTGGCGATATTAACTGCTCAATAAGATGACCTAAAAACATAGCAATCATCAACGCAGCAGCAGAACACCCAGCAATAATTAGAATCGACTTAAAAGGAATTCGCATCTTCCTTAGTCCATATGTGAAACCAACACTAAAGCTGTCTAAACTGACAGCCAAAGCCAACAAAAAAAGTGTGAGTGAGAATGATTGTAACATTGAATTAGGCTCCTTCCCCATAAACAACTACAGTAGTTTATGAAGAGAGCCTTATGATTGTTAATCAATTCTTCTTTGTGCTTTTTTTCTGACACTTAGGACAAAAAACAGTCCCCCGCCCACCGACAACAATCCTCTCAAGCGATGTCCCGCAGACCTTGCAGGGTTCCCCTTTACGCCCGTATACATTATGTTCCAGTTGAAACATTCCCATTTGCCCTTGCGAATTTACATAAGTTCGGACTGTACTTCCTCCCTTTTTCACGGCTTCTGATAATGTCGCAATGATTTGGTCATAAAGTGTCCGAACCTCCTTTCTGGAAAGGGTTTGGGCAATTCTTTCCGGATGGATGTGGGCTTTAAACAAGGCTTCATCCACATAGATGTTACCAAGGCCGGCCAATACCGTTTGATCTAAAAGGACCGATTTGATATTGCGATTTTTCTTTGATAATTTTTGAAAAAGCTCCTGAACATCAAACTGTTCCCCCAATGGTTCAGGACCGAGCCGGGATAATGGGAGAAGCTTCAATTCCTCCCCCTTGCGATATAAGTGCATCGTGCCAAATTTACGAACATCCCGATACCGCAGTTCAGTTCCGTCCAGAAAATGAAAAATTACATGTGTGTGCTTATCAACAGGCTCCCCGGATTGAGAATGTACATACCTTCCTTCCATCCGTAAATGAGATACGAGAGCAAATAACTCTGTATAAAAAATTAGAAATTTCCCTCTTCTATTAATCTCCATAATCGTCTGACCGCATAAGGCATCTGTAAATTGCTCAATATCGACAGGATACTTAATGATTTTCGGCCATGACACAGTTACCGAACGAATTTGTTTCTGAAGCACCAGTTCCCGCAGCGTACGGACTATTGTTTCTACTTCCGGTAATTCAGGCAACTCATTCCCTCCTCTCTTTGAGAAAATGTCCTCCCCACTCGGACAAATCCCTGCTTTTGTCTTTTTTCGGTGTCAGGCACCGAAAGGTTATTTTGCGTCAAACCAGGTAGATCCGTAGGCGTAGTCTACCTTTAATGGTACTTTTAATTCGATGGCATTTTCCATCACTTCCGGAACGATCGTCTTTAATTTTTCAATCTCATCTTGAGGCGCTTCAAAAATCAATTCATCGTGAACTTGTAATAAAAGCCGGGTCTGAAGTTCTTCTGATTTCAAGCGATCAGCCATATCGATCATCGCCTTTTTAATGATATCAGCAGCACTTCCCTGAATCGGAGTATTCATGGCCGTTCTTTCAGCAAAGCTGCGCAGATTAAAATTACGGCTCGTTATATCTGGAAGATATCTTCTCCGATGCAGTAAGGTGGTAACATACCCCTTTTGCTTCGCCT
Organism: uncultured Bacillus sp.; assembly: GCF_946478885.1. The sequence continues at coordinate 58,452 of NZ_CAMLDX010000003.1, read as the reverse complement.
CTCTAACGATATCATCCATATATTCCTTCACCTTTGGATAACTTTCCAAATATCGGATAATAAAATGGCCTGCTTCTTTCCTAGTAATTTTTAAGCTTTGACTTAGGCCATAGTCGCTAATCCCGTAGACGATGCCGAAATTAACAGCTTTAGCATGACGGCGCATATTCGGGGTTACTTCATCCTTTGTCACGTGAAATACTTCCATTGCAGTTTTCGTATGAATGTCCATTCCCTCTTTAAAAGCCTGGATTAATTTATCATCACCAGCTATATGTGCAAGCACCCGCAGTTCAATTTGCGAATAATCTGCAGCAAAAATAACCCAGCCCGCTTCTGATGGGACAAATGCCTGACGGATTTTTCTTCCTTCTTCCAACCGGATAGGAATATTCTGCAGATTTGGGTCTGTTGAACTTAAACGTCCTGTTTGGGTGAGGGTTTGATTAAAAATCGTATGAACCTTATCTGTTTTAGGGTTTACTACCTTCAACAGCCCTTCGATATATGTAGACTGTAATTTTCCAAGCTGGCGAAAATGCAGAATTTCTTCAATTATCTCATGGCTGTGCTCCAGTTTTCCCAAGACATCTGCTGAAGTGGAATAGCCCGTTTTTGTTTTTTTAATAACAGGTAAGCCAAGCTTTTCAAACAAAATAGCTCCTAGCTGCTTCGGTGAATTGATATTAAATGTTTCCCCTGCTAATGAATAGATATTGGCTTCCAATTCCTGCAGTCTGGCCTTAAGCTCCTTTCCCATTGATTGCAGACGAGCCAGATCAATTTTCACACCCTGCGATTCCATATCCGCTAGAATAAAGGAAAGCGGCATTTCTAAATCATAGAAGAGTCCAAGCTGCTGGTTATTCTTTAATTCCTCCTGAAGCTTTTCCTCCAGTTGGGCGAAAACGAGTGCCTTTCGTACGAGATGCTGCGCCAAGAGTTTATCTTCTGGGATACTCCTCTTTGCTCCTTTACCATAGAAAGCATCATCGCTCTTAACCCCCGAAACCCCATATCGTTTTGCTACAGAAGCGATATCCTCGATCGTCTCTGATGGATCTGCAAGATAGGAAGCAATTAATAAATCAAAGCTGACTCCTTTTAAATGGATGCCATGGTGACGAAGAACAACCTCGGAACGTTTCGCATCATAGACAATCTTTTTCTTTTCTTCATCCTCTGCCCATGCTTTAAAAAGGGGTGAAGCAAGAGCAATCGAATGGGCGATAAAATATGACCCTGTTTCATTGACAAGGGAAAAGCCAAGGATATCAGCATAATGATAATTATCTTCTAGTACCTCAACATAGAAGTAGGAGCGATCAACCAATATCTCTTCTGTAATCTCCTCCACTATTTTAAACTCAATCTCTTCCCATTCTGCATGATCCTCTGTCGCTACATCCTGGTCATCGACTTTCGCTAATAATGATCGGAACCCGAGTTCCTTAAATAAGCTGAGCACTTTTTCTTTATCGTATTCTTTGAAGTAAATATCCCCTAATTGAACATCAATAGGTGCCTCGCGTAAAATAGAAGCTAACTCTTTACTCATCATGGCCTGTTCTTTAAATTCCGTCAGTTTTTCTCTTAACTTCTTACCGCTTACTTGATCAATGGATTGCAACAGCTCCTCCACTGTATGAAACTCCTTTAATAGCTTGATAGCTGTTTTTTCCCCGACTCCCGGCACACCCGGAATATTATCTGACTGATCTCCCATCAGTCCCTTCATGTCAATAATTTGCTCGGGAGTTAATCCGTATTTTTCCTGGATATGTTCAGGGGTATACACTTCAATGTCGGTAATTCCCTTTCGAGTAATGCCCACAGTGGTATTATTTGAGCTTAATTGCGTTAAATCCTTATCCCCTGAGAAAACTTTTACTTCATATCCTTCTTTTTCGGCCTTCAGTGAAAGTGTCCCGATAATATCATCAGCCTCATAGTTCTCCAATTCATATCTGGAGATTCGAAAATCATCTAATAATTCACGAATGAATGGAAACTGCTCAGACAGTTCTGGAGGTGTTTTTTGCCTTCCTCCCTTATATTCGCTGTAAGTTTGATGCCGAAAAGTCGTTTTTCCAGCATCAAAAGCAACCAGCATATGGGTCGGCTTTTCCTCCTCAAGAATTTTCATCAGCATCATCGTAAATCCATAGACGGCATTTGTATGTATTCCTTTTTCATTATGTAATAGCGGCAGTGCAAAAAAAGCTCGATAGGCAATACTATTCCCATCTATTAGTACTAATTTTTTTTGCAAACTGAGCACACCCTTTCCTGTAAGTTTTCTTTGCAATGTTATTGTATCCTGGCTATGCAGAGTTCGGAAATGATGCCCGAATAAGCATATAAACATCTCCGGTTAACCCATCTAATCTGATCAAAAAAACCGTTATTTCCTCCCCTAGTTTATCATGATTAGCCATGGAAAGGAAAATAACGGTGCCTATTTCACTCTATTAGTTTGTATTCCCCATTAAATAACGGGCGTATGGGGAATCTGATGGCAATACAAGGACGGTTTCACCATTAATCGTTTTCTTGTAGGATTCCAACGTACGGAAAATTGAATAGAATTCCGGATTTTTCGCATAGGATTGATTGTAAATTTTCGCAGCTTCTTGCTCACCTTCCCCGCGGATAGTTTCAGCATCAGCGCTCGCCTTCGCTAGCAATTCCTGTACGGTCTTATCGGTCTGGGCCGTAATTTTATTTTTTTGAGCATCCCCCATGGACAGATACTCTTGAGCCTTTGATTCCCGTTCAGAAATCATTCTAGTATAAACCGACTGCTCATTCTCACCCGGAAGATCCGTTCTCTTCATCCTTACATCCGTAACGACAATTCCATATTTGTCGGTTTCAAGCAATTGATTTACCTTATCTGTGATTTGATCATTCAGTGAACCTCTTGAAGATTTTTCATCATTAATAATTTCATCATAATTCAGTTGCCCCAGTTCTGTACGGACAGTCGAATAAATAAATTCTTCCATTCTGCCCTCTGCATTTTCTGTTGTTCTCGCATTTGCAATCATAAGCTTTGGATCAACTATTTTCCAGACAGCATAATTATCGATAATGATTCTTTTTTTATCCTTCGTATTAATTTCTGCTTCTTTTACATCATAAATCATCTGATATTTTGGCAGAGAGGTTATGTTTTGAATGAATGGAATTTTATAGTTAAGCCCCGGTTTATCTATAATTCTGACAACCTCTCCAAATTGCCGAACCACCTTATACTCTCCTTCACGTACGATAAAAAGATTGACAAAAATAAGCAAGAGAACAGCCAAGAACAGGACGAGAAATATACCGAATCGCGTATATTTTCTCCATTCGATACTGCCGCTTTTTTCTTTCAAATTCACAATCTTCCTATCATCCATTGCTTTCACTTCCCTTCTTCGTCCCATCTGATTTTGCCTCTGTTTCTAAAGACCGGATAGGAAAGTACTTCAATGTATTGCCGTCATCGTTCATAATATAAACCTCTGCTTTCGGCAGCACCTGCTCTATCGTTTCAATAATTAGACGTTCTTTTGTGATATTAGGATTTGTCCTGTATTCCTCATATAATTTATCAAATACAGCAATATCCCCGCGAGCCTGCTCAATTCGTGCAGACTTATCCCCTTGCGCATTTAAAATAATCGCTTCTTTTTCTCCTTCCGCCTCATTCAAGCGTTTATTCTCATACTTTTTCGCTTCATTTATCTTCGTATTCATTGTTTCACGTGCATCCGTCACGTTTGTAAACGCTTTCCGTACCTCGTTATTTGGCAGTTCTACATCCTGAAGCTTAACAGCTAAAACAGAAATACCAATATCATATTTTTTAATTAAATTCGATAATAAGTCCCTTACATCTGCTTCAATTTCCGCTTTACCCGAGGTTAAGGCATCATCTATCTTAGAACTACCGATAATACTTCTCAATGAAGCAGAAGTGGCATCACGCAAAAGCACCTCAGGATCTTCCGAGTTAAATAAAAACTTGGTTGGTTCCGTTATTTTCCATTGAACCACGAGATCTGCAAGAACGATATTTTCATCTCCAGTAATCATTTTTGTTTCTTCGGGGATTTCCTTAGAATCCCTCCCTCCCTCCTTGTAGCCAAATTGAAGGCTATACGTTTCTTTGGATAATTTCTCGACCTTTTGAATCGGCCAAGGTAATTTAAAATGAAGGCCTGGTTCTGATGTCCCTTCTTGGGCATTGCCAAAGGTAAGGATAACTGCCTGCTCTGACTCATCAACTGTATACCAGGTTGTAAAGGCTGTTAAACCTAGAATAATAAGAAGAAATACTGCACCGGTCATAAGGTACATTCTTTTTAAATTGATCATTCGCCTACCCTTCCTTCACAAATATTTATAGTGTTTAATACGTCTAGATCATGATGTAGGTTTCACCATTGTCTATTTTTTCTAAAAAATAAAAAAGACGACAGCATAATTGCTCTCGTCCTTTTTATTTTGGCTCCTTGGATGAAGGGGTATTTCATTTATGATTATAACAACCTATTGTAAATAAAGAATAAACGGTTTGTTAATAAAATGTAAATCATACCCCTACTATCCTTATATCAGCCCTGAGGAACTTTCTTCATTAACTCGATCGTAAAGGTTGTCCCTACTCCAACCTCACTGTCTACAGTAACTTTTCCTTTATGAACCTCCAAAATATGCTTTACAATAGCCAGCCCAAGCCCGGTGCCACCGGAAATTCGGTCTCTGGCTTTATTAACGCGGTAAAAGCGTTCAAAGATTCTGGGGATTTCATCCTTCTCTATTCCCATACCGGTATCCTTGATTTTTACCAGCACCTTATGAGGTGTTTCATCCACTTCCAATGTGACACTGCCACCTTTCGAAGTATAGATCAAAGCATTGGAAATAATGTTGATGAAAACCTGCTTCAGCCGATATACATCTCCTTCTAGATTTACTTCTTCGCAATGATGGATAAAACGAAGGTTAATTTCCTTTTCCTCTGCTTTTCCAGTCATAAGCGTGATTACCTCACTCAGAAGAGTAATGACATTTAATGGATGAATCGAGAGGCAGAAACCCTCATTTTCAATTTTAGATAATTCAAGCAAGTCGTAGATTAAGGATTGTAGCCTGTCGCTTTCTTTCAAAATAATATTCAAAAAAGCTTCAAGTGTTTCCCTATCCTCCATCGCTCCATCTAACAGCGTCTCAGAAAATCCTCTAATAGAAGTAATTGGTGTCTTCAGTTCATGGGAAACATTAGAAACGAAATCCTTGCGCATTTGCTCCAGTTTCTTAATTTCTGTAATATCATGAAAGACCAGCAGAATCCCCTTCCAGACATCATTGGTACCAATAATCGGCACCCCATATACCTCAAAATGGCGCCGCTCAATTTTCAAGGGAAGAATTAACTGCCTATTTATTTTTTGCTCGGTCATAAAAATTTCTTCGATAATTTTACATATTTCTGGATGTTCAATCACTTCGTAATACAGCTTATAATGATTCTCTGAAGGCTTTACATCGAAAATTTCCTTGTATGTCCGGTTGATTAAATTAATATAGCCGCGGCTGTCGATCAGAATTAAAGCACTGCCGACATTTTCGATCAGCGTTGCGAGCCGATCGTTCTGCATTTCATGAGTCTTTACCATGTTTTGCAGATTACGTGCCAAAATATTGATAGCGACATTGAGCATCCCTGTTTCATCAACTTTACTTTCATACACCCTAGCGCGGTAATTTCCCTTTGCCAGTTCCATCGCCACATTTGTCGCCATTTCTATCGGCTTAGTATAGCGGGTCATGATTTTATAGCCAAGCAGAATAATCGCAAATAAGGCGAGCCCAAAGCTAATGATCAAAATCCACCAAATTTGCTGATAGGCATCTTCGATTTCTTTTAATTGTGTACTGAAAATAACAAATCCCTCTGATTGATTAATGGTGACGGGCTCCCAGTAATAATAAAGATCCAGATCGGATACAGAATTCGATTCATTGACATAGGTTTTATCATTTTGGGCAATTCCCTCTATGATCGCCATAAAGTCCTTCTCAGAAATCTTACCGATCCCATTACCGCTGTCCCAAACAATATCTCCATCTGTATCGGCAATCGTAATCCTTACCTTTAATAGCTCACTGAATTCTTTAAGCTTGTTCTCATCTGTTTGCTGAATCCTGCCCATTTCTTCAATATAGGTTGAAACAAGGACACTTTCCTTTTCAAAGCGACTTCCAATGACATCCAAGTAATAACTTTTGAATAATTGCCCTAACATAAGACCCAGGACAACTAAAACAAGCAAAAGGAGTGACATAAGCGTTACGAAAAGTTTCGTCCGAAACGTTGTCATTCTCCTTTGGGCTCCTCCAATTTATAGCCTAAACCGCGAATGGTTTTAATATAAACAGGTTTCTTCGTATTTCGTTCAATTTTTTCGCGCAAATGACTGATATGAACATCTACTATCCTTGTATCGCCAGCAAAATCATAATTCCAAACAGCACTTAAAAGCTGATCCCTCGTTAAAACACGGCCTTTATTTTTAGATAAATATAAAAGCAATTCGAACTCCTTCGGGGTTAATTCCAACAGTGAATCCTCAAAATACGCCTCATATTGCTCAGGATATATCGTTAAGTGACTTATGACCATTTTCTCAAGGTAATCCTGCGACTGCTCTGATGCCTCTGACTGGATTTGCGAGCGCCGCAATATCGCTTTGACTCGAGCAACAACCTCCCGTGGGCTGAAGGGTTTTGTCATATAATCGTCGGCACCCAGTTCAAGCCCGAGAACCTTATCAAATTCGTCATCCTTTGCGGTCAGCATCAAAATCGGAGTGAAATTTTTCTGCTGCCTTAACTGTTTGCATACTTCTACCCCATCCATTTTGGGTAGCATTAAATCAAGTACAACTAAATCCGGTTTCTCTGACAGAGTCAGGTTTTTGCCTGCTTCACCATCCATTGCCGTTATTACCTCATAACCTGCTTGCTTTAGATTATATTGAAGCAATGTAAGAATTGATTTTTCATCATCTACTACAAGTACTTTTTTTCCCATACAAGCCTCCGTTATCCAAATAATTAATCCCCTAATCTCCAGAGCACTTATATTATAACTATACACTAAGAATGCTACAGGAACATCAGATAATCACTTGTTTTCTTTTATTATAAAAAAAAATTCAGGGAAAATACATTTCCCTGAATTTTTAGAATATTACTAAGCTAGTACTGACATTACATTTCTCACTGACTCTGCGGAACGGTCAAGCTCTGTCTTCTCTTCTTGAGTTAATTCAAGCACAATTACTTTTTCAATTCCATCTCCGCCGATAATCGTCGGGACACCAAAATAGATCCCATTATAGCCATATTCTCCTTCGAGGTAGGCAATGGCTGGAAGCACTCGTTTTTGGTCCTTCAGAATCGCTTCTGTCATTTCTACCAAAGAAGCTGCCGGAGCATAGTAAGCGCTGCCGTTACCTAAAAGGTTTACGATTTCACCGCCGCCTTTGCGGGTACGTGCAACGATAGCATCTAAACGTTCTTGCGGAATTAAAGTTTGAAGTGGAATTCCTCCTGCATATGAATAGCGGACAAGCGGAACCATATCATCACCATGGCCGCCTAGAACGAAACCAGTAATATCTTTAACAGACAGGTTTAATTCTTGTGCGATAAATGTGCGGAATCGAGCTGTATCCAGCACACCCGATTGACCTATAACACGGTTTTTAGGAAATCCTGATTCCTGAAAGACTGTATATGTCATGGCATCAACTGGATTTGTCAATACAATGATGTAGCAATTTGGGGAATACTTAACAATTTCTTTCGTTACTGACTTCATGACTTTTTGATTGGTTTGCACTAAATCATCGCGGCTCATTCCTGGCTTTCTGGCAATCCCTGCCGTAATGATCACAACATCTGAATCTTTCGTATCTTCATAATTTGAAGTACCGATGATCCGGCAATCGAATCCTTGAACAGGACTAGCTTCAAGCATATCCAATGCCTTGCCCTTTGTTGGGTTTTCCATTTGCGGTATGTCAACTAAAACAACATCACCTAATTCTTTTTGCGCTAAGAATAATGCTGTGGTCGCCCCGGTAAAACCACTGCCGACAACGGAAATCTTATTACGTTTTAAAGCCAAGTTAACCTCTCCCCTTTTTAATTGTCTTTAACAATCATGCTACCAAAGCAGTATAAAGTACACGCACTCCTGGCTATCGAGACAATTTAAAATTTATTAAAACAGCCAAAAAGGCTATTTGTAACAAAGCTTTCGTAACGATTTAGCTTATGAAGCACCCGGCCAGTGCGAAAACGGCCAGGCACTTCATACAATCATCATTATTCCATGTTTTTGATTAATTCATCACCGAACTCAGAACATTTAACTTCTTTTGCACCTTCCATCAGACGGGCAAAGTCATAAGTTACCACTTTAGAAGCAATGGTTTTCTCCATTGATTTAACGATCATCTTGGATGCTTCACTCCATCCTAGGTGATCAAGCATTAAGCAACCTGACAGAATTACAGAAGAAGGATTTACTTTATCTAATCCAGCATATTTTGGAGCTGTACCATGAGTTGCTTCAAAAATAGCATGGCCTGTTACATAATTAATGTTGGCTCCCGGAGCAATACCGATTCCGCCTACTTGAGCTGCAAGCGCATCAGAAATAAAGTCACCATTCAAGTTCATTGTTGCTACAACATCAAATTCGCTAGGACGAGTAAGAATTTGCTGCAGGAAGATATCAGCGATAGCATCCTTCACAATAATTTTGCCTGCTGCTTCAGCTTCTGACTGCGCTTTGTTCGCAGCTTCAAGACCTTGTTCTTCTTTAATGCGGTCATATTGATTCCAAGTGAATACTTTATCAGCATACTCTTTCTCTGCTACTTCATAGCCCCAATTTTTGAATGCACCTTCAGTAAACTTCATAATGTTCCCTTTATGTACTAAAGTTACTGATTTTCTGCCTTCTTTGATTGCATATTCAATAGCAGCGCGGACTAAACGGCTTGTTCCTTCTTGAGAAACCGTTTTAATACCGATACCAGATGTTTCAGGGAAACGGATTTTAGTTACACCAAATTCATTTTGCAGAATGTCGATTAATTTTTTAGCTTCTTCTGTACCTTGAGCGAACTCAACACCAGCATAAATATCTTCCGTATTTTCACGGAAAATAGCCATATCTGTATCCTGAGGACGTTTCACCGGTGAAGGAACCCCTTCAAACCAACGTACAGGACGTAAGCAAACATACAAATCTAATTCTTGGCGAAGCGCTACGTTTAATGAACGGATCCCGCCGCCGACAGGTGTTGTTAATGGTCCTTTAATAGCGATTAAATATTCGTTGATGAGATCTAATGTTTCTTTTGGAAGCCATTCGCCAGTTTGATTAAATGCTTTTTCACCAGCCAAAACTTCCTTCCAAACAATCTTACGTTCTCCGTTGTATGCTTTCTCAACAGCAGCATCTAATACTCTTGATGCAGACGCCCAAATATCAGGCCCAATTCCATCTCCTTCAATAAATGGGATGATTGGTTGATTTGGTACATTTAAAACTCCGTTTGTTACTGTGATTTTTTCTCCTGACATAAATTATCCCTCCATGATGTCCTGTATAATTAGGCTGCATGCTGTTATCTTCCAGCATGACAAATCAAAGGTTAGACGACTTAACCTCTAACCTTTTTCCCTTACTTATTATATTTAAACTTTTCTAATAAAAAGTAAATAATCTTTATTAATTTTTTTTATAAACAGAATGATTTTCTGTTTTTTTATTAATCAAATCATTCTCCACGAGCTTCAATAGAAATATATTTTTGCATTCCAGGACCTGTGTATTCTGCACGAGGACGGATTAAGCGATTATTTTCATATTGTTCTAGAATATGTGCTAGCCAACCTGATACACGGCTTACCGCAAAAATCGGAGTAAACAGGTCATGATCAATGCCTAAGCTATGATACATAGAAGCAGAATAGAAATCTACATTTGGCGGCAGATTTTTTTCTCCGTTTACAATACTTTCAATTTTCAAGGACATTTCATATAGTTCCGATTCTCCTGTAAGCTTAGTCAATTTTTCAGACATTGCTTTCAAGTGCTTAGCACGAGGATCCCCTTTTCTATATACACGATGACCAAAGCCCATAATTTTTTCTTTATTTGCCATTTTTCCGCGAATATATGGTTCAACATTTTCCAGCGATCCAATTTCTGTAAGCATTTTCATTACTGCTTCATTGGCACCGCCATGTAAAGGTCCTTTTAGAGCGCTGATGGCTGAGGTTACACCGGAGTATACATCAGACAAAGTCGCCACACAGACACGTGCAGTAAAGGTAGAAGCATTCAACTCATGATCCGCATGTAGAATAAGTGCCTTATTAAAAGCCTCTTCAGCAAGCTGAGATGGTTCCTGCCCTGTCAGCATATATAAGAAATTAGCCGGCAGACTTAAACCCTTGCGAGGTGCTATAGGCGCCAAGCCTTTGCGAATACGGGAAAATGCTGTAACAATTGTAGGTAATTTAGCTTGTAAGCGAATGGCTTTGCGGTAATTCGCTTCAGCATCCATTACATCAGCTTCTTCATCATAAAGACCAAGCAGTGATACAGCTGTGCGAAGGGCTGCCATTGGATGAACTTTGTTAATTGGATACATTTTGAAGTGATCAAGTACTCCTTGCGGAAGCTCAGCGTTGTCTGCAAGCTGTTGTTTTAGTTCATCTAATTGTGCTTTTGTAGGCAGTTTTCGATGCCATAACAGATAGATGACTTCTTCAAAACTAGCATTTTCAGTCAAATCATCGATATTGAAGCCGACATATGTTAGAGTGTCATCAATGATGGAACTGATTGATGAGGATGTAGCTACTACCCCTTCAAGACCACGTGTTACTGTCATATAGAATCCTCTCCTTGTAGATAAAATTTCCCCATGTTTAAATGTCTGTATTAAAAAAAGAGCTTTAAAGCTTCAGAAAGAATTTTCTGAAATCTAATTAGGTCAAACTTGTATCTATTTAATAAAATCGGCTGCTTCCAGCAGTCGATTACAGACCATATGAAGAATCGATGTATACAGCAAGTAATTGAGCGAGTGTTCAATTGAAAGCAAAAAAGAAAATGCTTACATTTTTGATAACTAATAAAAAGTTATTTCAATACAAATATTATTATAAACAATTATCAGACTTTTGTGAATGACAACAAATTTAAAACAGGAAAAAAGTTATATATCTTTTTCAAGATGTTATTTCACCATTTCAAAAATCTTCATCGCACAATAAGCGATCCCCGCTCCAATCAATGGACCAACTGCAACTCCTTTAAATAAAGACACCGCTAATATGGTTCCCAACACAAGTGCAGTTGTAATTTCCGGATCTTCAGATAAGAGATTAACCCCTCCCTTAGCTAACAGCGCAACAGCCACTCCTGATACCAGCGCTATCCAGGCAAATGGAGACTTAAAGGCTGCAGTCAAATCCCTAAAGCCGATTTCACCGCTTGCAATTGGTGCTAACACTGCAATCGTGATAATCGTTACCCCCCAATTAATTCCTTTCGTTTGTAGAAATGAAAAAAGCTTAGAATCGACTCCGACTAATTTCAATACAATTAATACAGCCACGGCAAACATCAATGATTGATTCTTCGCAATTAAGCCAATGGCCAATAAAAGTAATAAAAAAACGGTTGCTTGTGATATCAACGGAATGTCTCCCTCCTGTTGATTCTTTGTTATTGTATCACAACTTAAAAAGTTCAAAAAGTTTTATGTTCAAAAAATATTAATATTAATGTTCCATTTTTCAGTTGAAATTATCAGGAACATGAATCTTTTTTCGTTTTTTTGCGTATTTAAAGGTTATTAATTCAACAGACTATGATAAAATTTTACTATTTAACTGAAGTTTAGAGGTTAATAGATTACTCAAAAAGGAGGTATTTTACCCATGAATACTGTATACCTGAATCGAGCCGCCCGGTTCCTCTTCGTCCTTGCCAGTATAGTAATTGGATTTGTCGGCTTATTCTACTTAACAAAGATCACCTATCCGTTTCTGATCGGACTATTGATCGCTTTTCTTATTAATCCGTTTGTTAATTTTTTTCAGTTAAAAGCAAAAATGCCTCGTTCCCTTGCTGTCATCATTGTACTATTTCTTGTTTTTTCTGTTTTCGCAGGTGTTATTACCCTGCTAATTGCAGAAATTGTATCTAGTGCTGATAAACTGGCCAAAATTGTTCCTGAACAACTTGACACATTAATCAGTTACCTCGAACATTTTGTTGCCGGCCAGATTATTCCGCTTTATAACCAGCTCGCCCATTTATTTGACAATTTAGGCAGCGGGCAGCAAGAAACCATTCTTAAAAATATTCAAAATGTTGGTAGCTCCATTGGTTCAACTTTAGGGGATTTTATTCAGCGCTTCTTTACGTTTATCCCGAACATTATTTCTTGGTTTCCTAACGCGGCAACCGTTTTGATTTTTTCCCTGCTAGCAACCTTTTTTATCAGCAAGGATTGGCAGAGACTTTCAAGACTTGGATCACGCCTCCTTCCGAAAAAGGCAAAAAAAAGCAGTCAAACTGTCTTTTTTGATTTAAAAAAAGCATTATTTGGTTTTATTAAGGCACAGTTGACCCTTATTTCTTTAACAACGATCATTATTCTGATCGGACTGCTGATTCTGCGTGTGAATTACGCCGTTACGATTGCTCTGATAACCGGCTTAGTGGATCTGCTTCCTTACTTAGGCACAGGATTGATTTTTGTCCCGTGGATTATTTATGAAGTAATAGCAGGAAAGTCCGGGATCGCAATCGGACTGGCTGTCCTTTATATTATCGTTCTTGTCCAAAGGCAGCTGATGGAGCCAAAGATATTATCCTCCAATATTGGCCTAGACCCTTTAGCGACATTGCTTGCCTTGTTTATCGGCTTTAAATTAATCGGTTTTTTAGGGCTTATTGCCGGACCTGTTGCACTCGTCATCATCACGACCTTACATAAAGCGAACGTTTTCCGTGATTTATGGAAGTTTATAAAAGACGGGACAACAGCCTGATCATCGTAGTCCCCTAAAATTCTCCTGCCGAAAACCGTCAGTCTCTTTTCCGGCTGACGGTATCTTTATCTGATAATGGTAAATGTGTTTTTATCCATCCATCTTTGCAGCATTTTCATCATTAATGGCTTCATAAAGGATCTCGTCGGAGGTAAAAGTAGAAGAATTCCAAGCAAGTCAGTCAAAAATCCGGGTGTCAACAGGAAAATTCCGCCTATTACTATACATAGTCCATCCATCATTTCGTCCCCTGGCACTCTGCCGTACTGAAGCTGCTCATTCGCCTTGCGAATCGTTTTAAGTCCTTGTTTCTTCGCTAATACTGCCCCCAAAATACCCGTGAAAATAATCATTAGGACCGTTGGCAGGACACCTATCATCTTCCCTGAAAAAAGGAGAATTCCAATCTCCGCAGCCGGAATTGTGATCAATAATAAAAGCAATATCCGCATCATTTGCTATCCCCCTTAACCTTAAAAGGAAAAGGAAGGAATCGCCTTCCTTCCCTCACTACCGATTATAACACACTTGCATGTCCGTTATAGATGACTCCGCTTTGTGCATCTACCGTAATTTCCTGACCATCCTTAAACAGTTCGGTGGCCTTTGCCACACCTACAATAACCGGAATGCCAATATTTAAACCTACAACAGCGGCATGGCTTGTTAGCCCGCCTTCCTCCGTAATAAGCGCGCTGCATTTTTCAATAGACGCAACCAATTCCTTGTCAGAGCCAATCGTGACCAGAATAGAACCTTCTTTCACCTTCTCTTGAGCTTCCTGCGAGTTTTTCGCAATTACTACTTTTCCATATGCCGATTTCCGTCCAATTCCCTGTCCTTTTCCAAGGATATCCCCAACAAGGTGAATTTTCATTAGATTGGTTGTTCCGGCTTCTCCAACAGGTACACCAGCTGTAATAATGACTAAATCTCCATGGGATACAAAACCGCTGTTTAAGCTTTCTGTTACAGCATTTTCAAGCATATCATCTGTAGTTTCTGATTTCTGCCCCAACTGCGGGTATACTCCCCACACCAATGCAAGTCTTCTTAACACATGATCATTTGCCGTAACGGCAACAATCGGTACTTTAGGACGATATTTAGAAATCATTCTTGCTGTATACCCACTCTCCGTTGATGTAATTATGGCATTACATTCTAAATTTAAAGCCGTATGGGCAACAGATTGTCCGATAGCATCCGTAATGGTATGTTCGCTGTTCTTACTGTGCATCGATAAAATTTTACGATGGTCCAAAGCTGTTTCTGCACGTGAGGCAATATTATGCATAGTCTGTACCGCTTCTACAGGATAAGATCCGGCAGCTGTTTCTCCTGAAAGCATAATTGCATCTGTGCCATCAAAGATTGCGTTAGCCACATCGCTGGCTTCAGCACGTGTAGGACGCGGATTTCTCTGCATGGAATCCAGCATTTGCGTAGCTGTAATAACCGGTTTCCCAAGTGCATTGCATTTTTTGATTAAATTCTTTTGCACTAAAGGAACTTCCTCCGCCGGAATCTCAACACCTAAATCTCCACGGGCAACCATCAACCCATCAGAGACTTCAAGAATATCATCAATGTTGTCGACTCCCTCCTGATTTTCAATCTTAGGGATAATTTGAATATATGTAGCTTGATTTTCTTCAAGTAATTTCTTAATTTCCAAAACGTCTGAAGGCCGGCGTACAAAGGAAGCAGCAATAAAGTCAATTTTTTGACCGATGCCAAACAAAATATCGCTAGTATCTTTTTCTGTAATTCCTGGGAGATTTACAGACACGCCTGGTACATTTACGCCCTTTTTATTCTTTAACGTTCCCGTATTTAACACATTGACATGGATTTCACCATTAGCCTTATCAACTTTTGTCACCTCAAGACCAATTAAGCCATCATCCAGCAAAATTTTAGAACCTTCTTCTACGTCATCAATTAAGCCTTCATATGTAACCGAGCACTTTTCCGGTGTCCCTTCCACCTCTGTCATCGAGATAATGGATTTACTTCCTACCTGTAGCTCGATAGCTCCATTCACCATATTATGAGTCCGTATTTCCGGACCTTTTGTATCAAGAAGAATCGCAACATTTTTCCCTGTCTGTTGGGCAGCCTTGCGAATATTATTGATTCGCTGTGCATGTTCTTCATGATTACCATGTGAGAAATTTAACCGTGCGACATTCATTCCTGCCTTAATGAGCTGAGTTAATTTTTCAACACTTTCACTTGCGGGACCTATGGTACAAACAATTTTTGTTTTTCGCATATCATAAACCTCCTTGGGGTAATAAACATTTGTTAGATAGATAGCTCTTTTGATAAAGTGAGTAAGTCTAGGTCAATTGTATGTCCTTCATTCAATATTTCATCCATACTATGATCCATCACGAGATTATTTTCGATGCCGACGGCTCTTCCGCCTTTTCCTTCCAGCAAAAGTTCTACTGCACGGGCACCCAGCCTGCTTGCTAAAACACGGTCAAAGGCAGTCGGAGACCCACCGCGTTGAATATGTCCCAAGACTGAAACACGGGTATCCAGGCTAGTCAGCTCTTTAATTTGTTTTCCTAGCTCCATCCCGCTGGAAACTCCCTCTGCGACAACAATAATACTGTGTTTTTTTCCACGCTCTTGCCCCTTTTTTAAACGAGCACAGATTTCCTTAATATCATAAGTATCTTCCGGGATGATGATAGTTTCCGCTCCCCCTGCAAGACCAGACCACAGTGCAATATCTCCGGCATTCCTTCCCATCACTTCAATGATAAAAGTCCGTTCATGTGATGTGGCTGTATCCCGAATTTTGTCAATGGCGTCGATTACAGTATTTAAAGCCGTATCAAAGCCAATGGTTAATTGTGTGCCGCTTATATCATTATCAATTGTTCCCGGTACACCGATACATGGAAAACCAAGCTCTGTGAGTGCCTTTGCACCCCGGTAGGAGCCATCTCCACCTATGACGACAAGCCCTTCAATTCCCGCCTTCTTTAATTGCTGAAGCCCCTTTTGCTGTCCTTCTTTTGTTTTGAATTCTTCGCATCTTGCTGACAGCAGCATTGTTCCACCGCGATGAATGATATCCCCTACGGAACCCAATTCCAGCTTTTTAAAATGCCCGCTGATCAGCCCTGTATATCCTCCAATAATTCCGTAAGCCTCAACCTCATGATAAATTGCTTTACGCACTACTGCCCGAATAGCCGCATTCATTCCAGGAGCATCTCCGCCGCTAGTTAATACACCAATTCTTTTCATGTACAGCCCCTCCCAAAGTATTTTGATTTACACTATGTATACAACAGGAATCTGCTTTGCAGCCTTTGCTAATAAAGACAATTATAAGTGAATACAGGAATATTTCTAAAATAACACGAAGGAAGCGGTATCCACAACTGAATCTATATAATTCATATAAAAGGCGGAATTATCGGGTAAATGAAACCGTTTCCCCCGGCTTTTATGTGATAAATAGCCTAATTTTATCATTTTCTCAGTAGCAAAGCATTTCCATAAATAAAAAACGTACCAGAAAAGTACGTTTTTTATTTTACCCCTATATACTCATTTAATAACGAAAATTCACCTATTTTCTTATATTTATCATAGCGTCGGGATACGAGCTCCTCCTTGTCCCAATTCATGAGCTCTTTTAATGACTCAACTAGCACCTTTTCAATATGAGCAGCCTGCTCCTTCATGTCCTTATGAGCACCGCCCTTTATCTCAGGTATGATTTGATCAATGACTCCTAATTCCTTTAAATCTGGAGCCGTGATTTTCATGGATTCTGCTGCTTGGATAGCAAGTCCGGAGTCTTTCCAAAGAATAGAAGCCGCTCCTTCTGGTGATATTACCGAATACGTAGAATTCTCCAGCATATGAATATGGTTGCCAATTCCCAAAGCCAATGCTCCACCGCTTCCGCCTTCACCTATAACCATACATATAATGGGTACTTTAAAGCCTGCCATCTCCAGCAGATTTCGGGCAATAGCCTCACTCTGTCCGCGCTCCTCTGCTGTTTTTCCCGGAAACGCACCCTTTGTATCGATAAAACAAATAATGGGGCGATTAAATTTATCCGCTTGTTTCATTAAACGGAGCGCTTTTCGAAAACCTTCCGGATGTGGCATTCCGAAGTTACGACGAATATTCTCCTTTGTATCCTTCCCCCGCTGATGCCCGACCACTGTAATGGGAATCCCTTTAAACTTGGCAATTCCTCCGACTATCGCTGCATCATCTGCAAAAGCCCGGTCTCCATGACATTCAAAAAAATCAGTGAACAAAAGTGAAATATAATCCAATGTTGTCGGCCTGCCTGGATGACGCGCAATTTGAACCCGATCCCATGGCTGAAGATGATCATAAATATCTTTTTCCAGCTTCAAGAGACGTTTTTCGAGCTTTTCAATCTCCATGGATAAATCAACATCAGCATTTTTGGTAAATTCCTTTAAATCTGCGATTTTTTTCCTCAGCTCGATAATAGGCTTTTCAAATTCTAATTCTCCTGCCATTCAGGTACACCTCCCGGTTGATGAATCTCTAATATATTAATCACTTTCTCCTTTAATTCGAGACGGGAAATAACAGCATCTACTTGTCCATGTTCCAGTTGAAATTCCGCCGTTTGAAAATCCTCTGGAAGCTCTTCACGGATCGTCTGCTCAATCACCCTTTTACCGGCGAACCCAATTAGAGCGCCCGGTTCAGCAAGATTATAATCTCCCAGAGAAGCAAAGCTTGCTGAGACACCACCCGTTGTCGGATGTGTCATAATCGAGATATACAGTCCTCCATGGTCATTGAATCGCTTTAATGCTACACTGGTCTTAGCCATTTGCATTAAGCTTAAAATCCCTTCCTGCATTCTTGCTCCGCCCGAGGCTGTGAAAATAATAAATGGTAAAGACAATTCATCCGCTTTTTCAATTGCCCGCGTTATTTTCTCTCCTACAACAGAGCCCATACTAGCCATACGAAAGGTTGAATCCATAACGGCTACTGCTGTTTTTATGCCTCCCACCGTTCCAATCCCGGTAACAACCGCCTCGTTCAGATTCGTTTTTATCCGATCCTTTTCAATTTTTTCTAAGTATCCGGGAAACTCTAGCGGATTTACCGTAATAAGCTCACAGTCCAATTCCTCAAAGGAGCCGTCATCTAGAAAAAACTCCAAACGTTCTTGTGCCTTCATAGGATGATGGTGTCCACAATATAAGCATACTTTTAAATTTTTGACTAATTCCTTTGTATACATTATTTTTTTACATTCAGGACATTTTGTCATTATTCCTTCGGGAACATCCTGCTTGGCGTTAGCCGTAGGAATGGTTGCATATTTTTTCTTTGTCGATTTTGTAAATAAATCTTTAAGCAAGGTGAAACCTCCCTTGTTAATTCGAGCGAAAATTAGGTTGATAAGTGGTCTGACCACTGAGGTAGAATAAGCTAACCAGCTTTTGGAAATGTATCCATATATCCATTATAAATTATAAAAGCGGAAAAAGAGAAATGATGTTAAAATCTTTCATCCATTATACGACAATTTCCTGAAATCCTCATATGCTCGACGAACTTTTCCTTCATCTTTTGAATTAAGAGTGTCAATAAGCGTCAAATATTCCTGTTTCGTGAATATTTGACGTGTTAATTCCAAAGAATGATAATAGTCATTTAGAATTGTCCATATTCGAAACAACAAATGATTATCAGAAAGCATAATCATCTTGAAAAAAAATTCGTCATCATTAAACTGGCTGCTTTCCACCCATTTTTTTAATTCAGCGAATGCTTTGGGACCCTGCTTATTCATGGCCAGGAACAGGCTATCTAATTCTATTAAGAATTTTGTATCCTGGACATCCCTTTTTGCTGCTTGGTCGTGAAGGATAAACGTACTAAGCAGCTGAACCAAATGATGTCCTCTGAAGTCCCTGATAAAAGTGCCTTCTCCTCTTTTTGTCTCAATTAACCCTAATAATTCCAGCGCCCGTAGCGCTTCACGAACGGAGGAGCGTCCAACCATTAGACGCTCCGATAATTCCCGCTCTGAAGGTAATTTATCTCCAGGCTTCAATTGTTCCCGAAAAATCATCTCTCTTAACTGTTTGACAATTTCTATATATACCTTATGTTCGGAATACAATCAATAATCACTCACTTTTTCCGATATAGGCAAGTTTGCGAGTTCTTTCTTTGATTTCTTCCGGTTCTACCTTTAACCGCGCTACACCAGTTTCCATAGCGGCTTGAGCAACGGCTGCTGCAACAGTCGGGGCAACTCTTGGATCAAAAGGTCCAGGGATGACATAATCTGCATTAAGCTCTGATTCTTGAATCAATCCGGCAATCGCTTTAACCGCTGCTACTTTCATCTGTTCATTAATATGTGTCGCTCTTACATCAAGCGCTCCCCTAAAGATTCCCGGGAATGCTAGGACATTATTGACCTGGTTAGGGTAATCCGAGCGCCCTGTGCCTATAACTGCTGCACCGGCTGCCTTTGCATCATTCGGAATAATTTCGGGATTCGGATTGGCCATGGCAAAGATAATGGGATCCCTATTCATTAATTTTACCATATCTTGAGAAAGCGCGCCTGCCGCAGATACACCAATAAAAACATCAGCTCCGATAATGACATCTTTTAGGCTTCCTGTTTTGTTTTCACTGTTCGTAAACTTAGCCACTTCATTTTTCACATCATTCATTCCCACCGTGCGCCCTTCATAAATGGCACCCTTTGTATCACACATAATGATGTCGCGGACTCCGAAGAAGTGAAGTAATTTAATAATGGCGATTCCGGCTGCACCTGCACCATTTGCAACAACTTTAATTTCAGAGATTTTTTTATTCACAAGCTTTAAGGCATTTAATAAACCAGCTACTGTCACAATCGCCGTTCCATGCTGGTCATCATGAAATACCGGGATATTCACTTCTTTTTTTAGTCTTTCTTCAATTTCAAAGCAATGAGGAGCGGCAATATCTTCGAGATTTATTCCGCCAAATGTAGGTTCGAGCAACTTAACGGTTTCGATAATTTTTTCTGTATCCGTTGTATTTAAACAGATTGGAAAGGCATCAACACCCGCAAAACTCTTAAACAGCACCGCTTTGCCCTCCATAACCGGGAGCGCTGCCTCCGGTCCAATATTCCCCAGACCCAATACCGCAGTACCGTCTGTCACAACCGCAACCATATTGCCCTTCATCGTGTATTCATATACAGTATCCGGTTTATCATAAATCTCCTTACATGGTTCTGCTACACCAGGAGAATAAGCGAGACTTAAGTCCTTACCGTTTTGAACCCTTACTTTTGATTTTGATTCCAGTTTCCCCTTGTGTTCTCGATGCATGTGCAGCGCTTCTTCTCTTAATGTCACCATTTACACTCCCTCTACTTGATTCATCTAATAATTTACACTCTTATCATAAAACACGAAATAACCTGATACCGGACATGTATCTACCACATCCTACCCATGTTAAATGTGTAATATAACACCTATCATTCTAAAACTATAACATTTTCTTTTCTTTTAATAAAGATGCGTTCGTGATTTTAAAAATTCATTCAAATTTATTTAGTTTTTTACTACATTTGCGATGTTTTCCCCCCGCTGGATAATCAGCTGACTTTTGCCCCGACGCTGTTCCAATTTTGCATCAATGAGCAGGATCATTCCTGGTACAATACTGGCTCCTGTTTTTCTTAATACATTTGGAAAAATCACGGCTTCCATATCCCCACTTTGATCACTTACCGTTAGGAAAGCCATCGGCTCTCCTTTTTTCGTACGGATTTTTTTTATCGCGCTAATATAAACAACTGACCTGCCAAAGGGTTGAGAGAATGTAAATTCATATAATGGTTTAACATTTAAAAAGGAAAAATACTGTTCATATAATGACACAGGATGGTCTGACAAATAAAAGCCGAGAATTTCTTTTTCAAAACGAAGCTTTTCTTCTGCCGGAATCGGTTCAACTGCGGTATATTTGGGCTGAATCACAAATTCATCCTTGGCAAACAAATCTCCCTGTTCCCCGCCTGCCGGGCGAACCAGCTGCGCATGATCCAAAGCTGCATCGAGACTTGCCAGCAACACTGCCCGATCCTCGCCAAATTCGTCAAAGCTGCCGGATAACGTCAGAGCCTCAAGTGTCTTTCTATTGACCGCCTTTACGGGCACACGGATACAGAAATCAAATAAATCAGTGAATTTTTTCTCTTTACGGGCACGAAATATCTCTCTTAAAGCGACAGTCCCTATCCCCTTAATTGCCGCTAGACTATATCGAACAGCCCCATTTTCCACAAGATAGGTATATCCGCTTCGGTTAACCGATGGAGGTAGTAAAGGAATATTCATTTGCTTCAGTTCCCTGATATATTGTGCTGTTTTCTCCTCGTTCCCTGCAGCCGAAGAAAGAATAGCGGCCATAAAGCAAGCAGGATAATGGGCCTTTAACCAAGCAAGCTGATAAGCAATGAAACTATAGGCAACAGCATGGCTCCGATTAAAACCATAATTTGCAAAGCGGACAATCAAATCATATACCTGATTGGCAATATCCCTTTGATACTCATTCCGTTCTGCACCAGCAATAAAATGTGTCCTTTCGCGATCCAACACTTCTTTTTGTTTTTTACTTACTGCGCGACGCAGCAAATCTGCTTCACCAAGTGAAAAACCCGCCATTTTAGCAGCAATCTGCATGATTTGCTCCTGATAGACAATGACACCATATGTATTTTCCAGGATAGGCTTTAAATCAGGATGAGGGTAGAGCACCTTTTCACGCCCGTGCTTCCGTTCAATGAAGTGAGGGATATTTTCCATTGGTCCCGGACGGTAGAGGGCATTAACAGCCACAATATCCTCGAAGCGGTTCGGCTTCAATCTTCTTAGCACACTGCGCATTCCCTCCGACTCCAGTTGAAATACCCCAGTAGTTCGTCCCTCACTAAGCAGATTAAAGGCGGCCTCATCATACATAGGAATCTGTTTAATATTGAGTCTTTTTCCTGAGGTGCGATAGATCGAAGACAGGATTGATTCTATTAGCGATAGATTCCTTAATCCAAGAAAGTCCATCTTCAGTAATCCAAGTTCCTCAAGATGCTCCATGGAGTACTGGGTCAAAAATATATCATTATGACCTTTTGTAATAGGGATAACTTCCACTAAAGTTTCTTCGCTTAACACAACACCTGCGGCATGAATAGAGGTATGGCGCGGCAGCCCTTCAAGCCTTAGCGCAGTTTCAAACAACTGTCTCTGCTCTTTCGTCTCATGAACAAAATCCTGCAGGCCGCGCGATTGGCGGTAGGCTTCCTGAAGAGTAATTCCAAGCTGACCTGGCACGGCTCTTGACAACTTTTCCAACTCCTTCGTATCAAGACCAAACACTCTGCCTACATCACGCAAAACCGCTTTAGCCGCAAATGTCCCGAAGGTGATAATTTGGGCAGCATGGAGCTGTCCATACTTTTTCGCTACATATTGAATAACTTCATCACGCCTGTGATCAGGAAAATCCAGATCAATATCCGGCATCGAGATTCGTTCCGGATTCAAAAAACGCTCGAACAATAGATCATGCTCTATTGGATCAACATCTGTTATATACAGAGTATATGCCACTATGGAACCCGCTGCAGAACCCCGTCCAGGGCCTGTAAGAATACCTGACTCCCTAGCAAACCGCATAAAGTCCCAGACGATTAAAAAGTAATCACTGAAATTCATCTTCTTAATGACGGACAGTTCATATGTCAACCGTTTCTTGATTTCTGCATCAGCTTCCAGATATCTTTCCTGAAAGCCCTGCCAACACAATGTTTCCAGCAACTGCTCTGCTGTTATTCCCTTGTCCGTCGGAAATTTCGGCAGTTTCGTCTTATGCAGTTCGATCACCACATTACAGGCCTCAGCTATTTTAAGTGTATTTTCCAAAGCATCCGAATAATAGGAGAATAACTCTGTCATTTCATCCGGAGTTTTTAAGTAATATTGATCGCTTTGTAGTCTTTCCCTTTCCTGATCCTGTAATTTATGTCCATTTTTGATGGCAAGCAGGCATTCCTGTGCGAAAGAATCCTCTTTTTGTAAATAATAGACTTGATTGGTTGCCACCAATTTAACCTGATTAGCTTCCGCCAATTCAATAACAGCGCGGTTAAGCTGCTGCTCAACAGAAAGTCCGTGATCTTGGATGCTAAGAAAAAAAGATTGATTTTCAAAAAGCTGTTGATAAAGCTTAAGCACCTTTTTCGCAGCTTCCATATCTTCATTTAATAACGCCTGCTCAATTTCTCCTTCCATCCCAGGTGAAATCGCAAATAATCCTTTTGCGTAATGTCTCAGCCATTTTACAGGGATTCCTTCCGGGGATTTTGTCTGTACACTGCTGGTGATCTTCAGTAACTGTTGAAAACCGGTTTGATTTTTTGCCAGCAGAACAAGAGGAAACGCTTTTGACTCCTGGAATTCACTTAGTACATCAACGGTTAATCCCATTATCGGCTTAATAGAACGCTTTACACATTCTTTATAAAAAGAAATCATCCCATACATGACATTTCTATCGGTTAATGCAAGAGCTTTATACCCTTTTGCTTTTGCATCCTCCGCCAACCGTTCGATTGATGCTGTGCTCGTTAATAAACTAAACGCACTATATACATGAAGATGAATAAATGACACGAACATTCACATCCTTATTGACTTATGAATTTATTATAGGGTTTTCAAGTATAAAAGAAAATACGTTCTATTTTTCCTTTGAGAGGCTGTACATAATTAGGACGCTTTGTCCATATGTTTTAATAGACTGATTAACATATAAGGATGGGATAATATGGAGAATCAACCGTTTTTTTCTCTATTTTTACAAAGCTATTTTATTGCACTTGGCGTTTTAATCGGAGGCTCCATTATTGGTGGATTGGCTGCATTTCTGACAGGAAAACCTCCTTTAACCCTCATTTATCGTTTGTCGAATATGATTCACATTTGGGCAATCGTAACCGCAATCGGCGGCACCTTTGATGCTGTTTCGACTCTTGAAAGAGGAATACTGGAGGGGGAAACCAAAGATTTATTCAAACAGTGTCTTTTAATTCTCTCTGCCTTAGGCGGTGCTCAAACCGGTTCTTTATTTATCAGCTGGCTGACACAGGAGCATACCAGTTTATGAGGGTTCCTCCTTATTACCAAAAGCCGACCTGGCAGCATTTCTCAGCTGGCGTTCTCATTGGTGGAGTCATTAGCTGGTTTATTTTTTTATATATTTTTGGCGAATGGCAGGAGGATTACAGTAAAGAAATCACAAAACAACAAACGTTGATTACCAAACTGGAAAATGAAAAAATCATCTGGCAGGAGGAATTTAAAAAACTGAACGCGGAGAATCAGGACAAGCTGACGGTGCAATCGATCTATATCAAAATTCGAAACAAAGATAAATATCATTTAGATCAATTAAGCCTCTTTCAAATGGAAGATGAAGTCAAGAAAGATATCGGTATGATCATAGCAAAAGATATAGAGACAGCCTATCTCAGCAGGGAATTAATCAAAAAAACCATCGAAAATAAAGTTCTGACTGTTAATGATAAACGCTTTACATTAAAAATCAGTGAAATGACCATTTACACGACACTCTCTATTGAACTGGAGCTCATGATTGCCAAGTAGACCTAGCACTGCCGAAGCTTAAAAGGCCTGAAGCCTTACATCGCTTAAAACGCCCGGATTATACCCGGGCGTATTCTTCACAAAGGGCTTCCACTTCTTTGATAACAGCATCGGCATCATCCCATGAATAAATAGATGCACCTGCAGCCATCGGATGCCCTCCGCCTTTAAAGCTGCGGGCAACCCCGTTTATCACCGGTCCCTTCGAACGGAAACGTACTCTGATTTGATCCTCTTCTTCAATAAAGAAAACCCAGGCAATGATTCCCTTTATATGTCTTAATGAACTGACAAGAACCGAAGCCTCAGACGGAACTGCATCATATTGCTTTAAAAATTCCTTTGTGATCTTAACAAAGGCAACCCCGTTTGCTCCTATCTCATAGTTTTGTAATATATAACCGTTCAATTTAACGATATTAGGCTTTAGCTCATACATTTTGTCATAAACTTCCATACGGGAAAATTGATAATGAATCAATTCCCCGGCATAGGTGAATGTTCGGTTAGTAGTACTTGGGAATAAAAAGCGGCCCGTATCCCCAACAATACCTGCATATAGCAGCCGTGCTGCAACATCTGACATTTTCAGTTCTTTATCCTTGCCGTACAGATAAAAATCATAAATCATTTCGCTTGTCGAGCTTGAACTTGTATCCACCCACAATAAATCTCCGTATGGATCCTCATTAGGATGGTGATCAATCTTAATTAACAGATCCCCTGAGCGATATCTTTTATCATCGATACGGGCTTCATTTGCCGTGTCACAGACAATCACCAGCGCTCCTTTGTATGTTTCGTCAGGAATTGTATCCAAACGACGAAGAAATTGAAGAGACTCTTCTTCCATTCCAACTGTAAAGATTGACTTTTCTGGAAACGAAGCCTTTAGCACTTCGGCCAAACCGCCTTGTGAGCCATATGCATCGGGATCAGGACGAACATGCCGGTGAATAATAATAGTATCATACTGCTTAATAGTTTCTAATATCTTTTCTTTCATTCTTTTCTCCTTATTGTTTGATAATTTATTCATATCATAGATAATAAAAAATAAAAAGAATGACGCACTGACATAGCCAATCCGCTGAAAAATCGGTAAAATGAATTTATCAACGGAAACAGCGTTCATATAAGTAATGAAAGTTGAATGGGGGAACATTTTTCATGCCTATCTTGGTCGTCTTGATCATTTTTTCATTAGCTTTTTACATTTATCTTAAAGCTAAATATTTTCGGTCAAAGCTTCCTGCGGAAAGGAAATGGATTTCTGCAAAATCGAGTATTGCCCTTGGTTCATTCGTAGCTTTATTCGGAGTTAATCAGCTTTTTCTCTTTCACACTGCCTTAACCTATGTCATAGCAGGCATCTTTATTATCCTTGGAACGGTAAATATTATTGCTGGAATTAAAGCTTATAAGTATTTCCTTCCTCTTGCCAAAGAGGAAGCAGCAAAATGAAAATCCATATGGATAGCAAAAGGGACCGTTAAAGTCCCTTTTTTTATCGATATAAAGCCCCCCTTCTTGCTTTAGAGGACCCTTACAGCTTTCTCTTAGTGTCTATCCATGAGCTGACACATCATCATCGCTTTTCCCACAAGAATCCCTTCATTGAATACTTCAATATCGACTTTACCAAACTTTCTCCCTGCTTCAAGAACCTTTGGAAAGATTTCGAGATTACTGTCTATTTGAACAGGCTTTAGAAAATAAATTGCTAAATTTTCAACGACAAGGTCTCCTTTTTTATATCCTCTTAACACACGATTAGCTGCCTCTGTCACAATGGTTGTAAAAACTCCGTATGAAATAGTGCCAAGATGATTCGTCATTTGCGGAGTTACCTCACAGCGATAAATATCCTCTGCTCTTGTTTTCCCTTTCATTAAGACGATTTGATTCGTTACAATATCATCTAAAGTTTCCCCTATCTGTGGCTGACGCTGAATCATTTGCAATGCCTTGAGTACATCCTGGCGGCTGATAATGCCTTCAATTCGATTTGAATCATCAACAACCGGAAGGATTTCAATGCTCTCCCAAACCATCATATGGGAAGCCGAGGCAACACTTGTTTTTCCCCCGACAGTCATCGGGTTTTTTGTCATAATTTTTTCGATCGGAACATCCTTAGGCTGACCGATCACATCCTTTGCCGTAACCATGCCTTGAACCTTCATATTTTGATCAATAACAGGGAATCGTCCATGGGTTGTTTCCCTATTATGTAAATGCCAGTCTGCAATGATATCGGTTGTTTTTAAATACACCGTATTTTGCAAAGGAGTCAAGATATCTTCAACAAGGACAATTTCCTTTTTAATTAATTGGTCATAAATTGCCCGGTTAATCATTGTTGCCACAGTAAATGTATCATAGCTTGTTGAAATAACGGGGATCTTCAATTCATCCGCTAATTTTCTGACATCATCCTCGGTATCAAAACCGCCTGTAATTAAAACTGCGGCCCCGGCTTTTAAAGCAAGCTCATGAGCCTTTGAACGATTCCCGACAATTAGAAGATTACCGGAAGCGATATAGCGCATCATAGCCTCTAATCTCATTGCACCAATAACGAATTTATTGAGCGTTTTATAGAGTCCATCCCTTCCACCTAATACTTGCCCATCCACAATATTGACAACTTCAGCGAATGTCAGCTTCTCAATGTTTTCTTTTTTCTTTTTTTCAATTCTAATCGTTCCGACCCTTTCGATCGTACTGACATACCCTTTATTTTCTGCTTCCTTGATTGCCCGATACGCAGTTCCTTCACTTACTTCCAGCGCCTTGGCAATCTGTCTAACTGAAATTTTTTCACCGATTGGCAATTCATCAATATATTGTAAGATTTGTTCATGTTTTGTAGCCAAGAACCTCACCCTTTATATTAAATTCATCATGATATACATCTATTATACGGTTCTTGGTCTTCTGTTTCAATTTTTAATCCGATACTGTTTTAATAAGGGTATCTTGATTTCATATACTTTCTCGCCTTATTCGCTGTTAACTGTTGTTTCTTTTGTCGATTTGTCGTATATAACAGTCCAGTTAAATTGCCGGCAATTACCATTAAAGCAAACCCCAGCCAGGTAACCGTAAAAATACCTTCCGCACCCGAACTGTTAATAGATAAACGCGGAACAGCATAGTAGAGCAGCAAACCGCTTAACAACAGACATAATAAATAACGATTCTTCTTCATACACTCACCCCGGATCTCGTTTTACTATATGTTTATGCAGACAAGCAGAAAAAAAGTCAATAACCGAAACAAAAAACGCATGAATTGTGATCACACGTTTACATCTGAAGACGTCAAGTCAAATGATACTATGTCTAGAAAATAGACACAGATTTTTCTACTGTGCTTTCGCTTGATGGCCTTCATGAAAAAATTACCACAACAAGTTGTTTATCTGTTATTTTAAAGTCCATATGAATTTCGTACACGATCAAAAATAGGCATAATCGATACACAACCTTCTTTTCAGAACACGATTCTTTGTACTCCCTTTTCTCACCAGTCTTAAAAGGGTACAATGAGAAATAGCCAGTAAAAATAGGTGAGTTTTTAAAAAAAGGTGGGTAATCCATGAAACATAGTTTAACAAGCTTCTTAGAATGGATGAAACAAAATGATATCGATGTTTCCTTTATATCCTCAACCGACAATGTTTTTTATTTGAGTGGATTTTATTGTGAACCGAATGAAAGACTGCTCGGACTGCTTGTATTTCAAGAACATGAACCGATATTGGTAGTACCTGGCATGGAGAAAGAAGAGGCTGCTTCCAGCTGGACATATGACATTATTGGTTTTAGCGATATTGACGACCCATGGCAATTGATTAATAAGGCCGTTAAAAAAAGACTATCAAAAGTATTCAGAGTTGCTATTGAAAAGGAACATATGAATGTTGAGCGCTATGAAGCAATTTCCTCCATTTTCCCCAAAGCTTCCTTTACGTCTGCAGAAGAGAAACTGAGAAAGCTGCGAATGATCAAGGACAGCAGTGAACTCGCTGCGTTAAAACAGGCTTGCAAATTAGCAGATGATGCAATTGAAGCCGGATGTGCAGAAATTCAAGAAGGAAAAACAGAAATGGATATTTTAGCAGCAATAGAGTATGAGATGAAAAAGAAGGGGGTTGCGAAAATGTCCTTTTCAACAATGGTGTTAACGGGCTCAAACGCAGCCTCCCCTCACGGAACGCCGGGACTGACCAAAATTAAAAAGGGAGACCTTGTATTATTTGATTTAGGTGTTGTAGTAGATGGCTACTGCTCGGATATTACAAGAACCGTTGCTTATGGAGACATAAACGGCAAACAAAAGGAAATTTACGAAACGGTGCTTAAGGCACAGAGCGCTGCCATTGAATCATGCAAACCGGGAATGACATGTGCAGCCATCGATTTAACTGCCAGAAAAATCATCACAGATGCCGGTTACGGCGATTTCTTCCCGCACCGGCTTGGTCATGGGCTAGGCATCAGTGTTCATGAATATCCGTCTGTAACAGAAGCCAATTCATTAATCCTTGAACCGGGTATGGTTTTTACAATAGAACCGGGAATTTATGTCCCACATGTTGCTGGTGTCCGGATTGAAGATGATGTATGTATCACAGAAAACGGAGTCGAGGTGTTAACGAAATTTCCAAAGCAGCTGACCTTTATTCATTAACGCTGAGGAAGTATAGCAGGATCTGTCTCAAATGCAAAGATGTCAGGCATCATAGCATCGGATCTAGTATCTCTTTGCACCCATTAGCACGGGATATAAGCCTCGCGGTGGATGCCTGACCTTTAGGGACAGCTTCCTGCTTTTTAATGGATTTATGGCTTCAAGATGCTCCATGGATTGCGATAAGCCAGATTATGCGCTTTTGCAACCTCAGGATGCGTGATACAGCCTTCTAAAGTATTCATTCCCTTTTTTAATGCTTCATTTTCCAGACATGCCTGTTTGTAGCCCTTATTTGCGATTTGAACAGCATATGGTACTGTTGCATTTGTTAGAGCCATTGTCGATGTACGGGGGACTGCTCCCGGTATATTAGCCACCGCATAATGGACTACACCATGCTTCACATAGGTCGGATGGTCATGTGTGGTTATATGATCCGTTGTTTCAAATATTCCCCCTTGATCAATCGCGATATCCACAATGACAGACCCGGGAATCATCGTTTTGACCATTTCCTCCGTCACAAGGGTTGGAGCCTTTGCCCCGGCTATTAACACAGCCCCAATGACAAGATCGGATTCACGGACCGACTCTGCGATTGAATAGGGGCTGGACATAAGGATTTCGGCCTTTGCCCCAAACAGATTATCCAGCTGCTGCAGGCGTTCCGGGTTCACCTCAAGCAAAGTCACCTTTGCTCCAAGTCCGATCGCTATTTTAGCGGCATTCGTACCGGCAACACCTCCGCCAATGACGGTCACCTTACCTCTCTGCACGCCGGGCACTCCGGCTAAAAGAATCCCTTTTCCTCCATAAACCTTTTCTAAAAATTGTGCACCAATCTGAGGAGCCATTCTGCCCGCCACTTCACTCATGGGTGTTAATAAAGGCAGGCTTCCATTTGATAGTTGGACTGTCTCATAAGCGATTCCTGTTACTTTTTGATCGAGCAGCGCCTTCGTCAGCTCCGGTTCGGCTGCCAAATGGAGATAGGTGAATAAAATCAGCCCTTCTCGGAAATACCCATATTCACTTTGGAGTGGCTCCTTCACCTTCATCACCATATCTGCCGCCCAAGCATCATGTGCTGATGCGACAAGCAGGGCACCCGCTGCTTCGTAATCCTCATCCGCAAACGCCGATCCCAGACCTGCTCCCTTTTCAACATATACCTGATGCCCCTTGTTGACTAAATGCATGACCCCAGCAGGCGTCATGGCAACCCGTTTTTCATGATTTTTTATTTCCTTAGGTATTCCAATACGCACGTATATCCCACCTCTAGAAATCAGTGTTTATTCTAATGACAGATGTCATATATGTCGGCCAATTGCGCTGATAAACACCATTGACCAAAACCGAATCATCTCATGATTGCCATCATGAGTGTTCTCCGTTGAATCATAAAGGAATTTAATACATTCACTATAGCACTTTAGAAATATAAGGTGTCAAATGATGTGACTACTATATGCCCCCTGATCATTTGTTGTAGTTAAATGACAAATGACTTTTTATTATTTGTCGAAAAATTGTAGTTTTTCCCTCTATTATTTCATGTATAATTAAAATAAAGGAGGGAAACCAAATGGGACTAACTTATAAAAAAATTCTAGTTGCAGTAGACGGTTCTAAAGAGGCTGAATGGGCATTCAAAAAAGCTGTGCAAGTTGCTAAAAGGAATGATGCTAAGCTATTATTAGTTCATATCATTGATACTCGTACTTTTGCTACTGTGGAGGCATATGATCGTACCATTGCTGAAAGAGCTGATAAATTTGCACGAGAGCTTATGGAAAATTATAAAAAGGAAGCGCTTGAAGCTGGAGTAAAAGAAGTAGAGTATGAAGTCGACTATGGTTCTCCTAAAGTTAAAATTCCGAAAGATATTGCTACAAAGCATGGTATTGATTTAATTATGTGTGGGGCTACAGGTTTAAATGCGGTAGAAAGGTTCCTGATTGGAAGCGTTTCAGAGCATATTGCCCGCTATGCAAAATGTGATGTATTAATCGTCCGTACGGATAAAGAAATTCTTGATGAAGAATGAATAAATTGATTAAAAACAGCTACATCCATTGGATGCAGCTGTTTTTAATTTTATTCTCATTTTTATGTTTCACACGCTTATATATCAAAACTTGACATGGATAAACATCCATTCGTCATCGTCTTTTTATCAATTAGCTTAAACAGCTTTTCGCTTTCTTAATAGCCAATCTGATTTGTTCAAAGCCCGTTCCACCGGCACTATTACGGCGTGCAACAGCCGTTTCAGGGGCAAGAACCTTATAAATATCATTTTCAAACAACACGCTTGATTCCTTAAATTCAGCCATCGTTAAATCACTTAAATAGCAGTTCTTTTGGACACAATGAAGCACGAGCTTTCCAACTACCTCATGTGCCTCCCGGAACGGCATCCCTTTACTGGATAAATAATCGGCTAATTCTGTTGCATTGGAAAAATCTTGTTTCGTTGCTTTGTCCATATTCCCTGTTTGCACCTTCATAGTTCGAATCATTCCAGCAAAGATTTTTAAAGAGCCTGTTACTGTTTTAACAGTATCAAACATCCCCTCTTTATCTTCCTGCATATCTTTATTATACGCAAGCGGAAGTCCTTTCAAAACAGTTAACAAACCAAAAAGATTTCCATATACTCTGCCTGTTTTTCCGCGAATCAATTCTGCCATATCCGGATTCTTCTTTTGCGGCATGATGCTGCTTCCAGTTGAAAAGCTATCATCCAGTTCAATGAAGCGGAACTCCTGGCTGGACCATAAAATAATTTCTTCGCTAAAACGGGATAGATGCATCATTAGGATAGAGCCAGTAGATAGAAATTCCAGAATAAAATCACGGTCGCTCACAGCATCCATGCTGTTTTCATAAATTCCATCAAGCCCCATCAGTTCCGCGCTGTAAGCACGGTCAATCGGGAAAGTCGTGCCAGCAAGTGCCCCGGCTCCCAGCGGAGAAATATTAATTCTTTTTAAGTTCTCACGAAGACGTTGCTTATCACGCTCAAGCATCCAAAAATAAGCGAGCAAATGATGGGCAAAGGAAATAGGCTGTGCTCTTTGCAAGTGGGTATATCCAGGCATGATCGTTTCAATATGCTGTTCAGCCTTCTCAAGCAATGTCTGCTGCAGTTCGATCACTAAGGCAATGATCTCCTTAACTTGCTTGCTTAAATACAAATGCATATCCGTCGCCACCTGATCATTACGGCTGCGTCCGGTATGTAGCTTGCCTCCGACAGAACCAATCATGTCTGTCAGTTTGCTTTCCAAATTCAAATGGATATCCTCTAAAGCGACAGAGAACTCCAATTCATCCTTCGCTGCTTTTTCCTTTAATGCCTCTAGTCCCCTCTTAATTTGTTCAGCCTCTTCAGAAGTTAAAATACCGGTCTTGGCAAGCATCGTTACATGAGCGATGCTGCCAGTAATATCCTCCATAACCAATTCCTGGTCAAATGAAATCGAGGCGCCGAATTCATCTACCCATTCTTCTGCGGATTTTGTAAATCTTCCGCCCCAAAGTTTTTTCACTTTGTCACCTTCTTGTTTTGCACGATACTTTGTACCTTTGTAGGAAGACCAAATAATTTAATAAATCCAATTGCCGCTGCATGATCAAACTCATCATCAGATGTATAGGTTGCCAATTTTTCATCATATAGTGAATACTCAGATTTTCTTCCTTCAACAATAGCATGTCCTTTAAATAATTTTATTCTCACTGTGCCTGTAACATATTTTTGCGTTTCTTCCAAGAAGGCACAAAGAGCTGTTTTTAAAGGTGAGAACCACAGTCCATTATAAATCAGCTCCGATAATTTATGTGAAATTACCGGTTTGAAATGTGCTACTTCTTTCACTAGGGTTAAGTCCTCTAATTCTTTATGCGCTTTGATCAACGTCATAGCTGCAGGAGCTTCATACACTTCACGTGATTTAATCCCTACCAGACGATTCTCTACATGGTCAATTCTTCCGATTCCATGTTTGCCTGCTAAAGCATTTAGTTCAAGAATTAATTCGGACAATTTATAGGTTTTCCCGTTTAACGTAACAGGTACACCTTTTTCGAAGCCAATTTCGATGATCTCCGGAGTATCTGGAGTGTCTTCAAGCTCAGCTGTTAAATCATATGCATCCTTTGGAGGTGCAGCCCAAGGATCCTCTAAAATACCGCATTCATTTGCTCTTCCCCATAAGTTTTGGTCAATAGAGAACGGGCTGTCTAAATTAATCGGAACCGGGATTCCTTTTTGTTTTGCATATTCAATTTCTTCTTCCCTTGACCATGCCCATTCACGAACAGGTGCTAACACTTCCAAATCAGGGTTTAGCGCTGCAATGGATACCTCGAAACGAACCTGATCATTTCCTTTTCCTGTACAACCATGTGCAATCGCAACTGCATTTGTTTGCTCTGCAATTTCAACAAGCTTTTTCGAAATCAGCGGTCTTGATAAAGCAGAAACTAATGGATAGGTTTCTTCATAAAGTGTATGAGCCTGCAGGGCAACTAGAACATAGTCCATGGCAAACTCTTCTTTTGCATCAATCACATAAGATTCAACGGCACCAACCTGCAATGCTTTTTCTTTAATGAAATTTAAATCCTTGCCTTCACCGACATCAAGGCAGCAGGCAACGACATCGTAGCCCTGATCCCCTAACCATTTAATTGCAACAGATGTATCTAAGCCGCCGGAATACGCTAATACTACTTTTGAATTTGACATAACAGTATTTTCCCCCTCATATATGTTTACCGAATAAATATTCATTAATTTATATTTTTATTCAATTACCTGAATATCACTTTAACAACTTTTTTAAAAAAATTCAATACATATTCGACAATTTATCCTAAAATTATTTTAGTGGAAGACATAGAATGAGTATAGTAGAATGATGACTATATATGCATCTACTTAGGAGGAAAAAACATGGAGGATTATTTCACCCTTGACAAACGCCTGGGGATCCCTGTGCCAGTCATAAACGTCGTGTGGGATGATTTATCGTTGGAAACAAGGCAGTCCATTTTGCTTAACTGGGAAACCATCAGAGGAAAAATACCTGACCATATTTTCAAGCTGGAAAACACAATTAATATCAAGCAGGAAGAGCTTTTTGAAGAAAATGATTTTGCACACTCATGCCGCTTGAACAGTGAAATTGCTGAACTAGCTTCCATCATTAATGATTTATGGCTTTGGTTTCGCACTAACCAAGATATTACAGAAAAAGTGCATCACTAAAAAAAGTGACTTAAAGGATTCACTTTAAGTCACTTTTTCCTATGAACATACGTGTTTGGTTCTATTTTAAGTCTTTTTTTAACTCTCTTACGACATGACCAATCTCGGGTAAAATTAATTTATTCATAGCCAATTTGACAGCACCCGATGAACCCGGTGTAGCAAACACTGCTTTGTTGCCGATAACACCGGCAGCGGCACGTGAGAGCATCGCTGCTGAGCCGATATCCTCCTGATAGCTGAGCATTCTGAATAATTCACCAAACCCGGTTATTTCTTTATCAAACAGCTTCTGTACCGTTTCAATGGTAACGTCCCGCAATGCAATCCCTGTTCCGCCATTTGTTAAAATGACATCAACCTCAGGGTTTTGACAGCCCTTTAAGACCTCCGCGCGAATCTCGTTCTCTTCATCCTTTACGATGACATATTCTCCTGTTTGATATCCAGCCTGTTTAAGTAATTCTATCATTAATTGCCCGCTTTTATCGGAATTCCGATCACGAGTATCACTTACTGTAATCACTTTACAGGTTACACTCTTAGGCGCTTCCTTCTTATGCTCATACGTGCTCATCAAAGCTCCTCCTTCTTATGTTGCCTGCGTTGTTAACCATACCGGATGATCTGGTCATACATTTACCGCTACTTTGCTTCCTTCTCACTTAAATATCGCAATTGATAATATTTATGGGAAAACTCAGTAACCTTTCGTGTTAATTGATAATTCATCCCAGCACCAACAGCCATGCTGATAAAAGGTACTCCTTGTATCATTTTTTTGCGTAATAATACAATGGCCAGCCCCTTTAATCCCTGCTTTAACAGCTGTTCAATCCATGCTAGATTGACTAACTCTTCACTTCCCTCATAAAAATAACGCTCTTGTGAATTTCGCAGGTCATTCTTTAGGTCATTCCATCCTTGTCCCTTCAAACGATTTGGCAAGATAGAGGCATTAAATACCTTTAGGGCGGTCATCATTTCATATGGTGTATTTACCTCAACACCATAAGTAGAAGCAATCAATTGTACAATCCGTAGATTGATAACAGCCATAAAAGGAATATCCGATCCGAGCAATATCGCACCGCCTGTTCCAGTCATTCCTCCCTGAGTCAATGAATAGAGGCGATGTCTTACAATCTGCTGGTTCGCTATGTATTGAAGCTGATCGATGGACAGCTGTTTCATATCTTCAATCTCTGTAATTGCCTCATCGAAAATTCTACCATTTAGAATTATTTTCTCCTTTGCATCCATTTGCATTTGCGAGCCTTGAATCAATGCATGCAAATGGAACAAGCCATTATCTAACACCTCACTGAATGATTGTCTAGCCTTTTCCGACAATTGTTGAAATGAACGTTCAATGTACTTGTCATATATTAGTTGAAAATCATTTACTTCATATCTATTCAAACTACTTTCCCAATCTTGAATCTCCTGTAGCACTTTCCTTTCGCGGGCTGTTAGTGACATTGACAATCCCCCTTAAGTTTAGTTGTCATAATGGAGTTTTGTTTAGTATAACATATTCATTCAACAAAATCCTTTATGAACAGCAGGGGTTTGAACAGCCAGACAACGCTCTAATTTTCGGTCAAAAAAAGACAAAGGAGGTAGTTACCTTTGTCTTTTTTGTCATATTATTTACTTAAACGAACAACATCGCGGGCAATCATAACTTCTTCGTCTGTTGGAATCACCATTACTTTTACCGGTGAGTGCGGATAGCTGATGAAACGTTCATCACCATGAAGCTGATTCAACGTCGGATCCCAGTAAACGCCCATGAATTCAAGACCGTTCAATACCCGGGCACGGATGACCTCACTGTTTTCACCAATTCCTGCAGTGAAGATAATGGCATCAACGCCATACATACGAGCTGCATATGAACCGATATAAGTATGGATGCGGCTGGCAAAAACAGATAAAGCAAGTTCTGCTCTTTTGTTGCCTTTTTCAGCTTCTTGTTCAATATCACGAAGGTCACTTGAAAAACCAGAAAGTGCCAGCATACCACTCTTCTTATTCAATACGTCTAATACTTCATCCGCTGTTTTATTTGTTTTTTCCATAATATATGGGATTAAGGCAGGGTCAATATCACCTGAGCGTGTACCCATTGTTACACCTGCAAGAGGAGTGAATCCCATTGATGTATCAATCGATTTTCCTCCTTTAATAGCTGTAATACTTGCCCCGTTTCCTAAATGGCAGGAAATTAACCGTAATTGGCTTAAAGGCCTGCCCAGCATTTCAGCTGCACGTTCAGAAACATATTTATGTGAAGTACCGTGGAAACCGTATTTACGAATTCCATATTTTTCATAATATTCATAAGGAAGGCTGTATAAGAATGAGCTTTCTGGCATTGTTTGATGGAACGCCGTATCAAACACAGCCACAGCAGGAACATTAGGCAACACTTTTTGGAATGCCTTAATACCGGTTGCATTGGCAGGGTTATGAAGTGGTGCCAGTTCTGAAAGTGAATCAATCTTCTGTAATACTTCTTCTGTAATTAAGATAGAATCCGCAAATTCCTCTCCTCCATGTACAACACGATGTCCAACCCCTTCAATTTCATCAAGGGATTTAATAATTCCTAAATCTGTTAATTTAGATAAGAGTAATTTAACCGCAACATTATGATCAGGAATATCCAGTATTTCCTTTTGCTTGTCACCGTTTACAGTAATATTAAAAACTGAATCCTTTAGTCCAATCCTTTCAATTAACCCTTTTGTAATAACCTCTTCGCTCGGCATTTCAAACAATTGGAATTTTAACGATGAGCTGCCGGCGTTAATTGCAATAATTTTTGCCATGGTTGCTAACGCTCCTTTATATAACAGTCTGTATTAACCATAATGCATACTAGTACAAGATTATTTTGTACTATTTTATAATTAATATCTTCAGTTTCCCATTTAAACATTGAAAGCTGAGTTATTCAAGAAAATATTCAAATGACTACGCTTACATTTCGAAATAATTCAATTCAGACAGTTCGATTTGTTTTAATTTTATTATTTTTCATAAAAAAAACCTTTTGCTGAGCAGGATTTATATAGTCTATAAGTACCTGTTCAGCAAAAGGATATGCTGGTTTTTTATGTATGCATAACGGGATGAAAGTACCTACTAATATTATTCCTTATTTTCGTTCAGCCATTGCTCCATGCTATGCAGAATTTTTTCCAATTCCCGTCCATTCGATAGGGAAGGCATATTGACTAACAATGCCTGCTTCGGCGGCTCCACGTTCTCTCCCTTCTTTTGGAGAATCAGAATATTCTTAGCATTCATTTTATTTTTAAATAAAGACTCGGGTAGTTGTATCACACCCTGTATGTATACAGTATCTTTTAAAAACTGCTGCAGTTTTTTAGCTTGATCACTTTCAAACAATTCGTTTGGAATAAGAAAAAACAAGTAGCCTCCCGGTTTTACATAGCGGATGCTTTGTTCGATAAACAGATGATGGGCAAATGAATGACCCTTATCAGCCTTTAGCTTGTAGTCAGCCGCACGAATATCATTTGGATAGTAGCCCACCGGAAGATCGCTGATGACGGCATCAGCCTTTTTAATAAAAAGTGGTTCCAGACTATCCTGATTATATAAATCAATTGGGTGCTTCTGCAGATTTGCATTTACATAAGCCAGCTTAATTAATAAATCATCTATTTCGATGCCAATGCCCTCAATATGCTTATGTATTCCTTGATTCATGGCAGCAGTCAATAAATTTCCTGTTCCTACAGCGGGATCCAATAATCGATAGGAACTCTGCCTGATAAATTTATTAAGTAAATAACCAATCAACATCCCTATTGAGTCAGGAGTCATTTGATGGTTTGGCTGTATACTTTCCTTCATTCCTTTTAATATCGCCAATTGAAATGACTTTCGAATGTCTTCTTTTGAATATTCAATCAAATTCAGACCTTCATACTTTTTCTTCAGTCGTTTAAGTGACCATTCATTTTCCATATTTTGAAGAATGGATTGTTGAAAAATATTTTCCCCAGTTTCAGCCAATGCCTCTAAATAGCTGCAGTTCAGCTCCTTCTGCAGGATATTCGCACTTTCATTGATAACGGTAAACAATTCCTCAACCGCTGTGGTTTTCACATATATCTCCTCCTGCACATAGTTTCTTTCCTATTTTAGCCGCGTTCCAGTCTTTATACAAGCTTACTGCCATTTTAACAAAAAAGGAACTGACCCAAAAGCAAAAGGTGTCAGACACCACAAAACTGTATCTCGTATCCCTTTGCATAAATCTGCACTGGATATAGATCAATTGCGGATGTCTGACACCTTATGGGACAGTTCTTTGCTACTTGCAGTAATGGCCTTTTATTATTGTGCTTGCTTTGCTGCTTCAATTGCTGCTTCGTAATTTGGATGCGTTGTCACTTCAGGTACATATTCCACATATGTAACAACATCGTTAGAATCAACAACAAATACTGCACGGGCTAATAAACGAAGTTCTTTGATCGCTACTCCGAAAGCTTCGCCAAAAGAAAGGTCACGATGGTCTGATAGAGTTTGAACTTTGTCAATACCCGCAGCACCACACCAGCGTTTTTGTGCAAATGGAAGATCAACACTGATAGTTAAAATATTCACATTATCTAATTTTGCTGCTTCTTCATTGAAACGACGCGTTTGAGCATCACAAACACCAGTATCTAACGACGGAACAACACTGATTAAACGGACACTTCCTTTAGTATCAGCTAATGTAACAGGTGTTAAATCATTAGCTAAAACTGTAAAATTGGGCGCTTTATCTCCAACTTTCACTTCATTTCCAATTAATGTAACAGAACTATTTGCAAATGTAACAGATGCCAATTTCATCTTCCTCCTTAAACAATATATGTACAGTGAAAACTATATTACTTTTCTACAAATTTTGCAATTAATTTGACCTGCGATTTAGGAACCACCCTCTAAAAAAACGCCTGCTCATCCAATACACTTTCTAATTGCAGTGCGATATTCAAAAAAAAGGTTAACTCTCATTCGAAAGTTAACCAAATTTAAATTATAAACCAAGATCGTGCTTAGGCCCATTATATTCATTCTGTTGTTGTGTATGATTTCCTTGATTTGAACTGGAGTCTGTATTATTTTTATCATTATTGGCAAATATTTTCTGTATTTTATCAACAGCCTGTGGGGCAAGATCGAGAATTCGTTCATACAAATGTGTACTTTCATCTAAATGTACCATTTTGACCCCATATGAGTTCACAATTAAAAACGCAATCGGAGTAATGGAAACTCCGCCGCCACTACCACCGCCAAACGGGTGCTTTGACTTGTCGGAGCCTTGATTTCCTCCTTCCGACCCTCCGTTTCCATTCATAATAAA
The DNA here is from genome assembly GCF_946478885.1 of uncultured Bacillus sp. Next base: position 18,187 of record NZ_CAMLDX010000003.1, on the reverse strand, counting down.
TTCACTGCCTCCTGCAGCAAATCCAAAACCTACCTTTGAAACCGTTAAAATGACACTTCCATCCGGGGTTTCAACCGGGTCTCCGATAATCGTATTTACATCGATCATTTCCTTTAAATTTTCCATTGCGGTTGTCATTAATCCTTGAATTGGATGATCGGACATCTAATCTGCCTCCTCTATGAAATTGAATTTGTCTTGTCTTGTGATAAGGCGGAAAAAGGTTTCTTGTGAAGCTTTGGCCATCCACCTTTCCAAAATTTGACGATTTTAATTCCTGCAAGCATAGCATGCCCGATTCGAAATTGAAGCATACACTTAAAAATCGTTTGGGTTACTTTCATTTGAAAATGCGGTTGAACCGTAATTCGAGGGATATTCTGCAGAAGAAAATATTCGCTGATTAACCCGATAAGACTTCCCTTTATCGTCCATAACGCACCGGTGAGTATCCCGGTTAAAGCCGCATCACCTGCGCCAATATTTGTTCTCCAGTCCAGTTCGGTGACTTTCACCTTTTTAAAAAAATGCCGAATAATACGATGAAAGGATACGATGTGCCGCAATAAAGTTCTAAAATCCTGAAAGTTTTTTAGCATGTCCTCTCCGGAAATTTGGGTTATGGATTTATTTTTTATTTTCCCGCCTTCCGACTCAAGCTTTTTATCAATAACCAGTGTGGACGAATCCTCATCCACCTTCACAAGCGGCACATTCAGTCTGTATTTTATAAGTCCAAATAAGGCACGGAAGTCGACCTGTAGAGAATCATCATCTTGAGCATGTGAATAATAAATAGACACCTTTATTTTTGACAGGAGAATTAAGACTAGCAATAATAGCAGCAGTATGCATCCAATCCAAATCCATTTCAATTTGATTCACTACCTTTCAGCCTGTTATTATTAGCAAAAAAAGGCATAAATAAACCTGCTGATCCAATCAGCAGGCTTTCAAATTTATAGAGTTTATCGGATATTCTTCCTAATCAACGCTCATGAATCACAACTGTATCGGCAAATAAATCATGTAATCCTTGTTTCTTTGGTAAAAACGCTACCACAGCATACAAAATAAAAATTGTAGTCGAAATAAATCTTCCAATCCATTCACGAAATAAGACGGTTGACCAATTCATTTTTTTATTTTCTATCGTCGTTACCTTTAATCCAAATACCATCTTACCTAAAGTTTGACCGAAGAACTTCGTCATCAGAACAAAATAGCCATAAAAGAAGACAGCTGTAATGATCGATACCGGGGCAAACATGCTAGACTCCTTTGCTGGCAGATCCAGAAGGCGGAAGACAGGATACACTAAGATTCCGTTTATACTTCCAATGACGATCAAATCCAGTAAATAAGCCCAAAACCGAATCCAAAATCCGGCATAGTTCGGTTTTGCCTCCGCAAAGGATACGTCTCCTTCATCAAAACTCCGTTCCAATGATTCAGCAGTCTGTTCGAGAGGTTTATTTTCCTGTATCGTTTTTTCGAATTCCTGTTTTTCTAAGTCCATTACAGCTCCCCCCTATTCCGCATAAAGGTACATCAATCTTGGTGAATTCTGATTTGACAATAACTCTAAAATTCCTGTCAGTTCAATATCATCCTCTCCCATTAACTTGCGGGCAGACATACTGAACAATGAACTGAATCCCATATTTTGTGAATATTGTACAACTTGAGCATCTTTGATCTTTTTATCTTTTTTCATTGCCGCCACTACATCTTCAAAGTAACCGTATTCGTCAACCAAATGTAATTCCTTTGCCTGCCGTCCGTCATAAATTCTTCCGTCGGCAATCTTTCTGACTTCATCTTCAGGAATGCCTCGTCCTTCCGAAATAACCTTTACAAAGCCGTCATAGGAGTGATTGATCATTTCCTGTAAGATAGTTCTTTCTTCATCTGTCATGTCTCTGTAAGAACTCATGATATCTTTAAATTCACCTGATTTAATCGTTTCAAATTTCACACCATATTTTTCAGCTAATCCAGCCACATTAACCCCCTGCATAATAACCCCAAGGGAACCTGTTAATGTTTCCGGACTGGCAAATATTTTGTTAGCTGGCGCCGATATGTAATAGCCACCTGAAGCCGCCATCGATCCCATTGAAATATAGACCGGCTTTTTGGCTTCCTTCTGAATCTCAACGATTTTATCGTGAATCTCCGCACTTTCAACTACACCGCCACCGGGAGTATTCACTTTTATAATAATTCCTTTTACATCCGGATCTTCTTTTGCCTGATCCAAATTGTCCATAAATGTACGGTGATGATAGCCCGATGTCATAAAGATTGAAGAGGCCTCGCCCGTATCCTGTATCGTTCCGTTCAAATCAAGCACAACAATTTTTTCCATTGGATTTCCATCTTCAATCACTTCTTCCATCATAAACCCACTTGTCGGATTCATGAACTCATCCATTGCTGTTTGAAAATCTTTACTAAAAAAAAGAGTTAACGTATTAATTGCAGCGGAGAAACCAAAGAGTACAACAGCGATTCCAAGCGCTGCCCAACGTTTTCCATTCATTTCTTCATCTCCTTTGATATTGCAGTCTACATATTATACGGTTAATCTGCCCATTGGTTTCATCATTTTCAAGTTTTTGTAAAAAACCATTCACTTTGACAAAAAGAAAAACATAGGAGTATCCCCGAAAGCAAAGGTGTCAGGCACCACACAACCATATCCAATCGTGGATGCCTGACACCTTTTTGGGGTAGCTCCTATTTAACGAACAAAAGGACAGTTGCCGTTTGCAATCAATCTTCGCTGATTATTCCCAATTCACGATTTCTAAGTTCAACACGACGGATTTTTCCTGAATTCGTCTTTGGGAGCTGCTGTACAAATTCGATTTTACGCGGATACTTATACGGTGCAGTCATTTCTTTAACATGATGCTGAAGTACTTTTATTAAATCTGAAAGATTATCCTTTATTCCATCCTTTAAGACGATAAAGGCTTTTACAACATTGCCACGGTCCTTATCCGGACTAGCAATGACCGCACATTCCTTTACAAGAGGATGTTTGACAAGTGCATCCTCCACTTCGAATGGTCCAATGGTATAACCTGAACTGATAATAATATCATCACTGCGTCCTTCAAACCAGTAATAACCTTCTTCATCTTTTCTAGCTCGATCACCGGTTACATAGTAATCACCACGATACTGCATAGCCGTTCTTTCAGGATCTTTATAGTACTCTTTGAATAATGCCGGAGTTTCACGATGCACAGCAATATCTCCGACTTCACCAACAGCGCAGGGCTCTCCCGCTTCATTAATGATTTCTACATGGTTACCCGGTGTCGGTTTCCCCATTGAACCAGGTTTCAGATCGATATCTTTGGTGATTCCTACCAACAGGGTATTTTCAGTTTGACCATAGCCATCCCGAACTTTTAAATGAAAGTTCTTATTAAAAATTTCGATGACTTCCCTGTTTAACGGCTCACCCGCCGATACAGCACTATGAATAGACGAAAGATCATATTCATGCAAATGATCCACTTTTGCCATTAAACGATATTCTGTCGGGGTACAACAGAGCACATTTACTTCATATTTTTTTAATAATTGCAAATATGTTTCCGGTTCAAATTTTCCTTGATAAGAAATACCTGTTGCGCCGGAGCCGAGAACAGCTAAAAACGGGCTCCAGATCCACTTCATCCACCCCGGACCTGCTGTTGCCCAAACAGTATCTCCTTCATTGATACAAAGCCAATTTGGGGCAGCTGTTCGTAGATGAGCATATGCCCAGCCATGTGTATGGACGACCGCCTTAGGATTTCCAGTTGTCCCGGATGTATAAGATAAAAAGGCCATATCACCACTTGATGTGTTAGCCATCTTCAGTTCTTCCGAGGTGTTTTTTGCTTGTTCTTCAAGATAATTCCATCCTTCATGCTCTCTGCCAATAACAAATTTCGTAATCCGCTCCATTTCTTGTATTGGCTCAAACTCATTCGTATATGAATAATAACTGATAACAGCCTTTACTTCTCCATGAGAAATTCTATATTGCAGATCCTTTGTCCGGAGCATTTCAGAGCTTGGAATAACAACTAGACCGATTTTTAATGCAGCTAAGTATACTTGGTAAGCTTCAATCAGACGGGGCATGATTACCAGTACTACATCCCCTTTTTTCAAGCCTTTTTCTAAGAACACATTTCCAATTCTATTAGCTGCTGCAATTAATGCCTTATAAGTAATCTCCTTGGTATCACCATCCTGGCTTTCCCATTTGATGGCTATCTTCCCCTCTTGATTTGCATAACCTTCAATTTCCGAAACAAGATTATATTGTCTCGGAGCAATTAAATCTTCTCGTTTCATTTTCTTTCGCCTCCAGATCATCTGAATTACATCATACCACAAATTCGAAGAAATGAAGCAAAAAATTTTAACCAGTTATTATGACTAAGTCCTAATTTGTGGCGAATGGATGATCAGGGATTAAAATATAAAAAGGAGCAGGATATAAGATCCCGCTCCTTGTAGCCATCTTTATTCACTTATGGTTAGCGGGTAAAACCGCCGATTTGCTGTTCAGCCATTTGCACTAAACGTTTTGTAATCTCACCACCGACAGATCCGTTCGCACGGGATGTCGTGTCAGCACCAAGGTTTACGCCAAACTCTGATGCAATTTCATATTTCATTTGTTCCAGAGCTTGTTCAACACCAGGAACCACTAGATTGTTTGAGTTGTTGTTTGCCATGTGATTTCACCTCCTTGTGAGTTTAGATTGTGTAAAATCACATGTCTTCATACAACAACCACTTTGGTAATTGTTCACAAAATTTTAACAAAAATATACATTCTTAATGTGTATTTTTTAGTTCGTTAAAAAAGCTCTTCCAATTCATTCAATGATGGTGCTTCCGGTTTGATTAGAATGATTTCTGTCTGTTCCACCGCTTTTTGAATATAGGGGTCAAAATCAAAAAAACTTTCATAACGAATGACTTTATCCCGTTTCGGTTTCGTTTTTGGTGAAGGCGGAACAAAAATTGTACAGCAATCCTCATATGGACGATTAGAAATTTCAAATGTTTCAATATCCTGTGCGATTTGGATAATTTCCGGCTTATCCATCATAATCAATGGTCGTAAAATAGGCGTATTCGTCACTTCATTTATCGCATACATGCTTTCGATCGTTTGGCTGGCTACCTGTCCTAGGCTTTCACCGGTAACAATAGCCAGTGCCTCCTGCCGTTCTCTCAGTGCATCGGTGATTCGTAGCATCATTCGTCTTGTAGCCGTCATCGTATAGTTCTCCGGTATTTGCTTATGAATTAATTGCTGAATTTCTGTAAACGGAACAATATGAAGGCGAAAATGGCCATTCCTCTCAGATAATTTTCCTGCTAAATCCAATACCTTCTGCTTTGCTCGTTCACTTGTAAAGGGAGGGCTGAAAAAATGAACCCCTTCTACTTCTAATCCCCGTTTCATTGACAAGTAACCAGCTACAGGGCTATCAATTCCGCCGGAAAGCATCAGCATCGCCTTTCCGCCGGATCCAGCGGGAAGGCCTCCTGCTCCCTGGTATATCTCACAGAAAATATAAACAGCCTCAGACCGAATCTCAATTTGTAAATTGATATCTGGCTGTTTTACATGAACCTTCACATTCGGAACATTTTGTAATATATGTCCGCCTAACGCATGGTTCATCTCATCTGTATCCATATAAAAGGTTTTATCTGCTCGCTTAGTTGTAATCTTAAACGTGCTTCCTTCATGGTATACCTTTTTAAAAAGGTGCAGTGCCGTCTCTTTAATTTGTTCGAGTTCTTTTCCCGTTTTTATCACCGGACTGAAAGACTGAATACCAAAAACCCCCTGCAAACGGTCTATCATTTCCCGGCTGTTTTCTCCGTTAAGCTGTATATACATTCGATCTCTTGTACTTTTTATTTTAATATTTGGAAAATCATGTAATGCATACCGGATACTTCTCCCTAATTTTTCAACAAAGACATTCCGGTTTCTCCCTTTTGTCGAAAGTTCTCCGTAGCGAATCAATATTCGATCATAGTTCATGTTATTTCATTACCTTTCTTAATGCATCTACTGTTTCCTGCACTGCTTGTATGACCTTTTCCGTCTCAGCCATAGTATTGGCATAGGACAAGCTTAAGCGAATCGCACTGCTGGCAATCTCCTGCGAAACTTCCATTGCAGCAAGGGTGCTGCTCACCGTCTTTTGTTTGGAAGAACATGCCGAGGTGGTTGACACATAGATATCCTTTTCTTCCAAGGAATGGACGATTACTTCCGATTTCATATGAGGAATGGAAATACTTAAAATATGCGGTGCAGCATATTTCTCAGGGGTATTCACGACAACACCGTCTATTTTTGCCAATCCGGTTCTCAATGCCTGTGAAAGCATGGATAAATATTCTCCTTCATTCATCATTTTATCCATAATGAGACGCAGTGCCTTTGCCATACTCACAGCACCTGCCACATTTTCCGTACCGCTTCGTCTTTTTCCTTCCTGATTTCCACCCGACTGTACTGGTTCCAACCGGACGCCATCGCGAACATACAATATACCATTTCCTTTTAAGCCATGGAATTTATGTGCTGAAATGGTACAAAGATCAATGTGGGAGTCTAACAGCTGCAGCGGGATTTTCCCCATTCCCTGGACATGGTCGACATGGAAAATAACTTTTGGATATTGCTGCAGCAAGTTTCCAATTTCCTGTATTGGTTGAATGGTGCCAACTTCATTATTAACATGCATGACGGATATCAGAATCGTGTCAGGCCGAATCGCTTTCCGAATATCCTCTACATGAACTCTGCCGCACGAATCAGCGGGTAGATAGGTGACCTCAAAACCGGACGCCTCCAATTGTTTAAAGGGCTCCCTTACGGAGGGATGTTCAATCATCGTTGTGATAAGATGCCTGCCTCTGTTTTTATATTGAAATGCCGTGCCCTTAATGGCTAAATTATTTCCTTCTGTCCCGCCTGATGTGAAAACTATTTCACTGGATTTTACAGAAAGAAGCTTCGCTATCTGGGCTCTTGCTTGGCTTAACAGCTTTTCGGCCTGTCCTCCAAAACCGTGCAAGGAGGATGGATTGGCAAAATAGTCCGTAGAAACTTTCACATATGAATCAATTACTTCCGGAAAAGGCTTAGTTGTTGCACTGTTATCAAAATAAATCATTCACTTTCCCTGCCTTTGGCTTCAATGCTCGCTAAAATAAAATGTTAACACAATCCGCTCATTTTGAAAAATACTGATAAAAATCCCCACATTTCTTTCAGCAAAAGAAATGAAAAAGAGGATACCTCAAAGCAGAGTCTGAACCCGCATACATCTGCCCGGATTATGTCCTTTTAAGGCCAAAGTATGATACGGTATCCAAACTGCTAATGAGCTAGCCTCTTTTTGAAGCATTCTTTTATAATAAAACCTCTATTTTCTCTATTGCACCTGGTTCAATTTCTTCAATCGATGCGGCAGCTTGTTCAAGTGCTTCCTTATAATTATACCTGCGGAAGGATTTTTCCGCTTCAGTCAATCCTTGATTAACTGAAGGGTAACGGCTGCGGTAACGGTTTCCATATTGAATTACCTTTTCTACCAGCTTAGCTGTTTCGATCATTTCGTCTGTTATAGATACAACTTTATCAGCCGTGAGGAGTGCCACCTCTAAATATTGTTGTACCACAGGAATATTCAGCGGTTTTTCGTCTAGTTTTGCCATAACATTTTGAATGCTTTCCTGGGCATCCTTCACTAAATATTTATATTCAAGCGAAACACCTGGAATATTGCTGTTTGAAATGGTACGAATCGACTCCGTCATCCTTTTATTGAGATCTTTGACCTTTTCTCTCGCAGTCAACTCATCTTTGCGCAATGCATGCAGTCTCTCCGCTAAGGTTGTCTGTTCCCCGCTAATCATTTCAATGGTTTCTTTTACTTCCAGTAATTCATCATTTAGATGGCTGTAGGCCGCCGTATTTCCATTAACCTTGTGTTCAAGTAATTCAAAACGCCTGAACAGTTCATCTACACGTTTTTCTAATTTTTCAATTGCTCTTATATCCGCTTCTTCCAGATGATAGCTTTGCTGAATTTGGACAATTTCCTTCTTCAAGTCATGATTATCCACTTTTGCCGCACGAAGCTTGGATAGAATTTCTTTATCTGTCTGCCCGATCTTTTGTCTGGCAAGAACTTCATTTTCTAATAAATCGTATAGTTCATCAATTGTTTCTTTCCATGCATTGATTTTCTCCGGAATGCCATTTAAATCTGCCGTCTCCACACGAGTCAAACAAGCCTCCAACTCCTGAGAAATATCTTCTGTCTTTTCCGCCACTTGTATATGATCAAGAATATACCCTTGAGTCATCATTTCCTTGAACCCTTCCTTTAATTCAGATAGTTGGAAAGGAAGAGTCGAATGACACTCAACGAGTAAATCCGGGATCAATTCCATATCGGATTTAATTTTTTCTAATTCTCCTCGGATAGACAAAACAACTTCCCGAGCGTCTAAATAATTTCCTTCTGTTGTCTTTTCATTAAATTGAGCAAATTTCTCGGTCACTTCATCCAATCTCTGCTCCAAATACTTTTCTGATTTTCCAAAGGAATGACGATGAGCCAAAAGCTTTTTTTTGCTTTCACGATAAATTTCCTTCAATTCTTCAATTTCGTTCCGATTCTTCTCTTCACTGCCGACCAGTTCGTGTAATTCATTTAATATGGTTTTAATTTTATCCTCTGTCTCAGATAATACCTTTTCAATTTCTAATTGAACGGCTTTAGCCTTCTTAAATCGGTATTTATCAATATATTCCTCGGCATCAAATAAAAGTTCCTCTAAATCCGGCAGTTTGACTGTAATAATTTCATCCCAATCGTGTCGCCATTTTTCAAAATGTTCCTCAGTTTGGCCGTTCATGTTTAATTGTTTCACCTTTTGCATTTCCTCTATAACAGGACGTGAATGAATATCTAATTTCCATTTTTCAAGCCGATCTGATTCTTTATAATACTTTTTCTTCATAAAATACCCGGTCAGGAATATACCAAAAAAAAGTGATATTCCTCCAATGATGTATTCCATTGTAAGCCCCCTGTTCTTTAACGAGCCAATCGAGTTCTTTTTTATATTAAACGGTAGATTAGGTCAAATAAATAAAATCTCAAATTTCTGTTTGTCTCCCTTCATTGCTATTTACAAGCGAACTAAGATGTTGTGACACAGATAGATTATTGTTGAGCAAAAGAAGGATTTATGTTTTTAATGCTTTTATGATACCATGTAAACGATGATTTTTGACTAATAAATTCTATTTTTTATTGAATTAATCCAATATTTCTTTACAATTTGATTTAAATCATCATAAAATTTTAATAAAAAAATTTTCGTATATAATTATGTTGAAGTTTGCTGGGGGATTCATTTATGAAAAGAGATGGACATGTTCACACACCCTTTTGTCCACATGGAACAAAAGATACTTTGGAGGAATACATCGAAACGGCGCTTTTACTGGGGATAGAGGAAATTTCCTTTACAGAGCATGCCCCTTTACCTGCCGGATTCACGGATACAACACCTGAAAAGGATAGCGCAATGGAGATTGAGCAGCTGGATGATTACTTTTCCGAAATAGAACGGGTAAAAAAGCTCTATCAAGGTAAAATATTTATTCATACAGGACTTGAAATTGATTATATTGAAGGCTATGAAAAAGAGACCAGGAAATTTTTAGATCAGTTTGGCTTCTTGCTGGATGATGCTGTTTTATCCGTCCATTTTTTAAAGCATGAAGATTCCTACTATTGTCTCGATTATAGTCCGCAATATTTCGCAAAAATGATTGAAATCTTTGGTTCTGCCGAAGCGGTATATCAGAGATATTATGAAACAGTCCGCATGTCCGTTATATCTGATTTAGGCCATTATAAGCCCAAAAGAATCGGACACCTTTCACTTGTCCATAAATTTCAAAACCGTTTCCCATTCCATGGTGACGAAAAAATCATTGTGCTCGATATTTTAAACAAGATCAGCGAAAAAGGCTACGAGATTGACTATAATGGTGCAGGAACTGCCAAACCACTGTGCCGTGAACCGTATCCACCCGATTGGATGATTGAAATCGCAAAGAAAAAGCATATTCCGCTCGTTTACGGTTCAGATGCTCATCAAGCGAAAGAATTAGGGCAGGGCTTCGAGCAATTACTTCTTTAACGGCCGTAACACAAAAAAAGGCAGCGCTCTATTACAGCAGGCAGAGAGGTGTGCTTATAATAGAGCGAAATGTTCTTTCTTCCATAATTGTGGTGGTGTCAATGTGTTATCAATCCAATGAACCATTTCTATCAGATATCGTTCAAAAAAATGCTTTTCATGGGGAAATATATGCAGAACCTCTGAAAGATAATGACTGTTTAAAAACGGCATGGATAACAAGCCCTTTAATTGAATGATGAAATAATAGCTGTTCAGCTTCTTATATTCCTGCTTTTCTACACCGTATTCCAGTATCTTCGTCAAATAATAGCGTTCTTTCACTAAATAGGACGCCATGATTTCCCTGACCGTCTGGGAATCGAGCGATATTTCCCGCAATACAAAACGCGTTAATTGAATATTTTCACATTGAAATTCAAGAAGGTTCTTTGTAATCTCTTTCAAGCACAACCTCGATCCCTTTTCTAATTCTTTTTCTATTCCCCGTTCAATCTCCTTCATATACCGTTCAAAATAAATGGTAAAACAATGCTCAAGCAACCCTTTTTTATTTTGAAAATAATACGATATATTTGCTATATTCACTTGTGCGTTTTTGGCTATATCCCGCATTGTTGTTCCATCGAATCCATTCGTATTGAACAATGAGATAGCGGCAGCAACAATTTCATCCTTTGAGTTTTTTCTCATTCTTCCTTCCCCTTTCAACATATGGATTATATAATTCATCAATTCTCTTTTTTATCTGATTATCCTTTGAAAAGAACTCGACAGAAAGGCGCTGTTTTCACTGCTTTTGCCCAAAAATTGGTCGAAGAGCAGCCACTCAGACTTTTAATTTTGAATTTCCAGTCGAATCATTTCGGTTTTGTCGAAAACTTTTCACAAAAAAACTGTACTGTAAAAATTTTTTTACTTCTCACAGTACAATGGCAATATTCTTTACTCCCCATCCAGCAATTGAACAACTACTTTGTCTTTTCCGGTGGTTTTAGCTTTATACAAGGCTTTATCTGCTCGTTTAAAGAGACGAAGATAACTGTCGTCGCTCCTGCTTTTTTCCCAATAAGAAACACCGCACGAAACTGTTATAATGGGTTCGGATGTTTCTCTCACTCTTTTTACTAGACGTTCCGCTATCTTCTTTCCAATTTCTACTGATACCTCCGGCAGATACACGGCCAACTCTTCTCCGCCCCATCTGGCACCGATATCTGTCTCACGGATATTCGCATTAATAATATTAGCAACTTGAATGATAACCTCATCCCCAACCTGATGGCCGTATGTGTCATTTATCATTTTGAAATTATCAATATCAATAATAATAAAGGCTCCGCTTCCATCCTGCTTCATGGAAGACTTTATTTTGTCATCAAGGTAATTTCTGGAATACAGCTTTGTTAAATAATCCGTTACTACCATTTTCTCAAGTTCTTCTCGTAGGATGGTATTTGAAAAAGCGAGAGTAGAATGCTGAATCAAAGATACATACAGTTTAAAGGTTTCAAATGAAAAAAAGTAAGGCTCCCTGTGCAAGGCAAGTGCAAACCCTTTTAAAGCACCCGAATAAATCATCGGCACCGCCATCGCAGAATGAAACATATCAGGTTGTTCTGGGAAATGTGGAAGTGCTAAATCGCCAATAAAGAGGGATTCCTGTTGATCCGTAATTTTCTCCTGAAAATAATGAATATAGACCTGTGCCTCTTCACTGAAAAAAAATGACGTGCTCCCCTGCTGAACCATGGGATTGTTCTCTCCATGAAAGAATAAAATAAAGGCTGTTTCTTGAGCGTAAAAAGATTGAACGACCTTCTGCACCATATATTCCATCGTGTCTATCAAACGAAGATTTGTATTTAAATATCGGGTTGTTTCATTAATAAGCTGCAGGTCGGCAATAAGCTGTCTCGACTGCTGAAATAAATGGGCATTTTCGATTGCTCCGCCTGCTGTGGTGGCAAGAAGTACAATGAATTCCACTTCATTTTTCGGGAAAACTGCTGTATCAAAAGCCATCACTTCTAGTACTCCATAGACTCCCTGCTTTCCTTTAAGCGGTGCGTAAAGAATGGATTTCCTTTCATGGACCGAATTTTCAAAGACAACAGTACCGGTCACATAGGACTGCATGAGTGCATGCTCCATACTGTTGTAGTCTAAATACTTTATCGGAAGACCTTCATAGGCTTTGTGATCTTGTGAGAGGAAAAGAAAGTAAGTAAAAGTCGGATATACATCCTTCAATGTAAGAATGATTTCTTCTAACACGGACTCCTTATTCATAGAGGAGTGGAATTTTTCCGTTATGCGATATAGCTGCTTACATCTTTTTTCTTTCGTAATATTATTGATATAACTCCTTGCTTTTTGTATATAAAGGCTGCAAAGGAGACTCAATTCATTTAAAACTTGCTCCGGATAGTCTGAAAAGGCCTGCTCCTTTTCCTTAATGCAAAGAAGGCCTTCCAAATTATGATTCCTGCCTAAAACAATGACCAAATGATAAGCATTTAATTCAGCCAATGCAAAAGGTCTCCGGTAAACTCGGCCAACAGTTAGTTTTTCCCCATCAGATAAAGGAATAGCTGAATCTTGCAGTTCCCTTTTTCTTTCCTTATTAGTCGAAGCACCGATGAACATCTGTTTCTGCCATACAGAATCACTGTACATCGTTACCTCCGCAGCACCCATTAATTGTTGCAGTTCTTCAATCAAATGCTGCAGCATCTGATCCAACTGAGGGGGCCCTTCTATACGTAGTACGTAATCAATGAGAGCACTCTTTAATTTCAGAACAAGATCGAGCCCTTCCTTTTTCATATTCATCACCACCTGAAAATTTAGTTTGATAGCCAATCTGTTGTTCCGTTCCATTGGCCATTTTTCAGGACCGTTCGTTTATATTCACATTATTCAAAAAGGAATTTTAATCCCAGTTATCATGCAGATCTTCAAAAGAATAGCCATTCAAATCTATTTCATGAGTACAAATTACTATTATTTTACCATACCTTTCTATTCCGTAAAGCTCAAAGCCAAAAATAATCTTGACATTGTTTTAGGTAAAATTATATAATATTCTTTGTGTAAAATATCGCAGCATATGTGAGTGCTTTTTTTGGTTTCATTTTGTTCCTCATCGACAGTAAAGATATCATTCTTTGAAGTGTCAACATTTGTCTGGCCTTTTTCGATGATGATGGTGTATTGTGTAACCCTCAGCTGCGAGGGCGAAGGTACATGAAAACAAAATGTCCAGAGATAGGTTATCGCATCTGTTTTTATTTTACCCAAATAAAAACAAAGAGGAGGAGTCAGTTAATGGCTCGTTATACAGGTCCAAGTTGGAAATTATCCCGTCGTTTAGGCATTTCATTGAGCGGCACAGGTAAAGAATTAGAAAAACGTCCTTACGCACCAGGACAACACGGTCCAAACCAACGCAAAAAATTATCTGAATATGGTTTGCAATTACAAGAAAAACAAAAGCTTCGCCATATGTATGGAGTAAACGAACGCCAATTCCGCAATCTATTTGATAAAGCAGGAAAAATGGTTGGGATCCACGGTGAAAACTTTATGATTCTTTTAGAATCACGTTTGGATAATCTCGTATACCGTTTAGGTTTAGCGCGTACACGTCGCCAAGCTCGTCAGCTTGTAAACCACGGTCACATCCTAGTAGATGGAAAACGCGTTGATATTCCTTCATACCGCCTTTCAATCGGCCAAACAATCAGCGTTCGTGAAAAATCACGTAACCTTGAAATCATTAAAGAAGCAATCGAAGTGAATAACTTTGTTCCTGATTATGTAACTTTTGATGCTGATAAACTGGAAGGAACATTCACTCGTTTACCAGAACGCTCTGAACTTCCAGCTGAAATTAATGAATCATTCATCGTTGAGTTCTATTCTCGTTAATTAATACGCTTTGTAAATAGCGTACACAAAAAACCTAGAATCCTTGATATATCAATGGTTCTAGGTTTTTTTATTTGAATTATGCTTGTAGCATTGTTCACCAATCTCCCCTTTTGCATATGCTTGGATGTTTATATCATTTCATTCTAATATGCAACTTTTCCTTATTAAATAGTAGGGCGATTAGATAAATATATCCATAAACACTTCATTACAAGTTGAGTAATTCATAGATTAAATTTTTAATTTTTTATATGGTTGTCTATAATTCATTTAGTTATACTTCACTTTAATCCACACATCCATAATGTTTGCAACTACATGGCATTTGAAATATGTATCTTTTGCAAACTAATTTCAATCCACACATCCATATAGGATGTGACTCTGGTACCCTGCAGACCAAATTGTGCAGCCGTTTATTTCAATCCACACATCCATATAGGATGTGACCAGCAACATAGTTTAAATAATGTAATTGGGGTAGAAATTTCAATCCACACATCCATATAGGATGTGACAGCGAATTTTAACCAAAAGAACATTAAAAATGATAATTTTAGTTAAAAAAAGCGCTATTCTCTTTACTTAAGTAAAGAATTAAAAAACATAATATGCAAAATTAGGCTTTTTAAATGAAAAAATTGTATCGGGGATTTCATGTGAGCTTTACATTCGCACTTAAAATATTAATGGACATTCAATATCCAACAATTCTCTTCACCTTCTCATTTGTGAAGTTCTAATTTAAATCAAAACACATCCTTAATAATTTCTTCATTTTAATGTATATATCAACATCGTCTAGTTTTTTGCCACGTTCATTTTCAATCGGATAAGCAGTGTATTTTTCTTCAGATCTTTTATTTCAAACCATGGTGATCTTAAATAAATTCTACATCACAAATCCCTGTAATCTTAAGTTCATTGGATTTCACAGGCATTGCACGAACTCCTGAATCGGCATTTTTTTATGAGGTGATCCCCTTCATAAATAAGTGCTTTTGCAAGAATTTTATGTCACCTATTTCATAATTTTCTTACAAGAAACAGCGGTATGCTGTCCTGCCTTATTAATTTTATGGATCTTTTCCTCTAGAATCCGATAAATCAGCATTATTATTGAGGAAAAAGTACCTCTATATTAATTAAAGCACTTTGAAAGACATTTTGTGTTACTTTTCTTCGAATTTTTAAATGAAAATAAAAAAGCTGAGTATTGCAGAAAGAATAAATCAGCTCTGCGAAGTTTGAAATTAATAATCTTGATAAGATAACAACAGAAGTTGTTGAAGTCGTACGGGATAGTTTAGTAATCGGAATAAAGTAAAAAGCAAAAGGCTTTCTCCCGATTGTTCAGCAATCAGGCCATTTAATTAAGATTACACAAAAAGTCGATTTCCCAACGTAAAGGAAATCGACTTTTTTAGATTAAATTTTTGCCTGATTATAAAGGGTTTACTTTAAGTTCCTTCGATGAATTTTAAAAATGCTGTTGACTATTCAGTTGAACTGTATTATTTTATTATAAAGTCAAACTATATAGTTAAACTGAATAGAGGGTTAGAGTATGAAACATAAATTATTGCCGTTGTCTGAAACCATGCATTATATTTTATTAGCTTTACGTGAGCCCCTTCACGGCTATGCCGTAATGCAGAAGATAGAAAAGATGAGTAATGGAACCGTTATTTTAGCAGCTGGTACATTATACGGTGCGATTGAAAACTTGAATAAGCACGGTTGGATTGAACCTGTTGGAGAGTCAGGGCGAAGAAAAGTTTATATGATAACTGCGGAAGGAAGCGCCATTTTGAAAATGGAACAAAACAGGTTATTGCATATTTTATCCCTGTACGAAGGAAGTGAATCGAATGAAGAAATTTAAGATGTTTTTTGATATTGAAAAAGAGGAGCAATGGCTGAACGAGCAATTACAAAAAGGCTATCATTGTACAAATATTAGTGGATTAGGAATATACACTTTCGAAAAAACCGACAAGAGATATGTGATACGGCTGGATTATCAAGATTATTTATCAAAGAAAAAGTTCAAAGATTACAAAGGGATATATGAAGACTTCGGTTGGATTTATATAAATGGCTCCTGGCTTGGTGGAATTCGATATTGGCAAAAAGAAGATGATGATCAAAATGAAATCTTCTCGGATCGCCAATCAAAGAGTAATTATTATAAAAGATTGATGGGTTATTCATCTGGTTTAGGTATACTGTTATTGCTTTTTTCTTATATGCTTTACAAGGATTCAGGTTTATATTTAGCTGAAGGTCTTTGGAGTATGAAAGGTGCATTATTTTGGAAAGCGTTTATATTTGAAACTCCATTTGCCCTTTTGAGGTCGCTTCCCGCCCTTATGGTTGTTTTCTTTGGTAGCAGTTTTTATAAAGCTTATCGAAAGTATTTAATGTCAAAAGAAAAATAATAAACGAGGGGATTTAAAGATGCACTTTTCTAAAAAGAAACCTTTCTTATTGGCTGTTATTTGTCTCATGATTGTTTTATCAGGGTGCAGTAATAATGATAAAGTGTTTGATGAAGCAGAAAAATATATTTCGTCTGTTAAAAAAATTAATATTCCGGATGATGTAAGAATAATTGGCTTAGGAGAGGCAACACATGGGAATTTAGAACTTCAGAAGTTGAAAAAAGATGTATTTGAAGCATTAATTAAAAATGAACATGTCCGTGTGTTTGTAATAGAAGGGGATTTTGGAGGCGGACAGGAAATTAATCAGTTCATTTTAGATGGAAAAGGTACTGCAGAAGAAGCCGTGAACGCACTTGATTACAGCATCTATAAAACGGAGCAAATGATCGATTTTGTTCAATGGATGCATGATTATAACGCTACGGCCAGTGACGATGAGAAAATATATTTTTACGGAAATGATATGCAGCGATATGATTACAGTAAAAAAGGTTTGCTTAACTATTATGAAGTTGTTAACAAGGATGCGGAACAAAAATATGCAGTTCAACTGGAACATGCTTCAAATAATACAATGAGATCGTTATCAACGAAGCAACTGAAAAAAATTTATGAGGTGCTCGATAATATCATTTTTGATCTGCAATCAAACGAAGTAGCTTATACGGAACATTCATCATCGGATACGTTTGCCTTTGCTTTAGAATACGCACAACTTATGAAACAACGAACAGAGCTATTTTTAAATGAGGGGGACTACCAACAACTTCGTGATCAGTATTTAGCTGACAATTTGCAATGGATTGTTGAATTTGAAGCTGCTCGTGGTCATGATAAGGTATTCTTCTCCGGACATAATGGGCATATCGAAAAAACGTCTGCTTCATTAGCTAGTTATAAATCGATGGGAAGTTATTTAGATGAGTTATATGGGTCCAAGTATTTTGCAATTGGTACCGACTTAATGAATAGTAAATTTCAAGCCTTAAACCGCGGATCTGATAAAAGAAAGAATTATAAGATAAAGAATCATAATGGTTTAGTTGATGCATTTAGTGAAGTAGAGCCAAATATCTTTTACGTTGATTTTGAAAAAGCCAGTGAGTCAAAGGAATTGTTGGACATTATAAAAAGTGAACAAAAAATGGTAAACGTGGGTGACGACTTTCGTTCTTGGCAAAAGCTATTAAAAATGTTTTACACAATTGAAATGATACCCAATAAGGCCTATGACGGCATAATTATTTTAAAAGAAGCAACACCAACAGATGTAATTGATTAAAACAAAATATTTTATTGCCATTTTTCAAAACAGGTTCTTATTTTAAGTAAAATATACATTAGCTAAAACTGTATATTTTTGAAGGTTCAACATAAAGTTATTCCATTATCGGACGCTATTCCGAAGTAATGACAAAAGTCCAATTTCTTAATTTTAATGTTGAGAAATTGGGCTTTTTAAATTTACTAATAATCGATGAAAAGTTTTGGAACTATTTTTAGCGCAAATATTTATAGTAGCTTTG
>NZ_CAMLDX010000002.1 GCF_946478885.1 uncultured Bacillus sp. | reverse complement strand
AAGACATTTTTTCGAAAGGGCTTATATCTGCGATGAGCGGGTATAAGCTTTTTTTGCACACAGTTGGCTTATTTATCAAAGTACGCTGCAAGTACTGTTTAAGAGATTAGTTATGTTGTTTATGACGTGAGAGTTCTTAAAAAAGACATATTTAAATTATAAAACGCTTTCAATATACTATATGCTTAATGTATGAAAACATTTGGAGGTGCTTCAATTGTACAAACTTCAAGTATATAATGCTGACACCCAAGAAATACTCCGTGAAAAGACGTATAAAAAACCTGACTTGATTTATAGCTTGTTGGAATCTGCAGAAAAAGGGCAGGAATGTTTTCTATTTGATGAAGAATGCCGAACCTATAAAGGGGACTATGTGACACACTCAAACAGTTCTGAAGAGGATTTTGAAGTGTACAAGCTATACTTTCAAGTGGAATTATCTAAAATACAGGCAAGATTTATTGTTTCATGAAGGAAATGGAGGAGTGATGACACTCCT
Organism: uncultured Bacillus sp.; assembly: GCF_946478885.1. The sequence goes on along the minus strand of NZ_CAMLDX010000002.1, from coordinate 101,483 downwards.
CTTTTTATTTTTGAACCAGTTGGATATTTTGAGGTTGAAGGAAAAAGTATGCGGGCAACGGATTTGGTCAATCAGCACCTGCTAATTAACCTGTACCAACAGAGAAATAAGGGGAGAATGCTCATTAATGGCTTTCTTTTTTAAAATAATGTAACTATTATTGTATAAAACATGTATAATTAAAAATATATTCAGAAAAATATAAAAATTAAACAGGAAAATGCTATTCAGTGTCGAAAATAGTAAAGACTTCCTATGTTAAGAAAGTAATGACAAAACAAGATTATCAAAATTGGATTGAAAGGATGTTTTCATTATGAAGCGCGTAGATCTGTTGGCACCGAAAAAATATAATTTGGTTTCCGAAATGGAACGATTTGCGGAAGACACGAAAAAATTGGCATTGATTTGGGAATCAGATGCGGGTGAGACAAAAACGATTACATATCGTGAGCTCTTTATTAATGTCAATAAACTTGGAAACGTTTTCTTAAGGAGCGGTTTACAAAAAGGAGACGTAATATTGGTAATGATGCCACGAATAATTGAAACATATCAAGTGTATTTGGCAGCGTTAAAAGCAGGACTTGTTGTTATTCCAAGTTCAGAAATGCTCAGGGAAAAGGATCTGGAATATCGATTATTACATGGAGAAGTAAAAGCAATTGTCAGCTTTCATTCCTACGTCAACCAATTTAACGAGATAATAGATACCAAACAGCGGCTAAAATTTGTAGTTGGAAAAGCTGAAGAGAATTGGATTCATTTGCAGGATGAAATGGAGAATACTTCAGATGTCATGCCGTTTGCGGATACAAACCATGACGATATGGCCTTTTTGTCGTACACTTCAGGGACGACAGGTAATCCAAAAGGAGTTGTTCACACACATGGCTGGGCATATGCCCATTTAAGAGCCGCAGCACCGAACTGGCTCTGTATTGAAGAAAACGATGTTGTTTGGGCAACGGCTGGTCCAGGATGGCAGAAATGGATATGGAGTCCGTTTCTCTCTGTATTAGGCTCTGGAGCAGCAGGGTTTGTCTATTTAGGAAAATTTCAGGAACAAAAATATTTGCAGTTACTAGAGAAATATAAGGTAAATGTCTTATGTTGCACACCAACTGAATATCGTTTGATGGCAAAGGTGGGTAATTTACAGGAATATAAACTAGACAACCTTCGTAGTGCGGTTTCGGCCGGAGAACCGTTAAATGTAAATGTTATTGACACATTTAAAAAATACTTTAATGTCGATGTTCGAGATGGCTACGGACAAACGGAAAATACCTTACTTGTTGGAATTACCAAAGGGATGTCGTTAAGGCCGGGATCGATGGGAAAACCTATTCCTGGCAATAGTGTAGAAATTATTAATGAATATGGAGATCCATGTGTACCCGGCGAGGTGGGAGATATTGCTGTGCATATTGAAACACCCGCATTATTTAAACACTATTACAAGGATCCGGAAAGAACCGCAATGCAATTCAAGGGCAACTATTATATTACCGGAGATAAAGCAAAAAAAGATGAAGATGGATACTTCTGGTTTGAAGGGCGCGGCGATGACATTATCATCAGCTCCGGCTACACTATTGGACCATTTGAAGTGGAGGATGCACTTGTCAAACATCCATCGGTAAAAGAATGCGCGGTCGTTGCAAGTCCGGATGAAATTAGAGGGAGTGTTGTCAAAGCTTTTATTGTACTAAGAAATGAGGTAGACCGCTGCGATCCGAACCTAGTAAAAAATCTTCAGGAGCATGTAAAAAAACTGACGGCTCCGTATAAATATCCGAGGAACATTGAATTCGTTCAGGAACTTCCAAAAACTACTTCAGGGAAAATTCGCCGGGTTGAACTTCGTAAAAAAGAAATGGAACTTCGTTCTCAGTGATGATCCAACCCTTGTCAAAGGTTTGTATTTGATATAAAAAAGGAAGCTGTCCCAACAGCAAACGTGTCAGGCACCACCATCCAGTATCTAGTATCAGATTGCATCAATCTGCACGGGAAATAGATAAATGGAGGATGCCTGACATCCAATGGAACAGTTCCTTTTTTTGTAATTGGATTAACTTGGGTCTACTTCATCGTAGGATAAAGTGATGACGTTTGTGTATTCTCCTTTTTCTACTTCTTTCACTGTTGCATTTCGATTAAGCTCTTTATTAACATCCATACCCGGCGCTATGATTGGTTCATTTTTTTGCGGTTCCTTTTTGTTCAATACCTTACCTCCTCCTTTAGCATTGCCTCAAAAATACTTCAGACTTTTTGGTTCCTACTTTTATTGTTTCTATTTTGTCGAATTTTTATCAGGCCAGTTTTCAATAAGTGAAAAAGATGAAGCTTATTCCAGCACGTTGGTCAGTATTTTCACGATCCGTGTTAAATATCAAGCTTTTGAGATGATCATAAACCGCGAATAAAATTCACTAAGACTTGATTAAACCGGTTTCTTTCTTCCCAAACTGGACCATGACCGCTGAATTGAAAAGGCAGTAATATTGAATTTCGGATTTCCTGATGGACAATATTGGACTGTGAAAAGGGAATCACCTGATCGTGAATACCATGAATAATTAATGTGGAAACCTGAATTAGACCAAGATCTGCTAAGACATTTTCATCCCGAAGCGAAAGAATTGTCTTCAAGGTGGACCAGCCTGCTGCCTTTAATCCAAGCTGAATGAACCAATCAGAAAAAGAGCGGCTTGAATGCTGAAAGAAAAAAATATCACTAATCTCCTCCAGCATTCTAGGCCGGTCTCGGCTGGATTTAGTATATAGGTCTGCAGCAGTTTCTTTCGTAAAACCAAACGGAGCGGCGGCACTGACAAGACACAGCCGAGAAACTTCGTATCCATGGTAGCGCGCCATATAGCGGAGGGCAATCGCTCCTGCCATAGAATGTCCGACAAGTGTAACCTGCTTCAGCTGAAGTGTTTGTATTATTTTGCAGAGGTCGTCTGCCAAGCGATCATACTCATAACCTGTCCACGGTTTATCGGATTTGCCAAACCCTCTCATATCAATCGCAATACATCGAAAGCCCATATCCGGTAGAACATTCAATTGATATTCAAACAGCTTGTGATTCAACGGCCATCCATGAAGGAACACAATTGTGTCATGGCTAGAAGGGTTTAAATCTTCAACGTAAATCTTGATATTCTGTTCAACTTTTATATAATAGCCCAAGACCATCACTCCTTGAAAAAGGCTTTATAAAATTGTATTAACTTGAATAATAGACCATGATCAATCTTTAAAATAATCTAGGTATTCATCCTCCTCAACGAAGTTTAGGTACTTGATCACTCTTATAGAGCGGTATAGTTTGTGGCACCCTAATGATATCTCTAAAAGAGATTTGACAGCTGAGATTTACAAATTGGCATTCATCAATCCAGGCAAGCATGATCATCATTGTAATAGATGTCGATATTATATATAGTTAAAGTGGAGGTGAAGACATTGAAAGTTCATTATCCGATAAAGGAAATAATTGATATTAAGGAAGTGAAAGCGGTCATCAAACCATTCGGCGGCCGTTGTGCAAAAATTGTAGAGGACACACTTGAATATCAAATCAAGGAAGAAAACGAAACGGAAGCATACGCAGCAATAAAGGAAAAAGGCTTTGTCAACTAGGCCGGGAAGTATATTCCCGGTTTTTTTTATTTTGGAGCGGTCAAAATGGAACATGATAAAAATAAGAAAAAACTCCTATGTTTTTATCAAACACGGTCTCTTCCGTTTGTAGAAGTTTCGCTTAGAAAAGCAATATCATTTATTTGCGTTGTCTTGGCAAACATCATATGAAATTTTCTTGTGGAATCAAATGGTTAATAATGGAAAAATAAAATTATTATTGCAATTATAATATATAGACAATTCAGGATACTCATGATGATACATACCGTACCTTTAAAAAGAGCGAATAACTTATTTCTGGAAAACAAGAATTTTTATTAGTAAAGAGGAATTATTCAAATGACTTATTGACTATTTAAAACAAACGAATTATGATTATGTTTACAAATTAGTAAACAAAATAAATAAATGTTAAAATTTGATTGGATGTGTATTGATAATGAGAATGACAGATTCTTTTTGGAATGCATCATTGGAGGACCTGAAAAGGGGGTATATCGAGGAAAGGGAATCCTATGTTTGTTTATTATGCGATGAAAAGTTTGAAAAAGGCGTAATTTTTCCACATGATGGAATTTTATATGAAGCAGAGAGATATACACGGATTCACATTGAACAGGTTCATGAATCTGTCTTTGCTCATTTAATGGGGCTTGATAAAAAACTGACAGGTTTGACCGAACTGCAGAACCAGCTACTGCGTTATTTTTATCAGGGAATGAATGATAAAGAAATTAAAGAGTTGACTGGATCAGGAAGTACCTCTACGATTAGACATCATCGTTTTTCCTTAAAAGAGAAGGAGCGTCAGGCAAAAATCTTTCTGACCATCTTCGAGCTTTTGAAGGAAAAGGATCAGCATGCTCCCGTATTCATCCCGCCACACAAGAACGCGAGAATGGTAGATGATCGCTATGATATTACTGCGGAAGAACAGAGAGACATTGTTCAAAAATTTTTTGCCTTTGCAGAGAATGGACGCCTAAGGGAATTTCCCCATAAGGAGAAACAAAGGCTGGTTGTCATCCGCGAAATTGCGAAAAGGATAGAAAGCAATCGGATATACGCCGAAAAGGAATTAAATCTATTATTGAAGAACATTTACGATGATTATGCCATGATTAGAAGATACTTAGTCGACTATGGTTTTCTAGACCGTAAGGCAGATGGAAGCGAATATTGGCTGAAAAAATAAAACCAAGAAAGCAGGTAATAGAATGGATCGGAAAAAGGAACTGAAACAACTATACAAAGAAATACCTGTTGAAGCAGGTGTTTTCCAAATTAAAAACCATCAGAATGGAAAGTGTTTTATTGGAAGCACCCGTAATTTAAAGACATTGAATGGACTGCAATTTATGCTTGAAATGAACACGCATCGAAATAAAGAATTGCAAAATGATTGGAATTTGTTTGGTAAAGAGGTCTTTACGATTGAAGTATTAGAAAAACTGAAAAAAACAGAGGACCCGTACTATAATGAAAAAGAGGCATTGTCAGAGCTTGAAGCCAAATGGCTTGTACAGGTTCAGCCGTATGGCGAAAGGGGATATAATTAACAAATTCCATAAAAAAATAGAAATTCTATAACACAAGCTATTATGTTAGGTGATTTGGCAAGTACATGTTCAAGGAATTGATCATGAATAGTTTTCAACAAAATGATATTTCAATTGAATTGTTTATGAACTTATAGACATAATCGATAAATCTGTTGAGTAATGATACAAATGCTTGTTTTCTATCGATTGATACAGATTTGGTAAACTCATACAATTAAAGAAACATTAGTACTCAAGTAATAATCCTACAAATGGAATAGCAACTCTAATGATATACTTTTCAAACTGAGCCCATTCATCATTGCAGTCGAATAATAGGTAAATAAATACACATAATTTGTTTTCCAGGTTGGACAGAGATTCGATTAATTTTCAAAGGAGAGGAAATATGATGAAGAATCTATTTACGCCGATGAAGATTGGATCATTAGAAATCATGAACCGTCTAGTTGTACCGCCGATGGTGACCAATTTTTGCGACGCTGACGGGAGACTAACTGAAAGGTATATAACCTATCATGAAACGCGGGCAAAAGGAGGATGGGGGCTGATTATTACAGAAGCCTGTGCAGTTGATCCTCGCGGAAGAGGTTTCTCCTTTATGTCTGGACTTTGGGATGAAAGCCAAATCGAAAGTCACCGCACATTAACGGAAAGGATTCATCAGCATTCAACGAAAATCTTTCTGCAAATTTTTCATGCTGGGAGACAAACAAGTAATAAAGTTATCGGTATGAAGCCTGTCGCCCCATCACCAATCCCATGTCCGGTAAAAATGGAAATGCCTCATGAATTGACAATAGAAGAAATACATGAGATTGTGGGAAAATTCGGAGATGCCGCGCGGAGGGCAAAATTAGCAGGCTATGATGGAGTAGAGATACATGGATCTCATGGTTATTTAGTTGCGGAATTTATGTCATTATATTCCAATAAACGTACCGATATGTATGGGGGATGTTTAAACAACAGGATGCGCTTTCCGCTGGAAATAATAAAAAATGTTCGTGAAAAGGTTGGACCTGATTTTCCTGTTGGATTCCGTATTTCTGCTGATGAATTTGTTTCTGGCGGAAATACCATTGTCGATACAAGAGCAATAGCACTTATCTTGGAACAAGCTGGAATTGATGTTCTTCACGTTTCGGGGGGGTGTTATGCTAGCACAGATCAATTTATCCCGCCTTCGGCTGTGCCGCACGGAAACTTATCCCACCTAGCAGTGGAAATTCGCAAAGTAGTAGATATCCCGGTTATCACGGTATCCAGAATCAATGATCCCCTAATTGCCGAATCTCTTGTCTCTTCAGGAATAGCTGATTTTACTGCGATGGGCAGAGCATCATTGGCCGATCCAGAATTACCTAATAAAGCAAAACAATCCAGATTTGGTGACATTAGGATGTGTATTGGCTGCGAACAGGGCTGTTTGAAACGACTATTTGAGGATGAATCAATTCAATGTCTTGTGAATCCTAAATTGGGAAGGGAAACTGAATATACGATTCAACCAGCAAGAGAGAAGAAAAGGGTTTTGATCGTTGGAGGGGGGCCGGCTGGGATGACTGCGGCCATTGCCGCTGCTGAAGCAGGTCATGAAGTAAGCCTATATGAAAAGGGCAGCCGTTTGGGAGGACAATGGTATCTTGCGAGTGTGCCGCCGGGAAAAGGAGAATTCTCCAGCTTTATCAATTGGCAAACAAATCGAATGAAAAAACTTGGAGTAGATGTACACCTGAATACGGAGGCCACTTTGCTGTTAATTGAAAAAAATGATCCTGATGAAGTCATTATTGCAACGGGAGCGAAACCTAAAATTCCGAATCTTCCAGGAGCTAATTTACAAAATGTCATTTTTGCATTTGATGTTTTGAGCGGTAAAAAAGAAGCAAATCAACATGTTTTGATTGTTGGAGGTGGAGGTATCGGGGCAGAAACCGCTAGTTTTCTCGCTAACCAGGGTAAACAAGTTACTTTGGTTGAAGTCCTTCCAAAGATTGCGATCGATTATGAACCGGGGCCGCGACAATTCCTGCTTAAGGAATTAAAAGAAAATAACGTAAAAATTCTTGTGAATACTAAAGTAAATTCGATTATTTATAACGGGGTATCCGCATCGAGAGGGAATGAAAAGTTTTTTTTACAGGCTGACTCGATTGTTCTGGCGATAGGAGCACAATCAGATAAAGAGCTCGCTTCCAAATTAAAAGGGAGATCTTATCATGTATCTGTTATCGGGGATGCGCTCAAAATCCGAAAGGCCCTTGAAGCTGTTCAAGAAGGATATCTAGCCGGACTGCTCGTCAGTTCGCTGAAAAACGTTGAAACTCGCTAATTATTATAAATAGAATGGTAAGTGTTTTCTATCAGCTTTAGCTTATTGCAAAACAAACCTGGCAGAAAGTAATGCCGGCTTGTTTTGCATTTTTTCTCCAATATGAAAGGTGTAAGGTGCGCTATGAACGATATTACCTTTAAGCAGCTCTACCGACCGGGCAAGGTTGTAATGGAAAATGAACGATTCATTCATTACCATACCCGGGACATGCTTTTACTGTATGATTGTAACTATATCCAATTCAAGCAAATGCCATCAGTGCAAGAATTTATCGTAACAGAAGACTATCTGCGGACCTTCCATTTTCAATTCAAGCAAAAACATGTTAAGTTCTGTTTCCCGGACAATGAACCATTGACTAGTGAACTGGTAGGGTATTTGAGTCAGGCTGATTATGGGAACTGCCTGCTGGAGCTGTATGGGATTGAACCGAGACACTTTCCTGTTATAGCAGAAGCACCAGAAATAACGATACAGTCAGTAACGATGCAATATTTTGAGTCTTATTTAACCTTTCAATATAGACTTGATGTAATGTATGGTGCAGCTTATGCGGAGCAGAAACAGCAGCAATATAAAAGGAATTTTCGCTCTGGTCATGTCCTACAGCTGTCGGCTTATTATAAAGGAATTCTGGCCGGATCTGTTGATGTGATTCTTTCAGATAACATGGCTGAATTAGATAGCCTAATTGTTCTACCGATGTTCCGCCAGAAAGGGATTGCCACCAGGCTGCAGCAATATGTAATGAAGAAGAATACTGATAAAATCATCATTTTGGCGGCTGACGGGTATGATACAGCCAAGGAAATGTATCAGAAGCTGCACTATCATTATCTTGGTTTTCGCTATGAGGTACTGAAAATTTTTCCTTAATAGTACCGAATGAACGGTTCCAATATCATCTGGTCTGTTGTTTATGAACAATATAAATGACCGGATAATTCCATCTGCTTTACACAATAAATACTGAAATTACAAATAACAGCTTTGTGATGTAAGAAGGAAAAGGAATCTTAATTGTCGAATTATGTGCTGTAAAATCACTGTTATGCAAAAATGTAGCTGGATGTAAGATGTAGAATTGAATCGGGAGGAGAGAATTTGAAATTTAATGAAGCCGTAAAAAATCATTTGTCGGAATACAAGAAAATGAATCTTGGAGTATATGACAATGGAGTATGGAAACGCAATGACCGACCATATCCCCATATCTTGCCTCCTGAGCTATGGAATTTCAATTTACTGGAGAATTATAGACAGGAATTGATCGGGTATATAGAAGAGACAAATATCCATCTTCATCAAGACTTTCATCACTTAAATTCTTCACAGGCACTCTGCCTAAACTTTTTTTATCCCCTAGTTGCTGAACAGAAGCTTGAATTGCTGCTCCGGATATTGAACCTTGAACAAGAAACTTTGGCGGAGTGTGAATTTGAAAAGCTCCTCCTCCAAAAAGAAGGGACAAACTTTGATTTCTATATTCAACTTCAGTCAGGAAGGGAGATCTTGTTTGACATCAAATACTCCGAACATGAATTTGGCAAAGCAAAATCGATCGGAAAGTACCGGAGAAAATACGAAGAAATTTATAAAAAGCGTCTAAATGGAAAAATAAGATCAGATTTAAAGGAATATGATGAATTGATTCAGCATTATCAGCTACTACGGAATATTTCCTACGTCGATACTGCGGGAAGCCGGCTGTTAGTTTTCATTTGTCCCCAGGACAATGTGAGGCTCATTCAGGAATTTCATGAGGTTTTGGAACGTGTCATTGTTCCGGAGATACACCAAAATATTCGCCTCATCACTTGGGAATCACTGCTATTTGAAATCATTCAATTGTTACTGCTCACGAATGCACCGCTGCGTCTGCTCGATCACTATAGTCAATTTGAAGAGAAATATTTATTTTAGCAAAAGGATATTTTTCGAAGCCGACATCATCTGAGGAATTTATTCACTTTTAAAAAAACATCGAAAGTTGAGAAAAGCTGTTAAATAAGATACATGACACCAAAATAGGTCATCAATTCGTAAAAGTTGTAAAATATCAACAGGAAAGAAAATCATGTCAACCGAATCTTTTTGGTAATAGAAGGTTGCCATTATAATAATTACCTTGATTGTAATAGAAGTCCATTATCATCATGCGTAGCACAAATATTAGAACATCAACGATTTCTATTTCCATGAGGTCATAAACCTATCTGGAATTTTTTTAAAATCAAATGGATGTAAATACTTCCTGAAATATGACAAAAATCGCATGCTATCATGTTGGTGTAGGAAGCCAGAAACATATTTCAGGGAGGAAAACAGCATGAAAAAGAAATTTGTGTTATCCGTACTGACAACAGCATCACTTCTTTTTGTTTCCGCCGGAGCTGCGGGTGCAGAGGGAGTTCGTGCGGACAATATTGGACAAAAGAAAGTTGAAGTCTATCAATCTAGCGGCCAGAATGTGATGAAGCTGAATGAATATCTGCAAAAGTATCTGCAAAACTGCCAAATCAAATGGAACAGCATGAACACAGGAAAGGGCACACAGCAGCCAGCTAAACCGGCAGAGAAGCCCACTGCAACTCCTGTGCAACAGGAACCGGCTCAGCAGCCAAATGGAACGATAAATGAATCAAATCAGGCATCTGATATGGCACAGCTAAGTGCATTTGAGCAGCAGGTAGTAGATTTAACGAATCAGGAGAGGGCAAAACAAGGGCTTCCTGCTTTAAAAGTAGATGAGCAATTAAGCAAAGTTGCCCGTGCCAAATCTGTGGATATGCAGACAAAGGGCTATTTCAGTCATACAAGCCCGACTTACGGATCACCATTTGATATGATGAAGCAATTTGGAATCTCATTCCGCGGTGCGGGTGAAAATATCGCAATGGGTCAACGATCACCGCAGGAAGTCGTAAATTCCTGGATGAACAGCTCAGGGCACCGTGCAAATATCTTAAATAGCTCCTTTACCCATATTGGAGTAGGTTATGTAGAAAATGGAAATTACTGGACGCAGATGTTTATTACGAAATAAATATGAATTTCTAAAGAGTTTTACACCTTGGTTGATATATGTTTGAATTGGAAATAAAGAAAGCTACCTAGAAGCGAATGAACAAGCTTCTGGGTAGCTTTTTTTGGCTTTCTTATGAAAGATATATAAATGTTTAACTCAGTTTCTCATTTTAAATCTTTCATCCTTTTGCATGGATAATCATGGTAAAATAGAAAAGAATATTTTTGCCAGATGGATCTATACAAAATGTAAAAGAATAGGTGGAAGAAATAAATGTTTTCATCACAAGAAAGAGAATCAGTTTATAAAGTCATATATAAAAGGAGAGATATCCGCAGCTTCCGGCCAGAACCAGTACCGGAAGAAATATTGTATCGCATATTACAAGCAGCGCATCACGCACCTTCTGTCGGCTTTATGCAGCCATGGAATTTTGTCGTGATAACGTCGGAGGAGATTAAGAACAAGCTGGCTTGGGCAGCTGACAAGGAACGTCGTGCCTTGGCGATTCATTATGAAGAGCAGGAGGAGAGACATGAACAGTTTCTCCAGTTAAAAGTTGAGGGCTTAAGGGAAGCCCCGGTTACTATTTGTGTCACATGTGATCCGACAAGAGGAGGATCGCATGTTCTTGGAAGGAATTCTATCCCGGAAACGGATATCTTATCCACCGCATGTGCAATTCAAAATATGTGGCTAGCAGCCTGTGCAGAGGGCCTGGCTATGGGATGGGTAAGCTTTTATAAGAAGAATGATATCCGGGACATTTTACATATTCCGCCACATATTGAGCCTGTTGCGTTGCTTTCTCTCGGCAGAACAGATGAATATCCTGAAAAGCCATTGCTTGAACTGGCGAATTGGGAAAAAAGACAAGACCTGAAGCATCTTATTTTTCAGGATCAGTGGGGACTCAAGCAGGATCAGTTGTAGGGATTATTGCAGAGGCTGTTTCAGAGTCTAGGTGATTTGTATGAATTCAGGCAGCTTCTGCAGGTCTATTACAATGACTCTTTTAAAAGTAAGGATTACAGCGAATGGGAATTCCAGCCGTCTATTAAACCATAAGTCTCGTGTAAATAACGCAAATACCGTTCGAATGAGATGGAATTTTTGTTGTGATGGATGGTGAGGTGTGGAATTTTCTTCGCGACAAATGCATGCAGATCGCTATGAATCGACAGATATCGATGCGTTCTTGCTGAGAGCTGATAAAGATGATGAAATGATGGTCGAGCCGCTGAATTCAGTAAAAAAGCAGATGTCGTACTATCCGGCTTTCGCATTTTATTTAAATGTTGGATGATTTCATTGCTCGTCATGATTCCGATTCCATGGCCAAAAAAATTTCCATCCTCCAGCAAGACAGTATTTTCGCCACGCCACCAAGGCGTAGAAGGATTTACATCAGGATTTGAAAAATACACCACATCACCTGGAAGGAATTGGGATGTGCGAATGGATTGAACACCAAGGTCTGGATCAAAATGCCAACTGTATAAATAGAGATTTTGAAAATATTGATTAAATAAGGCTTTGCCAATCGTTTTTAACACGGCATGATAAAAGATGATAATGATGGCTGTTGCGCATTCAAAACCATAAAGGGAACTATTGTTGTATATATCCTGGATAGCATCAGAGGGAAGGACATCATTCCGTAGCCGAAATCCGCCAGTCTCTGTTAAATTCCAATATGCCGGGTTACAACGTGAGGTTGCAAAAATCTCAAAGGCCATATTACTATTATTCATCTCTTTTGCACTTGAAATAATATTTTTCCGCAGCTGAAGCTCAAACCTTAATTCGTCAATTGATGCAATGTTGTAAATCGATGAATCCTCAACCATTTCTTTGACAATTTTCTTCTCCAGACTGCCCTCCGGCCACATATCGTAGTGCTGAAAAGGCACCCCTGAGAGCTGTATCATATTATCCCTCTTTTCGGACTATGCTTCTTGTAATACTAATTAGGATATTCGCGGAAAAAAGAAATGTGTTATGCTTTTCTGAAAATCATGATTAATCATGCCCTGATGCAGTGGATTAGAAAAATTTTATTAGATTCGAAGTAATAGCAATATACATATGGTGTTAAAGTGAATAAATGGATATACTAGCTATGTAAGTTCCAAATGTTAAGGAGGAAATGTACATGATGGTATGGAATCAAGATGCGAAAGATTTGTTAGAGGAACTAGTAAAACCTATCCCGGCTTTTGCGCGGCCGATGGCGAAAAAGAAAATTGAAGGAGTCATTTTAAAAGGTGTTGAAGGCGATACTGTAACAAAGGATGATGTAATCAAAGGATACTTGATGGCTTCACCAGGTGATATGCAAGAACGTGCAGTGAAAATGCTTAAAGCGAAAAAGATTGATTTAACGCCTTATAAGGAAATCCTGCAATAAGCACTCTTATTCTGGCATTGTTCTATGATAAAGGATAGGGAATCAGTTAGTTAAAACGAATTAAATAGTATTCCGTCAAGGGAATCATGCACTAAACTTAATTATGTATAGAAAATTCCAATAATAAATTCACAATTTATCTATGTTTTTACAGCTGGTTTTATATTATTCTAGGCATTGGAAAAAGAAATGATTGCATCAAAGAGATACATATTTTTGAAGGCTGTTAATCTGGAAAAGGATTAACAGCTTTTTTATTTAGTTAAATGATCAGAAATATTATTTTTTTGTAAAATACGAAAAATTCAGTGAAAGATAACAATTTTCATTAAACTTTTAGTAGAATAGATGTATAACCTCAAAGGTATGCAGGTATTTTGATTCGACTGCAGTACCTGGAAAAAGACGAAAAGGGGATGCACAATGATGCAAAAAGAACTGATGTACGAGGAAATTTTTATCGGGGATACAGCGATTTTTTCAAAAACTATTTCAGAATTTGATATTTATCAATTTGCCGGAATTACTGGTGATTTTAATCCGATGCACATTGATGAGACGTTTGCTGATACGACGATCTTCAAGGATAGAATTGCCCATGGGCTTTTGACAGGAAGTTTTATCTCAACGGTTTTAGGAATGAAACTTCCAGGGCCTAATTCCATTTATTTATCACAAAACTTTAAATTTACAGCACCTGTCAAAATAGGAGATACCGTTAAGGCGGTGGTTGAAGTCCTAGAAAAAATAGATGCTAAGAAATTAATTAAATTAAAAACACAGGTCTTTAACCAGAATGATGTGATGGTTGTAGACGGGGAAGCAATGGTTATAAAGAGATATTAAGGATGGAAAAGGATGGAGAAGGAAAGAAGATTTCAGCAGTGGATTAAGGTGAAAAAGAAACAGCCTAAGGATCTTGTCTTACTTATTGGTGATGGGGATGATATTATTATTCCCATCGCCAATGGGGAACCGCATGTATTAATGGAAGTATTGGAACAAAATTCGGATTATTTTCAGAATGTTCGGATACATCAAATGCACCCTTTGAAGGAGAAAGACTATATAAATGGAAAAATGCGAACATCGCTTTCACATGTTTCTTATTTTTTGAGCGCCCCTGCACGAAAGGCTTATTTACAGGGGAAATGTGAACTAATTCCAAATCATTTCCACCAAGTGCCGCGAATTTTGCGGGAATCAACTAAGACATCTATGATCGTTGCAGCAGCATCACCGATTGATGAGCATGGATACTTTTCATTAGGCACTCAGGCAGATTATACGGCGTCATTTATTGGTAAGGTGCCTTTTTTTCTTGAGGTTAATCAACAGATGCCGCGAACATTTGGTGAAAATCAGATTCATATTAGTCAGATCGAAGGATATATCACGGTGGATTATCCTATACAGGAAATTGCTATTCCGCATGTAACTGAAATTGATCAGGTCATCGGCTCGTATATCGTAGAGCAAATTGAAGATGGGGCAACCTTTCAGGCGGGTATAGGAGCCATTCCTAATGCAGTTATCAGTCTGTTAGGTTCCCATAAAAACTTAGGTATTCATACCGAGCTGATCTCGGATGGAGTGATTGACCTCGTAGAAGCCGGTATTGTTACTGGCAGTGAGAAAAAGACCTATCCGGGAAAAATCGTCACAACCTTTGCCCTCGGAACAAAGCGGCTGTATGAATTTCTCGATGAAAATCCAGCAGTAGAATTTTTGCCAGTAGAAGTAGTCAATGATCCAAGGGAAATTGCGAGGGAAGAGAAAATGATCTCGATTAATGCTACAACAGAGGTGGATTTTTACGGACAATGTGCTTCAGAAACTATTAGCGGCAAATATTACAGTTCCTCTGGTGGACAGGCTGATTTTGCTCAAGGTGTCAGATTATCGAAACATGGGAAAGGCTTTATCTGCCTGCATTCTACAGCGAAAAATGGTACGATTTCAAAAATTCGACCTCAACTAAGTCTTGGCTCTGTGGTCACAACTTCAAAAAATGATGTGGATCGCATTGTTACAGAATTTGGCGTTGCAGAGCTTCGTGGGAAAAATATTGAACAGCGGACAAAGGCATTGATTAAGATTGCCCACCCAACATTTCGTGACGAATTGACATATGACGCCAAGCGCCTCGGTTTTCTCTATTAAGAATCTTCCAGGGATACCAATCCTTCAGGTGTTATGCTACAATATACATAGTAATTAAGAAGAGGTGATGGGTGGACAATGATTAACTAATCTTATTTTTTTCGATTTGAAACATATATTTCAAATGAATGGAAATAGGATTAGTCTGCCCATTTTAATAGTACTGAAGCTGTTGCTCCATGATAGCTTTATTAAGTTATGTGAATTTCGCGGCTAATCCTTCCAATTTTATTTGGGAGGATTTTTTTGTCCTCTCTTCCAAGAAAGGAAAATGCGTATATGAAGGAATTGTTAAAAATACAAAATATCGGATATGTCATAAAAGATTTTACTCTTTTTAAAGAACTGCAGACAAGTGTACGGCAGGGAGAACGGATTGGTATCATTGGTAAAAACGGATCCGGAAAATCTACCCTGTTACAGATCATAAACGGAGATATCTCACCAACTAGTGGGAAGATACAATGGATAGGGCCGGAATTGAAGACTGTGCTGGTAGAACAGGAAACAGAAGATTTCTCGTTGCTTGAGGTGTCACCGCAGGAAGCAGCGTTACTGGAACAAATGCGGGTGTCCAACGGTTCCTTTTCACAGCTAAGTGGTGGGGAAAAGCTTAAGGCACGTTTGGCGAAAGGACTTGCGCAGGATGCCGGACTGCTTCTCTTAGATGAACCGACCAATCATCTAGATGAACCAAGCACAGATTTTCTTATTGAAATGTTAAAAAAATACAAAGGAACCATTTTATTTGTCTCTCATGATCGTTATTTTATTGATGCCATTGCAACAAAAATTTGGTCGATTGAAGCTAAAAAACTGATCGATCATAAAGGAAATTACAGTAGTTATATGGATTTCCGCAAACAGAAAAGGCTCTCACAGCAGAGCGAATATGAAAAACAGCAGAAAATGGTGGAGCAAATAGAAGAACAACTGTCAGAACTCACTTCCTGGTCCAAGAAAGCCCATGCTCAGTCTACCAAGCAGGATGGCTTTAAGGAGTATTACAGGATGAAGGCAAAGAGGATGGACAGTCAGGTCAAATCAAAGCGTAAACGTCTTGAAAAAGAACTGGAAAAGCATAAAGTGGAGCAGGTCGAACCAGACTATGAAGTTCATTTTTCTATTGAAGCAAATCATAGGGCAGGCAAGAGGTTTTTAGAGGTGAACGATCTGTCCAAATCCTATAATGGTCGGATATTATTCAAACAGGTCCATTTTACAATACAACACGGTGAAAAGGTCGCCTTGATTGGACCAAATGGCAGTGGAAAAACAACGCTACTGAAGATTATCACTGGGCAGAGTAAAGCAGAGGGCAAGGTATGGATGTCTCCATCGGCAAATATCGGATATTTAACTCAGGAAGTGTTTGACTTGCCTCTTGAACAAACACCACAGCAGTTATTTCATAAAGAAACCTTTGCAGAAAGAGGCAAGGTTCAGAATTTAATGAAGCATTTAGGATTTACTGCCTCACAATGGACGGAACAGATAAAATATATGAGTATGGGCGAGCGGGTAAAATGCAAACTGATGTTGTATATCTTGGAAGAAAAAGATGCCTTGATTTTGGACGAACCGACGAATCACCTTGATTTGCCGTCACGTGAGCAGCTTGAAAATACATTAGCGGGGTACAATGGAACGCTGCTAATCGTTTCCCATGATCGTTATTTTATTGAAAAAATTACAAGCAGCAAGCTTGTTATTACCAACTGTACAATTGAAAGGCAATGGAAAGATGCTGTTCCAGAAAGAAAAACTAACGAGGAACATCGCTTAAAGCTGGAAACAGCGAGACAGGAAGTATTGGGCAAGCTCAGCTTCATGAAGCCAAACGACAAGGGCTATGCTGAATTGGACCTTCAATTTAAAGAACTCACCAAACAAATAAATGAGTTGCCATGAGGATATCCTATATAATGTCAGTGAATAATCATGGATAGATACTTGGTACTGCATTAGTGCCTGATTCTTTTGGATGATATCGCCAATTGAGGCTGAGATTGTCCCAACATCAATCGTTCTGTTTTATAATGAGTCATAAATCGTGGGGATTATGTCTGTCGAGGACATGTTTGATGATATAAATCATATGAAAAAAGTTATTTTACATGTAAGATTATGATTCAATACTTCCGTTGGGTGAAGAACCATGTTAAAGGAACGATTTATTCATGCTTGCATCGTCATCACATTTTTGTTTATTGGTGCCAGTATTTTTAGAAATAATCTACCATTTAAACAATCAGGCAAAAATTACTGATCAGCATCTTCTCAGGGTTAATCGGCTCCGTGCTTATGTGGTTTACGATTCAGATTAAACCTCATATGTTCCTAGATTTTAGGCATATCGGAATCCTTTTATCCGCTCTCTATGGAGGACTCATTGTTGTGGCGGTTTCCTGCCTGATTCTTGTAATCAGCAGAACCATCTTATTCTCTAACGCAATTTGTGTTCTAGCTGTTTCAAGAAGTGAGATGCTGATTATTGCTCTTTTTACTATCTTCATTTCAAGATTGAAGCTGTCGATATTGAAGAAATAGGTCTAAATGTATTCCATGAGTGTCATGATTATGACACTCAGATGTCTTTTGGGATCTTGATCTTTTTATTGTGCTAATTTCCTACATAAGCTACAGCAAACTTTATACGAGTTAAAGAGTTTGACAATGATTGATTTTTTAAATGGATTGTACAATGTCCGCCATTTTCATGCTGTATTAAAGCAAATGATTGTATTGTCAAAGGAACGGAGTGAAAAATTATCGCTTCTTATCATGGACATTGATTCTTTTAAAGCAATCAACGATACTTATGGTCATCCTGCAGGTGATGAGATATGAAAACAGCTTGGAGAGATATTGTCAAGGACATCGCGCTCTCATGATATTGTGCCGCGGATGGGTGGCAAAGAGTTTTCCATCATATTACAAGATTGTAATCATGAGCTGGCGATACAAATCGCTCGCACGCTTTGCGAAACGGTGAAAAACTATCCCTTTCAACTTCAAGACAGAATAACTTTGAATATTACGATTTCAATTGGGGCTGCCACTTATTTAGAACCAACCTTCAACGCAGGGCAACTCGTTCATCAGGCAGATGCTGTACTTTATAAAGCGAAAAACACGGGACGAAATAATGTCTGCTCAGTTTATTGTCTTTGAAGTAGGAGGAAACACTTTTGAGGCTATTTAATACTATGCCCGCCTTGATGATATCAAACTAAAAAGATGGTTCATCTGCTCTAGCGTGTAGCAGACGAAGTGTCTTTGCTAAATCAGTGGACCATTTGCGATACATGATAGTGTTTGAAAAATGTAATGGCCTCCTGTGCATTATTAACGTTGGACTCCTTACAAAGTTCTGCATATTCAAGAGTTTTTTTCGTCAAGGGTTCATCTTTATTGATAGTGAGGTCGTAGACAATAAGTGTATTGATGACTGATTGAGGGATCTGGATTTCATGTAATTTGTTAATAATTTCGGGATTGGGCTGCGGGAAGGGTAACAACTTCCGTGCTTCCTTTAATATTTCCTCAGTAGAATATACCTCCAAATATTGCACCAGTCGTCTTTCTTTTTCTTTCAGCATTCTAACAGTGTTCAACATATTTCTTTTCACCTTCCTAAAATTGGTTCTACTAATTCGGGATACTTTCATTGCAAAAGCCTTCGTGATTAGGTACTTAATCGTAGGGGATTCCAAGAGTGTGCCAAAAAAGAGTACGATTTCAGTTATTTTCAAGTATCAGGCTACACTTGCTGCTGCATTTCCCTTGGCTCATCAGTGAAATGATCATACTTGCAGAAGGTTAAATAATTGAAAAAGGATTCTTTGAGGTATGATATATTACATGTTATCGATAGTGCTAAGTAGTTTTATCTGAAGATAAAAGTAGTATACCTTAAGATAAGTAAAAATACTGTCGATAAGTTGGAATTTACCTTTTTTAAATGAACTGTTATTTTTTTGTTACAAATGATAAAATTCCGGTGGGGCGAAGGAGGGGTTATACTCCTGCTTCATTCCACGTAATATATGTGTTTTTTAGTAAACGGCCAAAGAAAATGATGGTGTTTGTAAAGAACCTGTAATTTTTTTTATGAAGAAATACATAAAGTAGGCAATATGGAAAATATCAAAGTAATGCGAAAAATAGGAGCATTTTTAATGAAAATGATGTCCTCAAGCTATATGAATAAAGGCAGATGAACTGTGAAACCTTGTACGGATGTATATAATTACCAGGCTATTATTATTTTACACGATCGATTCGATTTCTTATTTGACAAATTTACAAAATTTGCATAAAAGTCTATTTGAAATTGTGTTTTCTTTATTGACAGCCCCCCGTATTGTGCATTTGGCAAAAAAAGCAACAATAATCGACAAGTGTATTTTTCTCTTGACCTTTATTTAGCGTAAATTTTTAAGATGACGAAAGTGCACTGTAAATAAATTTATAGCTGTTTGATCCGGCTATTGACAATGTACAGGAAATTTTCTTAAAGTTTATCGGTCAGACGCAGAGGCTGCGAATAATCAATGGGAGTTTATCCAGATATTGATTATAATGGAAAAAGGAAAGACAATGGGGCTATTCTAGCTTAAGATATAAGTGCTAGACATGATGAACCATTGTCAATGATAAAGAGATAGGGTAGTGAGATGATGAATACAGCAAACAACACGTCAATGTTACATTGGAAAAAGAATATTCTTCTTTTTTTAGGTAGCCAAACAATTTCTTTGTTTGGTTCTTCACTCGTTCAGTATACGATTATGTGGTATATCACATTGACAACAGAGTCTGGCTTGATGATGACCTTGTATATTCTTTGCGGGTTCATTCCAACCTTTATTCTTTCGCCCTTTGCGGGGGTATGGGCTGATCGTTATAACCGAAAAAGGCTGATTATCTTATCTGATGGAATGATTGCCATTGCGACGCTGATTTTGGCTGTTGTCTTTTTAATGGGTTATGACGAAATTTGGTTGCTTTTTGTCATGTCCTCCATTCGTGCTCTTGGGACAGGAGTGCAGACCCCAGCTGTTGGCGCTATTCTACCGCAAATCGTCCCAGAAGAGCAGTTGACGAAGGTAAATGGAACAAATGGAACATTGCAGGCTATTATTATGTTTGTGTCTCCGATGGTAAGTGCAGCTCTGCTTTCCTTTTCAACAATTGAAATGATCTTCTTCATTGATGTTATTACAGCGGCGATGGCTATTCTGACCCTGCTTGTATTTGTCCACATTCCGATACACAAGAAAGCGGCTGAAAAACAAGTAACAAGTTATTTGGGAGATTTGAAAGAAGGCCTACTATATATCAAGATGCACGGCTTTTTGAAGGCTTTCTTTTTATTTTTTGCCGTCTTTTTTGTCCTATTAGCACCGGCATCCTTTTTAACACCTCTGCAGGTCACGCGTAGCTTTGGTGATGATATTTGGCGTTTAACTGCCATCGAAATTGCCTTTTCTGTAGGAATGATGGTGGGGGGAGCTGTTATTGCTGCTTGGGGAGGTTTTCAAAACCGGATCCATACCATGGTCTTTTCAACGATTATCATGGGAGTCTGTACAATTGCCTTAGGTGTTATTCCAAATTTCTGGATTTATTTGTTTTTTATGGCGGTATTTGGAGTAGCTATGCCGATATTTAATACGCCAACCATGGTTTTAGTACAAGAGAGAGTAGAGGGAGACTATTTGGGCAGGATTTTTGGTGTCTTTGGGATGATTTCTACTTCTATGATGCCTATTGGCATGCTGATTTTTGGTCCGATTGCCGATATTATGGATATCGAGTGGCTTCTCATTGGCACTGGATTGCTGATATTAATTTTAACCATTTTCCTTGGAAAAAATAAGGAATTGATTAAAGTAGGAAAGTCGCTCGTGAAAAAAACGATTCAAGCATAGGTATGATTGTGTGATCTTTAATGTGATATAATCCACTGTAGAGCAGCCTTCTTTTGATTAATGCTGCAGAGTTCGCTGTTCTACGGTGTCTGAGAGCAGTATACTGCCTGAATTCAACAGAGGTAGTTGCAAAATCAAAATAAAAGTTTCGGATAGTTGTTGAAATATTTAGAAAATAGTGTATGATAGAAGTATCAATCCGATGACAGCAACAGTCTTGCTGCAAGGCCGGGTTGTTTCATGATGAAGGATAGGACTATTGACTTTGTTCACTTGATCTTCTTTTGCAGGAAGACAAGCCTTGGATAAGAGTCAGTAAAGCATTCAATGTTGGAGAAAACATTGTCTGTTTTGCTGGCTCTTTTTGCATATACAGATGAAGAAAAAGGAGGGGAAGAATAATGGGGGCGCTAGAAGGCATTCGTATCGTCGATCTATCAAGAGTACTGGCAGGGCCATTTTGCACGATGATTCTCGGCGATTTAGGAGCTGAAGTAATCAAAATTGAGCATCATGAAACAGGTGATGAAACACGCGGCTGGGGCCCACCCTTTGTCAATGGGGAAAGTGCCTACTATTTATGCGCTAATCGCAATAAACAAAGCATGACACTGAATTTAAAGACAAAAGAGGGAAAGGAAATATTCAGCAGTCTTGTTTCAACAAGCGATGTAGTAGTTCAAAATTTTAAAACCGGTACTCTGGAAAAAATGGATTTGGGCTACCAACGATTAAAAGAATTAAATCCTGCACTTATCATGGCTTCCATCACAGGATTTGGCCATACTGGACCATACAAAAATTTGCCGGGATATGATTATATTGTTCAGGCAATGAGCGGATTGATGAGCATTACTGGAGAGAAAGACGGCGATCCTGTGAAGGTTGGAGTGGCTATCGCCGATGTACTGACGGGTTTGTATACCTGCATTGGCATCCTGTCTGCGTTGCATCATCGCGAACGCACAGGAGAAGGACAGGAAATAGATATTTCCCTGATGGACTGCCAAGTCTCTGCTTTAATCAATGTTGCAAGCAACTATCTTTGCAGCGGTGAAATACCGAAAAGAATGGGAAACGGGCATCCGAATATTGTTCCTTATCAGGTATTTCATACCGTTGACGGAGGTCTTGTTATCGCTGTTGGTAATGATGAACAGTTTCGGCGCTTTGCTGCCGTACTGGGAAAAGAAGAGCTGGCTGATATGGAGGAGTACCGAGATAATGCTAGCCGCTTACAAAATAAAGAAAGCCTCATCAGGATTTGCGAGGAACAGCTTGCAAAAAAAGCAAAAAAGGAATGGAAAAGCTTACTTGATGAAGCTGGGATTCCAAACGGTCCTATTTATACAGTGGAAGAAATGTTTGCTGATCCGCAAATAAAAACCAGAGACATGATCGTGGAAATGAAACATCCATTTATTAAGCAGCTTAAATTAACCGGTTCGCCATTAAAATTGTCTAAAACACCTGTAACAATGAGACAGTATCCGCCATTATACGGCGAACATACCGAAACCATCCTAAAAAATTTAGGTTACGAAACAGATGAAATTGCTTTTTTAAAAGAAAAAAGTGTGATTGGAAAATAAAAAATTAAAATTTTCAAAAAAATATAAGATAAAAATGGAGGAATTTGCATGATTAATTTTGAATTATTAGAAGAACAACAAAGTGTTCAAAAAATGGTGAGGAAATTTGTCGACAAGGAAATTATTCCTCATATTCAGGAATGGGATCGTAAAGGGGAGTTTCAACCGTCAATTTTAAAAAAACTTGCCAATCTACAGCTGATGGGTGTATGCATTCCGGAGGAGTACGGCGGTGCAGGCATGGATTATAATACACTTGCCATTGTATGTGCTGAATTGGAGCGCGGAGATACAGCATACCGCACAGCGGTATCCGTTCATACAGGATTAAACAGTATGACATTACTGCAATGGGGTACAGAAGAACAAAAGCAAAAATATCTGGTACCACAAGCCAAAGGGGAACAAATTGGTGCATTCGGTCTGACAGAGCCAAATGCCGGCAGTGACGTGGCTGCCATGTTATCAACAGCGAAAAGAGAAGGGGATTATTACATCCTGAACGGCTCCAAAACATGGATTTCTCTTTGTGATTACGCAGATAATTTTCTGATTTTTGCAAAAACTGACTTTGATGCTGCTCATAAAGGAATCACTGCCTTTATCGTGGAAAGAAACTTCCATGGAGTGGAAACAAAAGCGATAAAAGGGAAACTGGGTATTCGCGCAGGAAACACAGGAGAAGTCTTTTTGACAGACGTGAAAGTGCCTGTGGCAAACAGACTTGGAGAAGAAGGAGAAGGTTTTAAAATTGCCATGGCCGCACTCGATAATGGACGTTTTACTGTTGCAGCCGGGGCTGTTGGATTAATTGAGGCCAGCCTAGAGGCCAGCTTGAAATACTGCCATGAGCGTAAAACCTTCGGTAAGGAAATTGGCAAACATCAGCTTGTACAGCAAATGATTGCCAAAATGAGCGCCAATTTGGAAATTTCTCAGTTGCTCGTTTATAAAGCCGGATGGTTAAAAAACGAAGGCAAACGAAATACGAAAGAAACATCTCTTGCTAAATGGATTGCCTGCAATGCAGCATTTGAGGCAGCCAATGATGCGTTGCAAATCCATGGTGCTTACGGCTATTCCGATGAATATCCGGTAGAACGCTTTCTTCGCAACTCGAAAGCACCGGTCATATATGAAGGAACAAGAGAGATTCATACGATTATGCAAGGTGAGTATGCTCTTGGATATCGTGAAGATAAACCACTTCGAAAAATACTTCCTTCATGGCCTTTTGAACAGGTAACATTGAATATTTAAGCTTTTCGAAGGATTTAGTTTCAGCTGATTGCATGTTGCATTATAAAATGCCCGAGAGATAAGACAGAGCAAGGCTATTTATTTCTTGCTTTGGTAACCAATGTATCCTTGTCTCTTAGGCTATTTTTCAATTGATCAAGTTTCAATAGGATGATCAAATGGATCAATAAAAAAACGCTCATAAGAGTATAGATTGGGCTATTTGTATGAATAGAGGAGAATCAAAGATGAACACATATTTAATTGCTGGCCATGCTAAGCTTCCTCAAGGAATGGCCGCACGGAATGTATATGAATCGATTACGATTACGCTGGAACTTGATTTGAAATACGGTGTCATTATTGATGCGGCGTGTACACTCGCGACGGATCATGGACGGGATTATCTGCAAAGACTTCTGCGCGGCTATTGTTTAAAAGACGGGATAGATGGTCTTGTTGAGAGGATTCAGACGTATTACCGCGGGAAAGCAGGACATGCCATTCAAGCAGCCCTTTTAGATGCTTATTCACATTTTGAAACCATTCCATTGCCAAGATAAAAGCTTATAAGGATTCCCCTCCATATTTCGGTACACTTTGTGAATGAATAAATGGAACGGATTTCCTGTCATTCATCCTAATACTCAGGCTGAGTCTATATCTGACCAGCCTTCTTCCTTGTTAAATCGACAAAATATGTGCTATAATAGCAAAAGTGTCACTGATAGGGGGGAATGCGTATGAATGAAGAAGCAAGAGCAGGAGCGAAGAATACTGCTCACAAAAAACTAGCTATCGGCAGTATAGTCAAGAGGGGATTTTTTATTACTCTTGGTGCAGTCATTATGGCGTATGGTCTTGAAGCCGTCTTAATTCCTAATGAGATGATTGATGGCGGAGTCACAGGTTTATCGATGATTTTATCTAATATTACACCTATTAACCTGAGTATTTTCCTCGTATTATTAAACCTTCCGTTCTTTTTCCTCGGGTATAAGCAGATCGGAAGAACCTTCGCGGTAAGCATGCTATATGGTATTATTGCCTTATCAATTGCTACTTCTTTATTTCACCATGTAGATCCGATTGTACATGATTCATTGCTGGCAGTCGTTTTTGGTGGTTTAACCTTGGGGCTTGGAGTTGGTTTAACGCTCAGAAACGGCGGAGTACTGGATGGGACGGAAACACTTGCTATATTAATAGAGAAAAGATTGCCATTTTCTGTAGGGGAAATCATCATGTTTGTCAATGTGATTATTTTCTCGCTTGCAGCCTTTGTATTTGGCTTAGACCATGCATTATTTTCCATGCTAACATACTTTATTGCCTTTAAAACGATTGATATTGTGGTAAAGGGCCTAGAAGATATGAAATCTATGTATATCATCAGCGATCGCAACAAAGAGATTGCTGATGCGATATCCGAAAGGCTAGGCAGGGGTGTTACATTTTTACATGGCGAGGGTGCATACAGCGGCGAAGATAAGCAGGTCATTCTTTGTGTTTACACTAGACTAGAGGAGACCAAAATGAAAGATATTATTCGCGAGTATGATTCGGGAGCTTTTATCATTTCAAATGATGTCGCAGAAGTGCGCGGCGGCAGATTCAAGAAAAAAGATATCCATTAAAATGGAGAATTTGGCTAATTACAACAAAGAAGTTGATTTTCAGCGCATACTGATCATCAACTTCTTTGTTGTATGAAGACAGAAACAAATGACAATGATGATGATCATGAAGGCCCATCATCATTGTCATTCCTTTTTAGAATGGGGGTCTACGTCCCATTCACTTGTCCCTCGAATGATCTTCTATGAAGTAAGAACTTTTTCGATGCTAATACAAATAATATTAGGGCCCTTGATGCGAAGCTTAATGACTGACATAGGAGACGCTAGTAAAGACTTCTGTTTAATCCGCCCTTGATGAGTACAGAAAACTTTCTTCTGCATGTATTTCATGTATAATAATGTCAATGTTATTATTCGAATATTCAAATAATATTTTATATCTATAAACCTTGCAAATATTGGTTAAAAGGAGAAAACAATGGATGTCACAAAAAGGGAGAAATTAGTAAAGAAAATTGAAACCCATCTGCGGAAAACTTCCCGGGAATTAATCAAATTTGACTCAGAGAAAGAGACATTGCAGTTTTTATGTGATTCGTTTTGCTCGGAGCTTTCTTGCTATTTTGTTGGAATTATCCTCAAAGAAGGGGAGGACTTTGTCACAAAGGCTTGGAGCGGTTGTTTACGATCTATTCCAGAGGCATTACCGCTCCGTGTCAGCCGGTGCGATCCACACCTGCTGCATAAAAGCATGATGTTTGACGGACAGCAGGAACAAAGTAACTGCGATTTTTCCCGTTTATTATGGCGAGAAAAAATCCCCGCGTGGTTTACCGTACCGCTGATTGACGAAGCTTCATCGATTGGTTTCTGTGTAATAGGCTATTTACATCAGGTGACACTTATGGGGGAAATGGAGAAAATATTCGATGAGTTTGGTAAAGATGCTGCCGCTGCTATTGATTCATCCAAACAAAAAGAACGGCAAAAAAATAAGCTTTTGGGTATGGAATGGCTGCAGCAAAATTTTACGATCGATTCATCGATTGAAAAAATGACTGAAAAACTAGTAAAGCGGGCAGAACGGGAAATAAAGGTTGAAAGGGCATGTCTTTATTTTATAGACGAGAAGGAAAACTGCCTACTTTACCAGCCTTCATCTTCCGGTCGTCTAACAGGGAAAGAGAGGATTGACCTCGACAATGTCTATGAATTGCAGGATTACTTTCCGTATCTCGAAACGCCTGGGGGACAACAGCTTACGATTCCTCTCCAAATGAATAGGAAAATAATTGGAGTGTTACATGTTGAAAGTAAACCGCCAAAAGTATTTTCAAAGGATGATGTGCAAACGCTGGAGTTTTTGGCACACCATGCAGCCATAATGATAGAGAACGCCCGGTTATATCAAAATGAGAAGGAGCATAAACAAAGGCTTCACTTTCTCCTTGATTATCAACAGTCTTTAGTTAAAGAAACCGTCGAAGGAAATCATTTCAGTGGGATCACGAATACACTGAGCAGTCTATTTTCAACAACGGTGATCCTGTTGGATAGATTTATGCGTCCGATTTCCTATAAACTCTATCAGGAAGAAAAGGAGGAACTGCACAGTCTGGTTGAACTTGTAACCTATAAACTTATCCAAAAACAACCGAAATGGACCTCGATTTCATCCGTTCAGAACGATGAATCAAACATTGCCGTCTGGCCGATCAATGTTGGGGGCGATGTATTGGGATATTTGGCCATTGAGGTAGCCGATGAGGAAATGGATGATTATTACCGCTTAAGCATCAACTTGGCGCGCAATATTTATTCGATTCAATTTATTAAACAAAAACTCGTTTTGGATGCAAAAGAACAGGTAAAGGACAGTTTCATAAATAAGCTGCTCGCTGAGAAAATAGAGGATGAAGATAGGATTATTCAGTATGCCAACTTATTTAACTGGGATATTTTCTCACCCCACCGTGTAGCCATAGTTTCCTTCACCATTTTAGGTGAGGAATTGAGCATGGATTTATTGGAAAGAGAAGCATACAAATCGATGCTGGCAGACCAATTAAGGGAAAAAATCCCTCACCAATTCCCAGAAATACTTATTACTAATAAAGAAGGGGAATGGATCCTGATTGTACCTGTCACGGCTGAAAAGAATAAACCAAGATTATATTGGAATCAATTATATGAGTTTGTGAAGAAAGAAGCGGATGGCATTAACGGATCCTGTCAAATCTTTATTGCTGCAGGTGGGAAAACAGAAAAAATAGCAGACTACTACCTCTCCTATTTGCAGGCAGCAAAATCACTTAATGTAGTGAAAAATAGCCGAAATAATCTCGGCTATGCCTTATTCGATGAATTGGGTGCCTATACTCTGCTATACCAATTAAAAGACACAAAAATGGCGGAAATGTTCATTCAAACACATCTTGCTCCACTCCTTCATTATTCTAAAGAAAAAAAGATCGATCTCTCACAGACATTGCGGGTCTATCTTGAACATAATGGCAGTATAAAAGAAACTGCTGAAGAATTATTTATCCATCGAACATCCTTATTATATCGCTTGGAAAAAATTGAATTACTGCTGAATGTTGATTTATCAGATTCCGAGCAACGTTTTAATTTATTAATGGCCTTTAAATTAAACGATCTGTATTGGGAAAAACATCGCTGAAACTATTACACTTATTTGCGAGATAGCTTGGGAAGCCAGGCTTCTTTTTTTTGCAATACATACATATTTTATCCTCAAAAATGAGGAAAGAAGGCAGTGATATTCCTATATGGTGATGGTACATAAATGAGAGAGGATTATATATACTGAAAATACAGAAAATTTAAAATAAATATAGGGGGTATACAAGAAATGATGCAAAAAATTGGGGTCGTAGGAGCAGGTACAATGGGAAGCGGCATTGCCAATCTCGCTGCAATATCAGGGTTTCAGGTCATGCTGCGGGATATTCATGAATCATTTTTAGAATCAGCCCTTTCTCGTATCGAAGGATTTTTGGATAAAAGGGTTGCGAAAGAGAAAATGACCATACAACAGAAGGCCGATGTGTTGGAGCGGATTACCACTACGACTGATATCGAGGATTTAAAGGATTCCGATATCGTGATCGAAGCGATAATCGAGGATTTAAGTCTAAAAAAAGACGTATTCTCGCAATTGGATGCCATTTTACGCGAGGATGCGATCATTGCTACCAATACATCCTCCATGTCGATTACAGAGATCGCCGAAGTTACCAAACGCCCGGATCGTGTTGCCGGCATGCATTTCTTTAATCCTGCACAGGTGATGAAGCTTGTTGAGGTCATCCGCGGTTTTAAAACCAGTGATGAAACAATCGAAAAAATAAAAGCGCTTGCAGAACAGATGAACAAAGTACCGATTGAGGTGAAAAAGGACACGCCTGGATTTATTGTGAACAGAATTATGATTCCACAATTTATTGAAGCGGTCAAACTGCTCGAAGAGGGTGTTGCAACGGCAGAGGATATTGATAAAGCCGTCACACTTGGCTTGAATTATCCGATGGGGCCATTCACACTGCAGGACTTTGCCGGTGTCGATATTGGGTACTATGTTATGGAGTATTTCAAAAAGGAGCTTGATGACAATCGATTTGCCCCTCCATTATTGCTGAAGCAATTAATCAGAGCTGGACGATTAGGCAAAAAGACAGGAGCTGGTTTTTATGACTATTCAAAATAATTCAATAAAGGAAAAGACCTTCAGTTCGTTATTATGTGAAATAGACGAAAGAATCGCCATAGTTTCGATAAACCGCCCTCCGGTTAATCCTCTAAACACGCAGGTGTTTGAGGAATTAATACAGCTAATGGATGAATTAGAAGCAAATGAAGATGTTAATGTCATTTTAATCACAGGCAATGGGGATAAGGCTTTTGTGGCAGGAGCGGACCTGAATGAGATGATGCATTTGGATACAGTCGGTATGCTGAATATGAGCCAGGTTTCAAGGAGAGCTTTTTCTAAAATTGAAAATCTCTCCAAGCCAGTTATTGCCGTGATAAATGGGCTTGCACTTGGAGGCGGATTCGAACTGGCATTAGCCTGCGACCTGAGGATTGCCTCGGAAAAAGCCAAATTTGCCTTTCCTGAAATCGGGTTAGGGATTATCCCGGGTGGCGGTGGAACGCAGCGAATCCAAAAAATTGCTGGTCAGGGCATTGCCAAGGAATTACTGTACTTTGGAGAAATGATTGATGCGGCACAGGCGCTAAAACTGCATATCATTAACAAAGTCACTCCACATAGTGATTTGATTTCAACAGCAAAGGAATGGGCAAGAAAATTGACACAAAAACCGGCTGTTGCCTTAAGAATGATGAAAACAGCCGTTCAGGCTGGCTCAAATGTTGACCTTGATTCCGGATTGATGCTGGAGGCGGCCTGCTTTGTAAGCGCTTTTTCAACGGAAGATCGTAAAGAAGGTATGGCAGCATTTGTTGAAAAAAGAAAACCAAATTTTACAGGGAGATGATATCAGCATGGGACAAAAAGAGGTTGTTTTATTAGAGGGAGCAAGGACTCCTTTTGCAGAAATCAACGGTTCATTTCGGGAAATTCCTGCAATTGAACTGGGGACTATTGCGTCTAGGGAAGCAATCAGAAAAGCACAGGTTGACCCGGAAGAAATCGATCACGTTGTCTTTGGCAATGTGCAGCAATCTAGTTGCGATGCTCATTTTCTCGCACGACATATAGGGTTGAAAGCAGGAGTACCTGTTCATGTACCAGCCGTAACAGTGAATCGATTATGCGGCACAGGGATTGAAGTGATTCTGTCAGCAGCAAGGTTGATCCAAAACGGAGAAGCAGAGCTTGTACTGGCAGGCGGTACCGAAAGTATGAGTCAAGTTCCGCATGTTGTGAAAGGAATGCGTTGGGGAGCCCCACTAGGTTCTGTCAAATTGGAGGACTGGCTGTGGGAGGGTCTGTATGACTCGTATGGAGATTGTACGATGTCTATTACTGCAGAAAACCTTGCTAAAAAATACGAGCTTTCTCGTGAGAAAATTGATCAGCATGCCTTCTATAGCCACCAAAAGGCATTGGCGGCTATGGAAAAAGGATATTTTAAAGAAGAAATCATCCCGGTTTCCGTGCAACATAAAAAAGGGACACGAATCATTGAGCAAGATGAACATCCACGGAATACGAGCATGGACCAGCTAAGCCGTCTACAGGCGCGTTTTATCAAAGAAGGAGTTGTCACGCCTGGTAATGCCAGCGGAATGAATGATGCCGGAGCCGCAGTATTAATGGCTTCTGCAGATTACGCAGCTAAAAAAGGTCTGAAGCCGATTGCACGCTTAGTGGCAGGGGATGTTGTCGGTGTGGAGCCGAAATACATGGGCATCGGACCGGTACCTGCTATTCGTAGAGCGCTTGGAAAAGCCGGACTGAGGCTGCAGGATCTTCATTTAATCGAAATAAATGAAGCCTTTTCCGCTCAATATTTGGCTTGCGAAAAGGAATTAGGCTTTGATCCGGAAATCGGTAATGTTAATGGAGGGGCTGTTGCTCTTGGACATCCGCTAGCGGCTTCGGGTGTAAGAATCTCGCTTACATTGATTTATGAACTGGGGAGGAGAGGTAAGAAATACGGTGCTTCATCTGTCTGTATCGGCGGCGGTCAAGGAATAGCGGCTCTTTGGGAGAGACTTTAATTAAGAGGAGGGAAAATCGTGAATATTCATATGTCCGTTTCTGAGGTACTTGAAAATGCTTATAGAATGAATCCTGAAAAAGAAGCAGCCTTTGATGGGTACACACGAGTTACTTACAGACAGCTTTACAATGAAGTTCACAAACTGGCCTCCGGATTAGCGATTCATGGAATACGCAAAGGAGATAGGGTGATGGTCTGTCTTCCAAATTGGAATGAATTCCTGTCCATCTATTTTGCCGCAGCCGCATTAGGGGCTATTATTGTTCCGAGTAATACTCGCTATCAACACGATGAATTATTATATGCCCTCGAAAACTCAGGAGCAAAGGCAGTATTTGTCGCGGAAAACTTCGGTCATGCCGAATTCTTCCAATCCTATCTTACGCATAAAAGCAATCGTCCAGCACTTGAAACGATCTTTACAGTGCGATTTGAAAAAGAAGGATGCATATCCTTTAATGAATTGCTGAATACTGCTGCCAGCTTACCCTCATTTCAACAGCCTGTCATTGAACCGGCGGAGGATGTTTTTACGATCCTCTATACATCGGGTACAACGGGGAAGCCAAAGGGGGCCATGCTGACTCATCAAAATGTGATGTATTCCGCGATCGTATCGGATGAACGATTAAGATGTACATCTGCGGATGTATTTCTGATTGCGGTTCCCTGCTTTCACGTATTCGGGATGGTGGCTGGTGTTTTAGCTGCAGTAGCCGCGGGGGCAAAAATGGTCTTTATGGAGGAATTTAAGGCACTTCATGCACTGGAAATCATAGAACGCGAGAGAATAACCGTTCACCACGGCGTGCCCACTATGTTTATTCTTGAGCTTAATCACCCGGAATTTAAAAACTATGATTTATCATCATTACGTACAGGGATTATTGCCGCTGCTCCATGTCCGGAAGAGATCTTGCGAAAGATCCGACATGAAATGGGCTGTGAGGTCATGGTTTTTTATGGATTAACCGAGACAGCGGCTTCGATTACGGCAACAGATTTTGCCGATGATGATCATATCAGATCCGTTACAGTTGGCAAGGTGCTGTCTGGATCAGAGGCAAAAGTAGTGGATGCCCAAAGAAATGAAATCCCGTTAAATGTTGTCGGTGAAATTGCCCTAAGGGGTCCGGGAATTACGAAGGGCTATTACCAAATGCCAATGCAAACCAGAGAAGCCATTGATGATGAGGGCTGGTTTTATACAGGGGATTTAGTCACAATAGATGAAAAGGGTTACATTCGTATTGTCGGCAGAAAAAAGGAAATGATTATCCGTGGTGGTTATAATATATACCCGCGGGAAATTGAAGAAATTCTCTATAAACACTCAAGTGTATTAGAGACAGCGATCGTTGGTTTGCCTGATACAGTACTCGGAGAGATTTCTTGTGCAGTTATTAAATTAAAGCCTGGACTCTCGGAAACAGAAGATTCGCTGAAAGGCTTTCTAAAGGAGAAAGTTGCTGATTATAAAGTACCAGATCGTATCGTATTTCTTGACGAACTTCCTATGACGGCAAGCGGAAAAATTATAAAGGTGGCGCTTGAAAAACAATTGCGGAAACAATTGAAAGCGACCCTTCGTTAAAACTAGATAAATGACAATACGTTTTAAGGAGAGGATATCATGGCGAAAGTAATTCATTACCAATTTCAAGTCCGCTGGGGTGAAACCGATGCGGCAGGAATAGTTTTTTATCCGAGTTTTTATGCATGGATGGATGAGGCATCCCATCATTATTTCAGTGAAATCGGCTATCCGACTGCTTCGTTATTTGAAAATGAAAAAATCAGTATCCCCCTGGTTGAAGCAAAATGCCAGTTTAAATCTCCTCTAAAGTTCGGTGATCAGGTGACTATTGCTTCAACTGTTACAGAGGTAAGAAATAAAGTTTTCATCATTAGCCATACTTTCCTAAAGGAGGGTACTGCCATTGCAGAAGGCTATGAAATCAGAGCATGGGTAGATTTTAATGGCGTAAAAGTTAAAGCAATCATTATCCCTGATAAGGTTCGAGATGCGATCGAAAATATGAATACTACTGTCAAATAATATATCAGTATTGATTTAATTTTTCCAATATTCGTAAAAAAATATGTGAAAATCGTTTCCTATACCAAAAATGAAATAATCATATTCTCCTTGAAAAGACATACAGCATTGAATTCATTTTTATTGAGGTGATAAATATGACCAATAAACAGGCAGATCAGACATCATTTTTATTTATAGAGACTGATGCAGAAGACCTGTTCGTTCCAGAGAAATTAACGGAAGAGCATAAAATGATGGGGGATATGGCTGAAAAGTTTATTGCCACTCAGGTTAAGCCATTAATGGATCAGATTGAACAAGGTAGGCTGGACTTAAACGTAACCCTATTAAAACAGGCAGGGCAATTAGGGTTACTTGGGCTGGATATTTCCGAGAAATATGGCGGAATAAAGCTTGATAAAATTAGCTCCACATTATTAACGGAAAAAATCGCTTTTGGTCGCTCCTTTGCTGTCACACATGGAGGTCAGGTTGGAATTGGTTCCCTTCCTATTGTTTACTTCGGGACAAAAAAACAAAAGCAGACTTATTTACCAGGTGTTGCTTCAGGTGAAAAAATCGGGGCCTATGCCTTGACAGAGCCAGCAGCTGGAACAGATGCGCTTTCCGTCAGAACCACAGCCATGCTGTCTGACTGCGGTAAGTATTATATTCTAAATGGTGAAAAACAGTTTATTACTAATTCAGGATATGCAGATTTCTTTATTGTATTTGCCAAAATCAACCGTGAACATTTTACTGCATTCATTGTCGACCGCCATTCAGAGGGATTAACAACAGGGGCAGAAGAAAAGAAAATGGGTTTAAAGGGTTCCTCTACACGTCCTGTGATTTTAGACCATGTAAAGGTGCCGATTGAAAATGTGTTAGGAGAAATCGGTAAGGGGCATGTCATTGCCTTTAATATCCTTAATATTGGACGGCATAAAATTTCTGCCACTTGTTTAGGCAACTCAAAACAAGCATTTGCATTAGCTGTTGATTATTCGAAAGAAAGGTCGCAATTCGCCCGGCCAATTGCCGAGTTTCCGTTGATTCAGGAAAAAATAGCGGATATGTCTGTTCTCAACTACATAAATGAAAGCATGATTTACCGCACAGCTCATTTGCTGGACTTGGCGCTTGAGGGAATAGATGATGATGGAAATAGGATTGGTAGGGCAATTAGTCGCTATGCTGCAGAATGTTCCATAAATAAGGTATTTTCAACTGAAGCACTTGATTTCATTGTGGATGAAGCATTGCAAATCCATGGTGGTTATGGTTTTGTATCAGAATATGAGATTGAAACTCTTTATCGTGATTCAAGAATCAATCGGATTTTTGAAGGGACCAATGAAATTAACCGAATGGTTATCGCATCCAATTTATTCAATCAAATGGAGCAAAATGAAGAAATTACGTTCTCTGCCGAGTTAAATGCAGAAAGCGAGTTATATCAGGAAAGGAAGACTCTTCGTCTGGCAAAAAGTTCATTGCTGCAATCCATGTCTCTTATAAAAAAATCTATTTCCGACTTCAATCAGGAGCAGGAACTGCTCCGTATTATTGCTGATACCGCGATTGATATTTATGCAATGGAGAGTGCCATTTTACGTACTGAAAAGATTTACAGAATGAAAGGCGTCGAAAGAGAGAGGCAAAAGGCGCTTTGTACAAAAGTATTTGTACACGAAGCTGGGCAAAGAATTTCGGCCCGCATGATGAATATCCTGCTTTATTTAGATGAAACGGTAAACGAGAAAGTGTTAGTAGAAAATATAATGACTCTCTATCAAGGAAACCGGATTAACTTAATTAAGACTAAACGTATGATTGCTGAGGATGTCATCGGTTAAAAATATGGTACCATCTTAGTTGCAATATACCCCTTCATTCTATTCAGATCAGATTCCGCGTTTGAAAAGGATGAAGGGGATTTTTTTGCCATAATTTTATTCAGCTGTCTGCTCCGGCTGTTGTTGCTGTATTTCCCTGCTTTTCGCTCCTGCAGTACACTCCCCATAAACGTGAGCTGCTTCACAAAATTCAGGCCTTTAATCCTTCTAATATTGAACACAGCATTTTTCGAGTCTCCGTTATCAAATCGAAATCATTAGGACTGATACACCAATCGAATAATGTCCCACGCATACATCTGGTAATTAACATCGTGATCTCATCAGCCGATAGCTTTTGCTTGAATTCTCCTGTTTCTTGTCCCTCCGTCACAAACCGATTAATGATTTTATAAAGAGCACGGTTGGTATCCAGAAAATAATTATGATCCGGTGAAGCATTCGTATATAAGGTTCGGAACAAATCCCTTCCCCAATAATCTCGTAAAAAGACCATCTGTGATTCAGAAAAATGCAATAATTTTCCACTGGCATCTACTTCTTTCAGGAGCGATCGAGTAAATTCAATATAAAAGTCATCGATCTCTTTAAATTTTTCAAGAAAAATTTCATATTTCGATTTAAAGTGTGTATAAAAGGCCCCCTTTGATGTGCCGCTAAGCCTTACAATTTCATCGACTGTGATATCATCAAAGGATTTTTTACTGAAAAGAAATAATGCGGATTCTAATATCTTCTTTCTTGTTTTCTTTGCTTTAATTTGCCGCGGAGTTAAATCAGACATCCCATAAATCTCCTTAATTAACCATTTAACAGGTTATGATTGTTCTAATTGAATATTCTAACACAAAAAAATCAACTAATAAATGCTAAATGATGTCACACGAATAATATAACAGAAGAATTAAAATAGGAAAAATAATCAGAAAATATTGACTAATGGAAACGCTTAAATTACAATACTAATGACAGACTACAGTCCCCGACTACAGTCTGCGAAATGATGAATTTCAATAAAAATCACATTTGGAGTGAATCCGGTTTAAAAGTGATAAGGCTGATCGGAATTACGAAAAAATGACAAAATATTTTCGTTTTCCAATAATTGGATTCGATTATATTTAAACTTTACCTAGCGAGAGAGTTGGATTCAATGCCAACTGAAAAGCAGGCATTAATAGGAGGAGTGAAACAAGTGGGAAAAACGGTCATTGTAAGTGCGGCAAGAACCCCTTTTGGGAAATTTGGAGGTGCATTGAAGGATTTACAAGCAGTCGATTTGGGCGGGATTGCGATAAAGGAGGCATTAGTTCGTGCCGGTATTCAAGGAAATCAAGTGGATGAAGTAATATTTGGAATGGTACTGCAGGGAGGTGCCAAGCAAATTCCATCCCGACAGGCAGCAAGAATCGCTGGAATTCCGTGGGAGGTACAAACAGAAACCATTAATAAAGTTTGCGCCTCCGGTCTACGCAGTGTTACACTGGCAGATCAAATTCTTCGTGCCGGTGATAATGACATTATCGTGGCCGGCGGAATGGAGAGCATGAGCAATGCTCCATATATTCTGCCAAATACACGCTGGGGAATGAAAATGGGAGATGGCAAAGTCATTGATTTAATGATGAATGATGGATTAACCGACGCTTACGATGGTCTGCATATGGCTGTACATGGCAGTAACGTAGCCGCTGAATATCAGATCTCACGTGAAGCGCAGGATCAATGGGCGTTGCGCAGCCAGCAATTGGCTATTGAAGCGACGAAAGCAGGAAAGTTTGACGAAGAAATTGTCCCTGTACCAGTACCACAACGCAAGGGGGAGCCCATTTTCATTGATAAAGATGAAGCACCACGTGAAACTACCATTGAACAGTTGCGAAAATTACCTCCTGTTTTCATCAAGGACGGATCCATTACGGCAGGAAATGCACCTGGATTAAATGATGGAGCGGGTGCCATGGTGTTGATGTCTGAGGAGAAAGCAGCCCAGCTTGAGAAAAAGCCGCTTGCCAAAATTATTGGTCATGCCGCTGTTGGACAGGAAGCGCCATATATCGCTACAACTCCTGGACTGGCCATTAACAAGCTGTTAAAGAAAACTGGCTATACCATAGACCAAATTGACTTGTTTGAGGTGAATGAGGCGTTTGCCGCTGTTACGCTGACTAGTCAGAAAATCGCCGGATTTGATTTGAATAAGGTAAATGTTAATGGCGGTGCGATTGCATTTGGTCATCCGGTTGGAGCCAGCGGAGCACGTATTATCATGACGCTTATTTATGAACTGCAGCGTCGTGGCGGTGGTATCGGTATTGCAGCAATTTGTTCGGGAGCAGCACAGGGAGATGCTGTTATGTTGAAAGTAGAAGGTTGATAAGCAGGAAGGAAAAACATCCATTGCCTTTCATTAAATCAAGATTGAAAGTATTATTTACAGAAAATTTGAATAAAACAGAAAATGCAGACGAGGCAGGAGGAAAAATGATGCCAACACTTATTCAGAATAAAGCGGAAAAAGACATGTTTATGGAGTTCACAGAGGAACAGTTAATGTTGCGAAAAATGGTGCGAGAATTTGCCCAAAATGAAATTGCTCCATTTATTAATACGATGGAAGAAACAGATGAATATCCGTTGTCGATCATCCGTAAAATGGGAGAATTCGGTTTGATGGGGATTCCAATCCCTGCCGAATACGGAGGGGCAGGCGCAGACTTCACTTCCTATATCATGACAATCAATGAAATTGCCAAAGTTAGCGCCACCGTTGGAGTGATTTTATCGGTACATACATCTGTGGGTACCAATCCAATTCTCTATTTTGGTACTGAAGAGCAAAAGAAAAAGTATATACCAAAGCTCGCTGCCGGCGAGTACATTGGGGCTTTCGCGCTGACCGAGCCAAGTGCAGGTTCTGATGCGCGAAAAATTCAGACAAGAGCGGTTAGAAAAGGCGATAAATACATCTTAAACGGAAGCAAGATTTTTATTACAAACGGAGGGGTAGCTGATACGTATATTACTTTTGCCGTTACCAATCCTGAAGCAGGCACTAAAGGAATTTCAGCCTTTATTGTGGAAAAAGATACCCTTGGTTTTTATTTAGGAAAAAAAGAAAGAAAAATGGGATTACACGGTTCGAATACAACCGAATTAATCTTTGACAACGCCGAGGTACCAGCGGAAAACCTGTTGGGACTGGAAGGGGAAGGTTTTAAAATCGCTATGGCAAACCTTGATGTCGGCAGGATTGGTATCGCTGCACAAGGATTAGGAATTGCTGAAGCAGCCCTGGAATTCTCCGTTCAATATGCAAAGGAACGGATCCAGTTTGGCAAGCCAATTGTAGCAAATCAAGGTATCTCCTTTAAAATTGCAGACATGGCAACAGAAATAGATGCTGCTAGACTCCTTGTTTATCGTGCGGCACATCTTCGCAATCGCGGGATAAAATGTGGGAAGGAAGCCTCAATGGCAAAACGTTTTGCCACAGATACAGCTATGAAAACAGCAGAAGAAGCCATTCAAATCTATGGGGGATACGGTTATACAAAGGAATATCCAGTTGAAAGGCTGTTCCGTGACGCAAAAATTACGCAAATTTATGAAGGAACCAATGAGATTCAAAGACTGGTCATCTCAAAGTATGTATTAGGATAACAGAATATCTGGCATCGTTAAATGGATACATGAGTTTTTTTTGATATAGCCATATCAATACAAAAAGAAGATTGACCAAAAATATATTCTGAGTGTTGAAAAATACACTTAACGACAGAAGGGAGCAAAGAAAGAATGTCGGACAAGCGTTGTTCATTAAAGGAAGCTGTGCAGATGATTTCGGATGGAAGTATGATCACCTTCAGCGGGTTTACTATTTGGCGGCGTCCGATGGCGGTGATTTATGAAATGATTCGCCAAGGTAAAAAAAATCTCCATTTAATCGAGGTTAATTCCGGAACGCATTCAGAAATGCTGATTGGGGCCGGTGCGGTGGCAATCTGGGAATCCTGCTGGATCGGGCATGAACTTTATGGGAAGGTTCCTTACTGCTTAGACAGGAAACTGAAGGAAGGGGAAGTCATAGCTGAGGATTACAGCCATCAGCATATTCTTTATCGAATGCAGGCAGGAGCCTCAGGAGTTCCGTTTCTGCCTACCTGGGCCTCACGAGGAACAGATATTTTGAATCCCAAATATGATATGCTCGGAAAGGCCGGGCTTCGAAATGGACAAAATCCGCGCATCCCTCAGCAAAAGTTCGCCTATACATCAGACCCATTTTATGATGAAGGGGAAATTATTATGGTTCCTGCAGCAAGACCGGATGTGTGCGTCATTCATGTGCAACAGGCAGGAGAGGAAGGAACCGTTCGTGTGTTGGGACAAAGCTTTTCAGACGAACAGGCTGTTAAGGCTGCGGAAAAAGTGATTGTTGTTGCCGAAGATATTGTACCAGAATCCTATCTACGAGAGGAACCGGAACGGAACCTGCTTCCAAGCTATTTAGTGGATGCTGTTGTCGAGGTACCTTGGGGAGCACATCCTACAGGAGTATACGGTTATTATGATGTGGACGGCACTTTTATCAGCCAGTTTGCAAGTGCATCGAAATCAGAAGATAAACTTAAGGCATGGATGGATGAATGGGTATATGGTGTGGACAGCCATGAGGAATATTTAGAAAAACTGGATGCCTCACAATTACTTTCCTTAAAAGCGAACAGTTACTATAAATATAGTACCCGGGTTATAAGGGGGAGTTATTAATGGAAAAAGTTATGATGCAAAAGGGTACCTATGCGGCTCCTGGTGAGTATTCGTCTGCTGATTTGCTTGCGGTTGCTGCAGCTCGTGAAGTGCGTAATCATGAGGTTGTCTTTGCAGGGACCGGTCTTCCTATGCTTGCCATTATGCTTGCTGGAAAAACCAATGCTCCCAAATGCAAGGTGATTTACGAGGCTGGTACGATTGACACACAAGGTACATCGCTTCCTTCTTCTGTAGGTGATCCTCGCTGTGTAAAAGGATGTTCGATTACTTCAGGATTATTAGAAGTATTTAACCAGTTACAAAGAGGAGTCGTTGATCTAGCTTTCTTAGGAGGAGCTGAAATTGATCAATTTGGCAATGTCAATACTACTGCTGTAGGGGATTATGCACATCCAGATTTGCGTTTTCCAGGAAGCGGGGGGAATTCTGATATCAATTCCTTAGCCAAGCGTACAGTATTTCTTATGGTTCAGGAAAAACGCCGGTTTAAAGAACAAATTGACTATCTGACTTCTCCGGGCTGGCGCATTCGACAATGGCCATCAGGTGAATGGGTGCACCGCCGTCAAGCTTATGGCAGAAAGTTTATCGGAGGACCTTCTGCTGTCATTTCAAATATGGCAGTATATCGTTTTGATGAGGAGACAGGCCGGATGTATGTTGATACCATGCATCCAGGAATTACCGAAGAAATGCTTCAGGATTGTACCGGTTTTCCCCTTGATTTCACTCGGTGTCAAGGGGAAACCAAACCTCCTACTTATGAAGAACTGGATATTCTTTATCGACAAGTTGATCCAGAAGGAATCTTCCTGCCAAAAAAATAGATGTTGTATCGGTTCAATGCTTTCGGTAAGAGGTAATCATGGCCATCGAGATTCTAAGAATCCTGTCATTGAACTGGAACTATTTTATTTAATGATCAAAAGGTTCTGCAGAATAATTAATTGAATGAAAAAAGGAGTGGTCCGCAAAAGGTTCTTTGCCCTGATGGATCACTCCTTTTATTTCAATTAATAGTCAGTAATAATAATATCGCGTTCCAAAAATTCTTCGATCACTTCGCTGATTTGATAGGAAACCTGTGGCAAATCATAGTTTTCAAAGGCATACTCACAGGATTTTTTATAAGTCATCGTTTCATCATAGTGCGTTAAATGTCGCTTAATATCTACATCATTATCCATCCTTTGTTTTTGTCTATCTATAACGGTTTCACGATCTGCGTAAATAAAAAATCTCATGATTTTATCACCATACATCTTTTTTAACTTTTCCGTTCCTTCGGGATTTAAAGTTAAATAAACGAGGTTATGATTTTTAAAGGCCTTTACGATATCTTCTTCAAGTATACCGTAGTGATAGCCATCGATTTCTACGTCTTCGAGAAATTCCTGCTGTTGCTGCATTTTAAGATATGTTGCGTGATCAACAAAATGATAATCTCTACTATCTTGTTCATAATGACGGGGAGGTCGGGTAGTGTAAGAGAGGACTGTTTCCATATCAAACGCGGTAGCAACCATTTTCGCAATTGTTTTCCTTCCTGAGCCATCTGGACCTGTATAAATAAATATCTTTTCTTTTTCTTTAATTTGGTACATTCGCAAACCCCCATCTAAGAAATATTTGCTGGATATTCATAATCCAGTACTAATAAATCGGCTGAATCATGTACTGCAGATAGCAGAAACAACTTAGCCATTATATATATTATAGCAGATTAATATAAATAATTCTCAGATTTTTCTAAATATTTTATCTATTACTCAAGAAATACTTATGAAATGTTTGGAAATCACTGATTTGTATATTTCAAAACTGCATGAAGATGTTCATTACAGATCCTTTTAATTGAATGCTGATAAAAGGTTGCATGAATCGCAGGAGAATTGCAGCGATGCCTCATGCAGCCTTAATATAAAGGGGAGGAATGGATCATTTAAATGGGGGAATCTAATCAAAATCCTTTAATAATTCTGGATAGCTACTTCTGGAAATTCCATACCTATTAAATGTTTTGCTTGTTTCATAGATTTGTTATTTGCCAGTCAATTGCTTTGCTGCCGATTTTCTGCAAAAAGGCATTGGTCCTCGAAAACGGTCTGCTTCCAAAGAATCCGCGGTTCGCAGAGAAGGGACTTGGGTGCGGAGATTTGATAATCAGATGCTGAGGTGAGGTAATTAATTGTTCCTTTTGTTGCGCAAAACGGCCCCATAGAATGAATACGATCGGTTTTTCCCTCTGATTTAATGTTTCTATTACTTTATCAGTGAAATTTTCCCAGCCAAGTGCTTTATGGGAGTTTGGAATGCCCGCACGTACCGTCAATACGGCATTAAGCAGCAATACACCTTGCTTTGTCCATTCTATTAAATAGCCATGATTGGGAATATTACACCCTAAATCATCATGGAGTTCTTTATAAATATTCTGCAGAGAGGGAGGAATAGCGATTCCTGGTTTGACAGAAAAACTTAGACCATGAGCTTGTCCCGGTCCGTGATACGGATCCTGCCCGATAATAACGACTTTTGTGTCTTGATAAGGTGTAAAATGAAGCGCATTATAAATATCATATTTATCAGGATAAATTTCCTGTGTCTGATACTCCTGCCAAAGAGCTTTTCGCAGACGCTGGTAATAAGGTTTCTCAAACTCTTCCTTCAGCAGAGGAGCCCAATCATTTTTTAATATAGCCATTGCAATACACACGACCTTCCATTAGCAGTTCAATTCTTATTATAGAAGGCAGTTATTCATTCAGCAATAGCAAATATGGAGGGAGAAGAGCACTGTAAGAGAGGAATTGACGATTTCTTATTAATTTTAAAAAAAGTTAAACATTTAAAAGTAACTTAATTATAGTATGTAAAAATTTGATAGAATAGTAATGTAATTTATGTATTCGGGAGGATAATTCTGTGTATAATCGAATTCTAGTAGCAATTGATGGTTCAAAAATGAGTAAAAAAGCTTTGAATGCTGCCCTGCAAATTGCAAAGGAAAGATTTTCTAAAGTAGGGGTCATTCACGTAGAAAAAAATCTGATGATTTCAGAAAATATGACAACTGATGCTATTGATGAAATTTATTCGAAAATTAATAGAGAAGTCGAAGTATTGTTTGAAGAGGCGAAGGAACTTGCAGCTGACGAAGACTTAGAGATTGAAACGCATCATGTAATGGGCGATCCTGCTGTCCAAATTGTAAAAACAGCCGAAAATGGAAACTATCAGCTGATTGTCATGGGTTCTCGAGGTCTTGGAGCTATCAAAGGGATGATGATGGGAAGTGTCAGCTATAAAGTATTGCAGCTTTCGTACTGCCCTGTGTTGGTGATAAAGTAATTTGCTAAAAAAGAGGGTGTTCAAAAGCAAGGGTGTCAGGCACCACGTATAATGTCACTTTGCATAAATCTGCATGGAATGTGGATGCCTGACAGTTTATGGGACATCTATCTGTTAAGACTAACATCGTAAATCTTATGTCTTCAGCTTTTCATATGCATGAGTTTGAAAATAATTTCATCTCTACTGGAGAAAAGCAAGGGAATATGGTTTTCTTAAGGATGGATGGAAACTCGTGTTCCAATAGGTACAATTCGGGAAAGTTCTTCAACATTTTCATTATACATCCGAATACAGCCTCTTGATACAGCTTTTCCGATGGAACTAGGGTCATTTGTGCCATGAATTCCATAGTGTTCCTTTGATAAACTCATCCACATCGTACCAAATGGACCTCCAGGATTAGGAGCCTTATTGATAATAATATAATCCCCGACTGGTGTTACATGTAAGATTTTTCCAACCGCTATCGGATAGGTTTTTTGTAAAACGTCATTTTTATACAGTCGCAGAAGACGTTTGATTGTGGAGATGTCAATTCGGTATGGAAGCTTCTCAGGGGATGGATAGCCCGAAATGACAATTTGCTGTCCTGGATAAATAAGATTTGGATTGATGGCAGGATTAGCTTGAATAATGACAGACAAAGGCGTACGGTAATCTCTGGATATTTGTGCGAGCGATTCCCCTTGTTTAACGGTATGAAGCAAGGAAACACCTCCTTTTGTTTCCTCCATATTATGAAAAGTTTTAAAAAATGGAAATAAATGTACTTAGCTTTATTCTTTCAGAAAAGTACGTAGGGATTATTCCTGCGTACTAAAGTGTAAACGGATAAATTCCTCTTCCTCAGCAAGCCCTAATCTTCCATATGCCTTGCCGGTTGTACCTCCTTGATAATCCCAAAAATAATTATGATCTGAAACGATATGACTAAAGTTGCCAATCTCCCACTGACTGAGAATTTCGAGAAGTTTTTTCTTTACAGGAAAATCGCTCTGTAAAACAGTTTCATAAACCTGATTAATCGTGTCCTCGCTCATTGGAATGGCACCTTCTTTTACCTCTGCTCGAATCTTTTGATGCGTCATTTGATGCATTACATCAATGACCATGTCCTGTGTCGCATTTTCCGGAAGATCAATTGTGTATTTTATACTATGTATGGCGGCAATTTGTTCTTTCTCCTGCGATTGTACCTCTGTCAACCGTTCATTGATATCGCTTTCACTAGTCATTTCAGAAGGCGGTACCGTCATTGACGGTTTCCCGTTCTCTAAATCATCTTTATGATCT
Organism: uncultured Bacillus sp.; assembly: GCF_946478885.1. The sequence continues at coordinate 56,935 of NZ_CAMLDX010000002.1, read as the reverse complement.
TCATTGGCATCTTGAATGATTGTATACGTTCCGGCACCGCCGGCACAAAAAAGTGCAAAGAAAATTAAGGTAAACCAAATGATTCGTTTCATCGCCTTCACTCCAAAAATAAGTTTTGCCGAATAAACCCACAAGATGAACGGACAAAAATTAAAGAAAACGACTTGCGGTGTTTATATCAGCATCCTATCAAAAATATTTTTGCTAGCATTATTATACAAAGCATTGCTAATCATTACCATCTATATTTGAAAATGAAATATACATCATGTGCTAAATACACAATGCAATCAATAAAATATCCCACCCTTAATATATTTTTAATTCAATATATGAGCACTTGCACACAGCGAAAGATAATGAGGACTTTTGACAATGGGAAAACAAAGTAAATCAAGCAGGAACAATTTTTTTATAAAAATTCTTGCAATTCAGCAGTTCCTTATTTAAAATGGAATTAACAATTAACAAAATGTTAATCAAACAATTTAGTTTAGATGAAAGCAGGTGTAATCGTTGGTCCATAATTCATCGGAAGAAGAATTTTTAAAGTATTATGATGTCAATAAGTACAGAACTCCTGATGGTTATACATCAGATATTGCCGTATTCACGATTATCTCAGAGGAGATAGGTCCACATAAACCGTCGAAGAAAACTTTAAAGCTGATGCTGATCAAGCGGGCGGATGATGATCAAGATGGAAATCCAAATATTGAGGGCGGGAAGTGGGCGCTTCCAGGAGGCTTTGTTCAGCCTGATGAATCTGCCTACAATGCAGCTATCAGAGAGTTGGAGGAAGAAACAGGAATAACCGGTTTGAAAATCAAACATTTTGGCGTCTATGACAAGATAGGGCGTGATAAGCGGGGATGGATTATTTCGAATGCCCATTATGCTATCGTGCCTGAAAGCTTATTAGCGAGAAGAAGGGCTGCAGACGATGCAGCGGAAGTGGAACTGTTTGATATGAATGAGGTATTTCAGCTGGATTTAGCTTTTGACCACAGATATATTATTCGGGATGCCCTTTGGTATATCCGAAAAGATATGTCGATTACTACATTGGCCAAAAATTTCATGGCAGAAGAATTTGTCCTTTCCGAACTGCAGGGGGTGCTGCTGACTGTCCTTGATGAGCCATGGATTAAACTTGATGCCCAATTTTTTCGAAAAGCGCCGTCTCTTCCATTTATTGAAAAGGTAATGATGAACGGAGAGCCAAAGAAAACTAATCGCTGGTCAAAAGGGAATGCCCAACTTTATCGATTCAATGAGTATGAACCATTCGTATCGATCTATCATGCAAAATATTAAATTTCCGGTATCATTTGTTGATTCAATTATATATGTTCTGGTAACAGGGAGGTTTTAACATGAAAAAGGCTTTAATTAATATCGATTATACGGTTGATTTTGTGGCCGACAACGGCGCATTAACCTGCGGGAAACAAGGGCAGGAAATTGAAACAGCTCTAACAGAGCTGACCAATCAATTTATCGATAACGGTGATTATGTTGTGTTTGCCATTGATACCCATAGGGAAAATGATGAATTTCATCCTGAAACAAAGCTGTATCCGCCTCATAATATCAGCGGAAAACCGGGCAGGGAATTGTATGGATTATTAAACGAAACATACCAGCGGCATAAGGCAAAGAAACATGTTTACTGGATGGATAAAACACGCTATTCAGCCTTTGCTGGGACGGATCTGGAGCTTAAGCTGCGGGAACGCGGCATTACTGAAATTCATTTAGCCGGCGTCTGTACGGATATCTGCATTCTCCATACGGCCGCTGATGCTTACAACAAAGGCTTTTCTATTACGGTTCATCAAAATGCCGTTGCCAGCTTTAATCAAACCGGGCACGATTGGGCCTTGCAGCACTTTATCCACTCCCTTGGAGCTGCAGTAGTGTAAGGAAGAAAGGTAGAGGAATTCATGACGCCGCAGCAACAAGTCTGAATAAGAGAGAGTGACAATATGGGGAAATATGGTGTATTTGGTTCAGCTTGTGACCCTATTACGATCGGACACATGGTTACGATGGATATCGCATTGGACAGAAGAAACCTGGATGGAATCATTTTAGTACCATCCTCGGATAGACGCAGAGACAAGGACAGAAGGTTAACACCTGATAAACACCGGCTGGAAATGGTAAAGCTTGCTGTGGCAGAAAACGAGAGAATTCAGGTAAATACAATCGAAATGGATGCGGTTGGCTGGGAAACGTATTCATTCGAAACAATGAAGAAGCTGAAGGAACAGTATCCGTATGATGAACTGTTTTTCGTATTGGGTGCTGATAATCTTGAAAATTTGACAAAATGGCATAAAGGTAAAGAGCTGATTGCAACGAATCGATTTATCGTGATGGGCAGGGAAGGGTACGATATGTCTGATATCATAGCAAAGGACTCATTTCTAATCAAACATGAAGAACGGTTTGAATGCTTGAGCAAAGGTGTGAATATTGAAACGAGCTCAACTTTAATTCGTTCCCGTATACGGGATGGTCTCAGCGTCCGGTATTTAGTCCCGCAGCCGGCACTGGAATACGCCTTGCAGCATGGATTATACAAATAATGCTGCTCTTCTTCAGCAACGTGGAGTTTTCTGTCCCCCTGCTGAAGAGCATCCGTGCTTTCCGGACCTTTTCGACCGGTTAAGATTAGGAAAATATAAACTTTTCACCCTTTCAATCAGAATCTATATACAATACAATAGCAAAAAAGGATTGTGATTATAAACTTCTGTACAAAACTGAAAAGAGGTTAATATATGTTAGATAAAATAAAAGGTGCACTCTTCGGCTTTGCTATTGGTGATGCATTAGGCGGAACGACTGAATTTTTAACAAAGGACGAAATTGTAGGTAAATACGATGTTCTGCGAGATATAAAAGGCGGAGGTTGCTGGGGATTAGAAAAAGGGGAAACAACAGATGATACAGCGATGACGATAGCGGTGGCAAAAGGGATTCTGCAAGATCCGGAAGATCCTATTAAGGCCATCGGAAAAGAGTTTTTCAAGTGGTATGATTCAAGGCCAAAGGACATCGGGATCATTATCAGCACGGTATTAGGGACCTTTAATGGCGAATGGAAAGACAGCGCAAAAATTGCCCATTATGAATACCTTAATGAAATGTCTGCAGGAAACGGCTCCTTAATGCGCTGCCTACCGGCTGCTCTTGCCTATTCGTCAATCAAGAAAGTAGAGGAGGTCACAAGAGAGCAATCGAACATGACTCATTATGACTCTTTAGCAGAAGAAGCATGTGTCATTTATAATCATATTGCCTTCCAGGTTCTGCATGGAAAAGAATTAAAAGCGGCTGTTATTGAAGAAATCCAGGATACTCCTTATGCAGCAGCCCTGTTAAATGAAAAGCCGGCATGCACACCGAATGGATTCGTTGTTCACACCATGATGTGGGTATTATACTGGATTTTAAATAGTGACAGCTTTTCTGAAGCAATAATTGGGGCCGCCAATGAAGGCTATGATACAGATACCGTGGCCGCCATTTCTGGCGGATTAGCCGGACTGCAATGCGGATTCAGCGCACTGCCGCAGCATTATGTACAGACAATCTTGTTACGAGGTGAATTAGAGGACTTAGCCTTCCAGCTATACCAGCTACATCTGAATGGGAACATTATGTGACAGAGGGTGGAAAATTTTCAAGAGAAAGATAAACTCATTTTTACACCTCAATAAAGAGAGATTATAATAGATATAAGATTTCAATACATAGTTAAAGGAGATGTACATCATGTTATTTTCCCATATTCTTGTCCCATTTGACGGTTCGGTATTAGCTGAGAAATCTTTGGAAAAAGCGATTGCATTGGCCCAATTAGATCCAAATATGAAAATAACAGTTCTTCTTGTAGTTGAATTTCCACCGAAAACCTATCAATACGATTTTTATCATAAAATTAAAGATTCGATTATACAGGATGCTGAGCAAACGGTCCAGCCGGCTAAGTTTGATTTGGCACAAATTTCAAATCCCTCGCAAGTTTTGATCAAAGAAGGATTGTCCTATAAAGTGATTTTAGAAACAGCCAATGAACTTCAATGTGATCTGATTATAATGGGTAGCCGTGGATTAAGCGGGATAAAGGAGTTTCTTGGAAGTGTCAGCCATACAGTGATCCAACGGGCATCTATTCCGGTTCTGTTAATGAAATAGTGATTAAAAGCATATTTAGCGATATACAGCGCAAAAAAGAGGGGATTGCAAGATATAAACTGCACCCTCTTTTCTTATGTACTCTTAATGTTCAACTACAAAAAGCAAATAAATAAGGTTGACACTCAAAATAATTTACACTATTATAATACCCGTATGGGTAAACGACAATTTAAAACGATGCTGCAAATCATGACAGGAGGCAACACATATGGATTATCTTAATTACATCCTTCTCGGCCTACTCATTATCTTTTTCATCATTCGGATGATGCCGGCAAGAGGTATACGACAGATCACAACAGTCGATTTAAAAAAAGAAATGAACGATAAAAATAAACAATTGATCGATGTCAGGACTCCAGGTGAGTTTAAAACCAGAAATATTCACGGTTTTAAAAATATCCCGCTTCACCAATTAGCAGAAAAATCTGCACAGCTTTCAAAGGAAAAAGAAGTAGTTGTGATTTGCCAAAGCGGCATGAGAAGTAATAAAGCCAGTAAGATTTTGAAAAAACAGGGATTTAAACAGATTACCAATGTAAAAGGCGGCATGAGTGCCTGGTGATAAAAAATACAATCGTCTTTGGAGGAATGACAAAATGAAGCAAATTACACCAACTGAGGTTGAGGAATTATTAAAAAGCAATAAGCAAGTAACGATCATTGATGTTCGGGAGTCCGGAGAAGTGGCAGGTGGAAAAATTCCTGGTGCCATAAATATTCCATTAGGATTAATCCAATTTAAAATGAATGAACTAGATAAAAAGAAGGAGTACATCCTTGTCTGTCTATCCGGAGGAAGAAGCGGCATGGCTGCCCAAATTCTTGAAAGTTACGGTTACAAAGTAACCAATATGATAGGTGGAATGATGAACTGGGCAGGGGACATAGAATAATTTTTCGCTTTAACAATACCTATCTAGGTATTATTGGTAATGATGCTATTCATCATCCTATAATTGAAGAAACCGCTTGGATGAACAAGTATGCTATGTAAGATGTTAAGGGAGATAAAGCCTGCTGGATTTTAAATAAAACGGGAATGAACTGAGACACTACAACAACAGCTCCAGGAAAGAAAATCTGATTCCTGGAGCTGTTGTTGTAGTGTTTAGCTATTTTGTCTACTGGACACATATTTCTTTACTTATTGATAGATATGGCCGCCTGATTTCTTGAATTCTTGTGCTTTTTCCTTCATACCGAGTTCAATCTCATCAAGTTGTTGTTCTTTCACATGCTGGCGTATATCATGTGAAATTCTCATGCTGCAGAATTTTGGTCCACACATCGAACAGAAATGAGCCGTTTTAGCTCCTTCAGCCGGGAGTGTTTCATCATGATATTCAACGGCGCGTTCTGGATCAAGGGAGAGGTTAAACTGATCCTTCCAGCGGAACTCAAAACGTGCCTTCGATAGGGCATTATCTCTTTCCTGTGCATTTGGGTGTCCTTTTGCTAAATCTGCGGCATGCGCCGCAATTTTATAGGTAACAACTCCAATACGTACATCTTCCCGGTTTGGCAGACCCAGATGCTCCTTCGGGGTCACATAACAAAGCATCGCTGTTCCATACCAGCCAATCATTGCGGCACCGATTGCAGATGTTATATGATCATATCCCGGGGCAATGTCTGTTGTCAGCGGTCCTAATGTATAGAACGGTGCTTCATGACAAACCTCCAGTTGCTTGTCCATATTTTCCTTAATCAAATGCATAGGTACGTGTCCTGGACCTTCAACCATGACTTGCACATCATGTTCCCAGGCAATTTTCGTCAGCTCTCCAAGCGTTTCCAACTCAGCAAATTGAGCTTCATCATTGGCATCAGCAATTGAGCCCGGACGGAGGCCATCCCCTAACGAAAAGGCAATATCATATGTCTTCATAATTTCACAGATTTCAGAAAAATGAGTATAAAGGAAGTTTTCCTGATGATGGTACAAGCACCATTGAGCCATTATCGAACCGCCGCGGGAAACAATCCCGGTTAAACGCTTGGCTGTCAGCGGAATATAACGCAAAAGGACACCAGCATGGATGGTGAAATAATCGATTCCTTGTTCCGCTTGTTCAATTAAAGTGTCGCGGAAAACCTCCCAAGTTAAATCCTCTGCCACTCCATTTACTTTTTCAAGCGCTTGATAAATTGGCACGGTTCCAACAGGAACAACAGAGTTGCGAATAATCCATTCTCTCGTTGTATGAATATTTTTTCCTGTGGATAAATCCATGATTGTATCAGCACCCCAGCGGGTGGCCCATGTCATTTTTTCCACTTCTTCTTGAATAGAAGAGGAGACCGCTGAATTACCAATATTGGCATTGATTTTCACATGAAAATTCCGTCCGATAATCATCGGTTCTGTCTCAGGATGATTAATATTAGCTGGAATAATCGCTCGGCCTTTAGCCACTTCATCTCGGACAAATTCTGGTTTCATATTTTCTCTAATTGCAATAAATTCCATTTCAGGAGTTATGATCCCTTTTTTTGCATAATGAAGCTGGGTAACATTATTCCCTTTTTTCGCTCTAAGTGGCTTCCGTTTTAATGCAGGAAAGATCTGGTCGTTGGAACTTGAATTATCCTGCTCCCGAAACCCGTTATCCTCGGGTTTGATCTCTCTACCCGTATATTCTTCAACATCTGTCCGTTTCAAAATCCATGGCATGCGAAGAGCAGGGAGTCCTTTTGTAATGTCCACCTGATAATTTGGATCAGTGTACGGACCGCTAGTATCATAAACGCGAACAGGCAGATTTACTTCCTCGCCAAATGAACTTTTTGTAGAACTTAAATCAATTTCCCGCATTGGCACCCGAATATCAGGACGTGACCCGGCTACATAAACCTTCTTGCTCCCTTCAAAGCTTGACATAATAGAAATAGTATTTTTGTTTAAAGACGAATTGAACATGAAAGCACACTCCTTTATTGCCATCTAAAGGACTAGATCTGATGTTTACCACGTTTTTTTAGTAAAAATGTGAAAAAGCCGGTGTCCAATTAATGGATGGACCCGGCTTACAAAATTACAAGTCAATTTATTTACGAAAAATAAACTTCCCCACGCTGGTATGAACCAGATCAGGTCCCGAGGGTCAAGAAACTTCATCGTGTTTCTCTCTCAGCCCAACTCATTGGACACCCCTAGTTATGGCTATTAAATTCAAAATTCATTATATAGTATTTTTCCTAAAAAAGGAATAGTATTTTCAGAAAAATGGTTAAAATTCATTACGAATTCAGGTTAGGTACAATGGTCATCAATCGAATGAAAAACTCTTTGATGGTTAGTCTTCTAAAATATAAATAAATTGCGTACAGGTGTATTATCTTTTGATATCCTGAGATGTATATGTTATACCGTAATATAAATATTTATATAGAAAATTCCCCCTAAACATATTAAGCTACGATTGAGAAGGGGATTGAATGAAAGGGGGCTTTATCATTTGGATTTGTTATTGATTGTGCTACCAGCATTTCTTATCTTTGGAACGGGATTTATCGGGCAGAAGCTTCTTAAATTTAATATCAAATCTATTTCTGCTATGTCACTGTATTTGATGCTGCCATTTTTAACATTTGATACCTTTTATACAAATAAGCTTGACATCGAATATTTTTATATGTTCTTATTTACGGTGATTTTAGTATTCTTGATGATTGGTATTACGATTATTTGCGGTTTCTTTCTGAAGTCAGATAAATCTCACATGTCGGCCTTGCTATTGGGAACCGTTTTTCCGAACAGTGGAAATTACGGAGCACCAGTCGCCTTGTTTGCGTTCGGTGCATCTGGATTTGATTATGCTGTCATCCTGATGGTTATTCATGCTTTTTTGATCAATACAATTGGCATCTTTATTGCTTCTTTCGGAAGTGAAAAATCTACGACTGTTAAGGAAGCCTGCTTGAATGTTTTAAAAATGCCTGTGCTCTACGGCTTTTTATTAGGCGTCTTCTTTCAATTAATTCATTTAAAACTACCAACTTCCATTATTGACGGGATCGACATGGTTGGTACTGCATCCATTCCTACTGTGATGTTAATTCTTGGAATGCAACTGGCCGAAATTAAATCAAGTAAATTTGAATTAAAATACATAAATACAGTTACCATTGTACGAATGATCATTTCTCCGCTTGCAGCTGCTTTACTTGTTAACTTTATGCCGGTGAATGAAATGATTAAAGATGTATATATCCTGTTAGCCGCAATGCCGATCGCTGTAAATACAACAATGCTTGCTGTACAATTTAATGTCAAACCCGATTTAACCTCCTTTACAACTATGGTTACGACATTACTTAGTTTGATCACAATCCCGCTGACATTGTATTTCATCGGTTAACACATCTGTATATAAAAGAACGGAGATCTGGTACGAGCATTATCCCAGTCTCCGTCTCATCTACATATCCTTAGAATTTTTTTGACATTGTCATCATGTTTAAAGTCCCTGAGTTTAAGGCTAAGAGAAAAAATGAACCTTTTCGAAAGAGTATATGGCAGCAATCGTGTAAAAATGTTGCATTTGCCATGCCTCACTTAAGCAGTAACTTTGTCTATAATTGATTAGCTATATCTCCGTCTAATTTCCATTGACCGGTAATGATGTCATGATAAAGCAGAAAGTTAAGCTTTTTCCTTTCCCTGTTGAAACCAGATTTATAAATGGTGGCATCAAAGGACAGGCGTTGAATAAGAGGATTATTCTCATTCTCGAACTGGACGGATTCTTTATTTATCGATACAAACATGTTTTTTTGCAGTTTTTTTTGCCATGCTTTTTGCCCATCAGCCAGGATTAAGCTGATGGTATTTATATCTTTTTGATTTACCGCAGTTTCAAAGACATTGACAACTTGTACAGGTTCAATTTCATTTAAATATTCCTCCAGCTTTCCTCCGGCTTGCAAAATCATCATTTTGTGGGAAAAATCCTCAATACCTGAACCATGCGTTGTGCTCCCATAGAAATGAACGCAAAAATGTCCGGGAAACCCATTTTTCAATGCACCCGCGCCATGTGGCATTCCATGCATGGATGCAGCCAGCATTTGATCGTTTATAATGATTAGAATGGCTTTCCTTCGCCAGCTCCATTTCCCATTATAGATTTTCTTCATTATTTTCGTATCCTCATAGGATAGGGGCTGGACATCTGCATGTTTCCTTCCAGCTCTTCTCTGAACTTTAAAATGCATTCCTGTTTCAACATCTATTATCGTGAAGATTGCTTTATTTGGGATGATATGATTTGCCTTTTCCCAGGGTAAAATTTTCACGATAAAACTAATCGGATTTGCTTCATCCTCAGGAGTAAATGCCTGCACGGAAGAAATATGTGTCCCTGCGACAATGATTAACATGATAGATACAACAATTGTTTTCATTTTACTCTCTTTCCCTTATTTTTTATTATTTTTTGCGGTGTAATAAAAAAACATTCAAAAAACAGTATTTGGAAAAGCATCCTCTTATTTATTGAGGAAACGCATAATGCTGTATGATTTTTTTAAAATACGAGGACAAAATAAGAAAGAACGTCATAGGAAGCGACGGACGTTCTTTCTTCCATTATGAAACTGGAGGGATTTATGTGCCAAATGTTGAAGTCAATTGTTCTGTGTCAAACTGCGCTTATCATTCACAGGGCAATGTGTGTGGAGCGGATAAGATCGCGATTGAAATGAATTTCCAATCAAAGTATAATTCAGAGTTTGCCCAGGAGTTCGGTTTTACAGATCGTTCTGGGGAAGCCAGTCATTCTGCAGAGACATGTTGTAAAACATTTAAATCCAAAAAAGAGGAATAAAGATCCGGATACAGATACATCTAATGAAGCAAAACTCCTGTAATAAGGCGGTTTTGCTTCATAATTAATTAGTATTCGATAAATTGATGTGCTTTTGTAAAGAGAACCCGATGCGTAAGCATTGCAATAATGATGGCTATGATCGCAGCAGATGAAGTGAAAGAAAACATAATAAGAATTTGGTAGCGGACAGCTTCAATCGGGTCGGCCCCTGCTACAATCATTCCGGTCATCATTCCTGGAAGCTGTACAAGTCCAACAGTTTTTAAAGCATCCACAGTTGGAAGCATTGCAGCCTTGACGGTATGACGCATAACAGGCATAATAGCTTGCTTGGATGTCGCCCCCAATCCTAAATATACTTTTATTTCAGCACTGCGCATCTCAAGCTCAGATTTTAACCGATTTAAAAAAAGGCCAGAAACTACCATTCCATTACCGATAATCATTCCACTAATAGGAATGACATATTGAGGAGTCGGTTCAATAATTTTCAACGCTAGCAGCATGCCCATAGTAATAATCTCTGTGGAGGTAATGGCAATGGCAATTCTCCAGCCAATTCCCGGAAATCCAGCCCCCTTTTTCCGCGCATTATGAACAGCTACTGTGATCATAATGAAAATCATCGCAATGATGAATACCCATGACTTTAAGTTAAAAATAAAATGAAGAATATATCCAACCGCAATTAATTGGATAGCGGCACGAATGGCTCCAATGACAATGTCCTTTTCAAGACCGACTTTTTGCCACCAGGAAAGGAGAATGGCAAAAGCCACAAAAATAAGCGTCATGATTAAGGCAATTGAACTCATGAATGTAAAGCCTCCTTTGCAAAAGAGGCTTCAATAAAATCCCTTGTGATAGAATGCCGTGGGGCTTCGAACAAATCTTTTGTTCGATCTTGTTCAACAATTTTTCCGTTGGCAAATACCCATGTAAATTGGCCAGCATTCTTTGCTTGAGTTAAATTATGGGTAACCCACAAAATTGTTTTACCATTTTTATGGATTTCTTTGATTAATTTCTCAATTTCTTCAGTACTATGTGGATCAAGCGATGACGTCACTTCATCTAATAATAATATTTCAGGACGATTGGCTAAAGTTCGGGCAAGGGATATTCTTTGCATCTGGCCACCTGATAAGGAACGGGCATCCTGATTCTTGATTCCTGCAGGAAGGCCGACTTGATCAAGTAGCCTATCGATCTCAGCTTCGCCCAATTGTTCACGAAACAGGGAGGGACCAACTGCCAAATTATCTCTTACAGTGCCAGACAGCATCGTTGGTAGTTGAAAAACTATGCCTATTTTTCTTCTCAGCTGCAGGACGTCTATCTCGGAATATGAAACTCCTTTAAAAAAAAGGGAACCCGAATCGGGATCTGTCATTCGGTTCACTAATGAAAGGAAGGTACTTTTTCCTGAACCGGAGGGGCCAATAATGGTAATTAATTCACCGTCCATAATTTTCGCCGAAATATCATTTAAAATTGTTTGACCTTGTTTATTATTCTTGATGACTTGTTCGATTGAAATGAGTATCTCCATTGCATCATCCCTCTCTGTATAATCTTGAACACGTTTTTTAATTGTACAGAAATGATCGGTACTTTTTAAAATGACAGCCTAATTTTTTGGGGGAATTCTTACAAATCAGGCGACAGTAGTTCTTCTGCAAGTTCAGGAAAATCAATAAATGGATTTCTGTTTCCCTGTATCATAAAGATGGCTTGATTTCGGTGTCTTTCATATAGGGTTGCTTCAAATTGATGATGCCACATAATTAAAAGGGAGCGGTCAATTTTATGCATAAATGATTTATGAATAGTACCGGGATAACGTAATAGAAAGTACATGAAGGATCTGGCAACGGTACCTTTCCCATACTCCGGCTCGAATCGGCCTTCCATAGTTACCCCGCAGCGATTGCGAATTTTCTCTTCAGGCGATTCCGGAATATAAAAGGAAAAGTCGGCGTAAGGATAATTGGACCGTTTAATATTACATTCCGGTTGGCAGGCGAAAAGATGATGCAGATCACCCTTCATCGGTTCTTTTGCAGAATACCATGAAAGCGGAACGATATGTTCTGTGTTAAATTTGAAAGCTCTATCGATTTTTGGAATTTTCGTATCTTTCAATCCATTTTCATGGTTTTTAATTTTTAATAGCTTCTGAAACTCATGATGCTTTTTTTGAATGGTTTCATAGTCTTCGACAATGCTTACTTTTGGATCTTGCTCCGTGCCTGAATAAATATTTTTAAGTGAACCATCCGGATATAAATCAACCCATGTATATAAATACTGATCCTTGCTGATAAAATAAGGAATGCGTTGTTTGTGTGTTCTTTTTACTAATTCATGATATCGGGGGAAAGCTTGTTGACTGTCTTTTATTTTCAAAACTGATCGATAATAATGTTCTTTGTCCTTTTTATCTTTTCTTTCATTATAATATAGCTCTTGGTTAGCTATAATTTGTTGTTTATTTCTCAATAACTCTTCCAATGTTGCATCCATGTTTTTTCCGTAGGTTTGTTTCAATTCATTAAGTCTATCTTGGAGAATTGCATATGCTGTATTTTCGTTGTCCATCCGATCCACCCTTGCATTCTAATCAGTCTAATCATATATTACAACCAATTCAATAGTGCATCAATGTTTCTATAATGTATGTTTAGTCTTTCACATTTTATATGGACGGCCTGAAGATATTGTTTGACATGTGCAGGGGAGTGATTTATATTAAAACCTGTTAAGTCTGAATATTTATAATAATAAAATAATTTGAAAAATCTTGTTTGCATATGTAACTCGTTAGAATAAACTATCAGATTTTGTATATAGGGGTTGAATATATGAAGTTTGCAACAAGGCTTTATGTTGGTTTTGGGATAATAATCGCCATTATGACCATTTTATTATTGTTGAATATTAGTGTGCCAACGAAACAAAACCGGGAAATGAATGAACTGGTTAAACAGCATTATGAAATGATTAAAAGACTGCATGTTATCCGGGTTGAAACTTTTTTTGTCTCAGCCGAAATTACAGGATCAACAGAGAAGGATATTGAAGCAAAATCAATTGATGAACGATTATTGAACATTGATGAAAGCATAGACATACTCAAACAATTAATTTCTAGTGAAACAGAAAGGAAAAAGCTTACCTCGTTAACAAGACAAGTTCAAGAATACGCAGAACTAATAAAAAGAATGTCACTTGTAAAAAGCATAGATAATGAACTAAATCAAGAGAGTATCTATAAGATAATCAGCAGCAGAGAATCGATCTTTAAATTATCCACCGAATTAATCGGTGAACAAGAAATCATTATGGAAAAAACGATGAAAAATACGGAGGAGCGATTGCACCTAGTCATTAAAATAGGAATCGTCTCCATCGTCGCGGGCATCTTAATGGGCATGATTTTATCCATATGGTCAATTCGCTCGATTACGGTTCGTCTCCGTAGGGTGAAAAATGTCATGAACAGTGTAGAAAACGGCTCCGAACAGCTCCCACGAATTGAAATTATTAAAAAAGATGAGATTGGGGAAATTGCCATTGCCTATAATCAAATGGCCACTGCATTGGAATTGCATGAAAAGAATGAGCGGCTGTATAAAGAAAGTATTGAAACAAAAAACTGGCTGAAAACTCAATTAGCACAGCTTTCCTCTCTTACTCAAGATGTTGTAGATATTCACAGACTGGGGGAAAAGTATATACGGGCCCTCGTCCCAATGGTTAATGCTGGCTATGGAGTCATCTACTTGAAAAGAGAAGATGACTTTCCCTATTTAGAACAGCTTGCTTCATATGGTGACCATTTTGCAAGAAGGAGGATTGAAGCAGGGGAAGGACTTGTCGGGCAATGTTTATTAGATGGAAAAGCTATTGAACTTGACGACATTCCACCTGACTATATAAAAATATCCTCAGGTTTGGGAGAATCAGAACCGAGAACCCTGCTGATTCTACCGATTCAATTAAATGAGGGAGTACTGGCTGTATTGGAAATAGCAAGTATTCATGAATTTACTCAATTTCATGTGGAGTTATTGCAAAAATCAGCTGCCCAGCTTGGCATGATATTAAACCGGCTTCAAAAACAAATGCAAGTTCATCATTTATTGGAAGAAACGCAGACGCTAAATGATGAATTGCAAAGCCAGTCAGAGGAATTACAGCTGCAGCAGGAGGAATTAAGAACAATTAACGAGGAATTAGAAGCACAATACAAACAGGCGGAACAAAAATCAGCCGATTTACAAATAGCGAAAATGGCTTTGGAAGAAAAAACACAACAGCTTCTCTTAAGTTCACAATACAAATCGGAATTTTTGGCTAACATGTCTCATGAATTACGAACCCCTTTAAATAGTTTATTAATTTTGGCACAAATTCTCGAAGAAAACAAGGAAGGAAATTTGACAGAAAAACAAATCCAATATGCAAACACGATCCATTCTTCAGGCAAGGATTTATTGGATATCATTAACGAAATATTAGATATTTCTAAAATTGAGTCCGGGAAAGTCGATTTTCAAATAAGCGAAATAGATATTAGAGGGATCATTTCAGTGATTGACAATCAATTTAGTCCAATTGCAGAACAAAAGAAAATTTATTTTGAAAGCAATATTGATGATGATGTGCCGTCGATACTCTTTTCAGATGAACAAAAAGTCTATCAAATTTTGAAAAACCTTGTTGCAAACGCCATAAAGTTTACGGAAGAAGGAAGTGTCCGCTTAAAGGTTTACCGTTCAGAACCCCCTTTAAACGAAAAGACAGAAAAGTATATTGCGTTCTCTGTTGCAGATTCAGGAATCGGAATTGCAAAGGAAAAACAAGCATTAATTTTTGAAGCATTCCAACAGGCAGATGGCACGACTAGCCGAAAATATGGCGGAACAGGTCTCGGTTTATCTATCTGCAAAGGGCTTGTAGATTTGCTTGGTGGTTTCATTGAAGTAAGCAGTAAGGAAGAAATAGGCAGTGAATTTATCTTTTTCCTGCCGGAGAAGCTGGAATTAAACAGGAGGCAAATGATAAGCAGGAAGGAGGCAGCTATAGCGATTGAAACAGAAGAAATCTATCCCATTCAAGAAGAAGGTTTAGATGTTCTGAATGGACAAAATCTCCAGGAAGATTTGTATCCCAAAAAGGAAGATCTCCTTGCAGGAAAAAATATTCTATTGGTTGATGATGATATGCGAAATGTATTTGCTTTAACGACCACATTGGAGTCCGTAGGGATTCAGGTTCATTTTGCGGAGAATGGCAAAGAAGCATTAGAAGTATTACGGGAAAAACCATTTATTGATCTGGTACTTATGGATATCATGATGCCTGAAATGGATGGCTATGATGCCATGAAAAAAATTAGAGAACAATCTGTGTTTGAACAACTTCCCATTATTGCTTTGACCGCTAAAGCCATGAAGGATGATCGGGAGAAATGTATAAATGCCGGTGCTTCTGATTATATTAGTAAACCTGTTAATATTGAGCAGTTACTCTCTCTCCTGAAAGTATGGCTTTATCAATAGGGGGCATGTATGAAATTTAATCCATTAATGCAAGATTTGGAGCTATATCAATGCAGCGAGTTAGAAAAATTGGAGATCGAGTTATTATTAGAAGGAATTTACTGCCACTATGGCTTAGATTTCCGTAATTATGCATTTTCATCGATCAGACGAAGAATATGGCATCGAATGAAGGCTGATAAAATCGAAACAATTACCGGTCTACTTGACAGAATTCTTCATGAACCGTCGATGATGGAAAAGGTCTATCTTGACTTTTCAATAAATGTGACAGAGATGTTTAGGGACCCATCCTTCTTTAAGATTATTAGACATAAAGTCCTTCATCACTTATCTCTGTTCTCAAATATCCGTATCTGGCATGCCGGCTGTTCAACAGGTGAGGAGGCCTATTCCATGGCAATCTTGCTCCATGAGACCGGCTTATATGATCGAGCGAAAATCTATGCAACAGATATGAATAATCAGGTAATACAACTGGCGAAATTAGGACAGTTCCCGTTAAAAAAAATGAAAGAATATACCAGCAATTATGTAAACTCAGATGGTATCAATGATTTCTCAAAATATTATACAGTAAAAGGAGAGACGGTGCTTTTTCAAGAGGAGCTAGCAAAAAATATTATTTTTGCCCAGCATAATCTCGTAACAGATGGATCATTCAACGAATTTCATTTAATTGTTTGCAGAAATGTATTAATCTATTTTAATCGTGAGCTGCAGGCAAGAGTACATGAGTTATTTTTAAATAGTCTATCTTCAAAAGGTTTTTTAGCATTGGGAAATCGAGAAGGACTTTCATTTTCAAAAAAAGACAAGTATTATGCCGTCTTTGATGACAAAGAGAACATTTTCAGAAGGGTTCAATGAATGGAAGTGAGGATAGAATGGAAAATCAAACTGTCAAAATATTAATCGTAGATGATCGAGAAGAAAATTTATTGGCTCTTGAGGCTGTGCTGTCTTCTAAAAACTATAATCTTATAAAAGCATATTCGGGCGAAGAAGCATTAAAGTATGTTTTAAAAGAAGAGTTTGCCGTTATTATTATGGATGTGCAGATGCCTGGCATTAATGGATTCGAAACAGCGAAAATGATCCGCAAACGAAAAAAAACCAAAAATGTTCCCATTATTTTTATTACGGCCTTAAGCCAAACAGTGGAAAATATATTACACGGCTACTCTGTCGGTGCTATTGATTATATTATCAAACCCTTTGATGCATTAATCCTAACGTATAAAGTGGAAAGCTTGGCTTCCATGTATTTAAATAAGAAAAAGGTAGAGGAACAGGCCAAGACGATTGCGAAATATACAAACGAATTGGCGGAAGCCTATCATACTCTGCAAATTAACGAAGAAAAGCTTGAGGCTTTGGTGAAAGAACGAACAAATGAGCTGATCTTAACGAATAAAAAACTATTACAGGAAATTGATGAAAAAGAAATTGCCATGGTGAAATTAGAAGAAAGCGAAGAAAAATATCGGCAACTGACCGAGGAGTCGCCTGTTGCGATTTTAGTAAAGAAGGAAAAGAATGAAAAATATTCCTTTATCAATCAGACTGGTGTCCTGTTATTTAAAGCCAATTCCAAAGAGGAAGTGCTAAACCAGCCGATCAAAAAACTAATTCATCCAAGTGATTATGAGCGAATCGAAAATTTGAAGGAAGAAAGGGATAAAGGGCAATTTACATTAGAATGCCGCCTCGTCTGTCTGAATGGAGAAGTGATTGATGTGGAAGTCAAAAGTATTCCGCTGATTTATCAAGGTGAACCTGCCCTGCATTTAATGATTCGTGACATAACAGAATTAAAACGAAGCAGGGAATTTATGCAGCAGTCTGAAAAATTAACAGTAGTAGGAGAACTTGCTGCGGGAATTGCCCATGAAATCAGAAATCCACTGACAAGCTTGAAAGGATTTACCCAGCTGTTAGGCGATAGAATAGACACTGATCAAGAATACATGAATATTATGATTGCTGAAATTGAAAGAATCAATACTATTGTCAGTGAACTGCTATTATTAGCCAAGCCAAGCAAACTTGAATTCAAACCAATTAATTTAGGAGATATATTGGAAAACATCATGACATTAATGAGTGCCCAGGCTAATCTTTACGGGATCAAAATAAAACTTCTAAGTGAAAAGCCATTAAATAAAAGCTATATTTTTGGCATTGAGGATAAGATTAAACAGGTCTTCATAAATCTAGTCAAAAACGCTATAGAATCAATGGAAGATGGCGGTGAAATCATTATTCAGGTCATCGGAGGGGATCATCAGATCGAGATCAAATTTATTGATGCAGGCTGTGGCATCCCGCATGAGCTTTTATCAAAGCTAGGCAAGCCTTTTTTTACGACTAAGGATCGGGGTACCGGCTTGGGCTTAATGGTTTGCTACAGTATCATCGAGAGTCACCATGGAACTATGATGATTGACAGCATGAATGGGAAGGGGACAATTGTCACTGTGTCATTGCCTGTTTATCAGACAGATAATACGGTAAATTAAGAGTGTTCTATCTAAATGAAAAAATATTTATTTTTTGGTAAAGGTTATATAAACGTTCCATTAATATTTGTTAATTAATGGAAAAATTGATTTTCATTTTCTGAAAAGTTTGTATACTTAAGCTTGCAACATATTTAGAAATGCAAGGAGGAAATGAAATGAAGAACTGGAAGCAGTGGTTGGTTTTGTTTATGTCTGCCTTATTATTTACTGGTTTTGCAGCTGGCTGCAGCAACGAACAAGAAACAGATACTGAAACAGAAGAAAATCAAACAGATGACAGTACCCAAACAGAAGACGGGACAGAAGAAAACACTGAAATAGATGAAACAGATACTGATACTGTTCCTGAGGATACAGATGGGACAGTAGAAGATCCTGCTGCTAAAGAACAACAATAAAAAACGGTTCAATAGGACTGCACTAGGACAGGGAAAGCATAATCATATCCTGTAGAGTTCTCCTATCGATTATGCTTTCTCTTTTAAAGGAGATAATAAATCTGTTCTCATTTTGTAAAGCGATTCGCATAGCTTGAGGCTACAAAAGATTCTGGTTTTATTTTTGGTTCGAGACCCATCGCTTCAATTCTGGAGATCATTTCTTCAACATATATTCTTGTTTTGTTGCGGTTGCCTGAACCGATATCGATATGACCCTCCATGGTGAATGAAGCCCCTTGATATATGTATGGAAGTACAATATCAATCATTTTTGTTTTTTTCCTCAGTGAATAAAGATACAATTTCTTCAGTCAGAGACGTCTCATATGAAATTCGTTCATGCAGTCGATCCATTCTTCTTGGAATACTAACTCTGTGAATACAGGCCAACGCTCCTTTTCCTTCATTTAGAATGACAATACCTGTTATAAACAGGGTGGATTTTATATGGACCTGCGAATCTGTACCAATCATTAAGCGATAATTTCCATTGTGATTTAAGTTCATAAAACGAATAATTCGAGCATAAACTTCTTCAAACGTCATATTCTTTTCTTGCAAATTATGAAACAGCAGTGGCCGGTCAATTGATTCCTTCATATTATCACCTGCTTTATTCTTTCATTCTCAAGCGTATTTTAAAGCCTTAACTGGCTTAGTGGAGAACCTTCTTGTCTATAATCATATTTATGCTAAAAATGGATTATGTTGTGTAAAAGATTTACGATCTTTTTAGTGGCTTTGAAAATAATGAGAGAGTAAAATAAGTGAAAATAGGTGCTAAAGACTCTTCTTGCAGTATTGAATTGTGAACAACATGTGATAATTATTGCATAAAATATCGACAATCATTCAATATTTGATATAATGTAATAAATTTCAGACTTTCATTTACTCCTTCAACCAGAATCTTCAATTCTTCAGTTCTATATGCATTTTTCATAACAACAAGTAGTATTTTTCCAGTTTTCGAATTTGTTAGTAAATCTGTTTGTCCAATGCTTGTGATGAGACAAAAATTCTTCATAGGCATCACAATTATAAAAAGAGAATGGCATTTTTAACTAACGAAGGAGGGGTTTATTTCATGCATATTGTCGTCTGCGTCAAACAAGTTCCCGATACAAAAATTATTAAAATTAATCCAAAAACTAACACGCTGGATCGACGGAGCGCGCCAGCTATTTTGAATCCTTATGATGCTCATGCTGTTCAGGAAGCAGTAAGAGTGAAAAAGAGGCTCGGAGAAGGGAAGATATCGGTACTATCGATGGGACCTCCGCAGGCAACAGCTGTGATAAAAAAAAGCATTGAAATTGGTGCAGATGAGGGATATTTAATCACTGACCGTGCGTTTGCAGGGGCTGATACATTAGCCACAAGTTATGCCCTATCAAAAGGACTTGAAAAGATTTCAAAAGATAACAGAATCGACATGATTATTTGCGGAAAGCATGCTATTGACGGAGATACCGGACAGGTGGGACCTGGCATCGCTAGAAGATTGAATATACCGCCCGTTACCAATGTAATTGAAGTTTGCGAGATTAATGATTCGGACAGAACGGTTGTCGTCAAAAGAAAACTATCAGACGGATATGAACTTCTTCAGGTAAAGATGCCGTGCTTACTGACAGTAGAAAAAGAAATTAATCAAATAGAATATTCGCCATTACCCAATATGATGAAGGCTGCAAGATATGAATCCATTATCTGGTCTGTGAATGATTTAGATGATGTTGAACGTTCAAAACTTGGTCTTAAAGGTTCGCCAACCGTTGTCGGAAAGATGTTTACACCTCCGAAGCTTGAAGGAGGCCACCGACTGGAAGGCAAGCCGGATGAACAAGTCGCACAGTTAATGGAAGTGCTGCTGGAAAAAGAAGAACTTTTTAATGTGAAATAAGGAACAATAAGAAGATTGGGGGGATCTTTCATGATTGAAGATTACCGTGGTGTTTGGGTATTCATTGAACAAAATGAAGGTAAAATAGCAGGTGTTTCATTAGAATTATTGGGAGCCGGACGAAAGCTGGCAGATAAGCTGGAAGTTCCGCTGGCAGGTGTTTTATTAGGCGACAATGTGAAACCGCTTACTTCAAAAGTTGTTGCATATGGAGCAGATATTGTTTATGTAATTGACCATTCTGTTCTAAAGGATTATCGGACTGAGTCCTTCATGAAAGGCCTAATTTATCTGGCTGAAACCTATAAACCGGAAATTATCCTCTATGGTGCTACGCCCAACGGAAAGGATTTAGCCAGCGCGGTGGCTACAGATTTAAATACAGGGTTAACGGCAGATACAACCATGCTGGATGTAGATACCGATAAGCGGCTTCTCGAGGCCAGCCGACCTGCCTTTGGCGGAAATATTATGGCAACGATTCTATGTAAAACACATCGACCGCAAATGGCGACAGTACGGCCAAAAGTAATGAAAGCACTCGAACCAGATAAGAATAGAAAAGGAGAGATTATTGAAGGAATCATCTCTCTTAAAGAAGAAGATATGCGTACAAAAGTACTTGAGATTGTTAGAGATGTCAAGAAAACAGCAAGTCT
The DNA here is from genome assembly GCF_946478885.1 of uncultured Bacillus sp. The sequence goes on along the minus strand of NZ_CAMLDX010000002.1, from coordinate 35,792 downwards.
TGCCGATGCTCATGTTATTGTATGCGGAGGAAAAGGCATGGGGGATTTTGAAGGCTTCCAGTTAATACATGAGTTAGCAGAGACAATTGGAGCAAGTGTCGGTGGGTCAAGGGATGTTATAGAAGCAGGCTGGCTCCCTCACGAATTACAAATTGGCCAGACGGGAGAAACCGTAACACCAAAAATTTATTTTGCTATTGGCATTTCCGGAGCCATTCAACATATCGTCGGAATGAAGAATTCAGAGATGATTATCGCAATCAATAAAGACCCAAAGGCACCGATTTTTGATGTGGCAACATATGGGATTGTTGGCGATGCATTCGAGATTGTTCCAAGATTAATCGAGCAATTTAAACAAATTCGAGTGGAAAAAGGCGGTGAGATTAGCCATGTCTGAGAAGTTTGATGTCATTGTCGTTGGAGCAGGACCTGCCGGAACTGCCTGTGCGTTTACATGTGCGAAAAACGGTTTAAAAGTATTACAAATCGAAAGAGGAGAATATCCTGGAAGCAAAAATGTGATGGGCGGAGTTCTTTATCGCAAGCAATTAGAAGAATTAATTCCACAATTTTGGCATGAAGCACCCTTGGAAAGACCGATTATTGAGCAACGCTTCTGGATGATGGATAAAGAATCAACAGTTACCTTCAGCTATAAAGGACTTGAATGGGGAGTAGAACCATACAATAACTTTACTGTTCTTCGGGCACAATTCGATCAATGGTTCGCTCAAAAGGCTGTTGAGGAAGGGGTCTTATTAATCAACGAAACGGTTGTAACAGAATGTATCGTTGAAAATGAAAAGGTTGTAGGTGTCCGGACTGACCGACCTGATGGCGATGTTTATGCCGATGTGGTTGTACTAGCTGACGGGGTTAACTCTTTGCTGGGGAAACAGCTTGGTTTTCATAAGGAATTCCGTCCTGATGAAGTGGCATTAACCGTAATGGAAGTTATTAATTTACCTAAAGAAAAAATCAATGACCGTTTCAATCTAGAGGAAAATCAGGGCTGTACAATTGAGATTTTCGGTGATTCTACGAAAGGAAATGTCGGAACCGCTTTTCTATATACCAATAAAGATAGTTTAAATATTGGGGTAGGCACCACTCTATCTAGTATGATTAGCGCAAAATTAAAGCCTTATGAGCTTCTGGATTATCTTAAAAATCACCCAATGGTCAGACCATTGTTGGCTGGTGGGGAGTCAGCCGAATATCTTGCTCATTTAATTCCGGAAGGTGGATTCCGATCTGTTCCGAAAGTAGCGGGAAACGGCGTATTAGTTATCGGCGATGCAGCACAGCTTGTGAATGCCATTCACCGCGAAGGTTCAAATATGGCCATGGCCTCTGGCAAAATGGCTGCTGAGGCGATCATGGAGGCGAAAGAGCGCAATGATTTCAGTGAGTCAAGTCTAAATAGCTATCGTGATGCACTGAATGCAAGTTTTATTATAAAGGACTTGGAAAAATATAAAGATGCCACCCATACCTTTGAGCATAATCCACAATATTTTCGTGAATATGTACCGATGATGAACCAAGCTGCCAGCAGTTTCTTCTCGGTTGACGGAACACCAAAGAAAGAAAAACAAAAGCAGATCATGAGCAGCATAAAAGGCCAAAAAGGGACTTTCAATGTGATTAAGGATCTTTATCGTGCCTGGAAGGCGGTGAAATAATGTCAACCAATAATTTAGAAGAAAAGCAATATTTGCTTCGATTCAGGTGTGATACTAAATCTCATTTGACTGTTTTGGACCATGACGTTTGCATAACTAAATGTCCTGAAAAATTATGTACTATTTTTTGTCCCGCTGAGGTGTATAAATGGGAAGGGACAAGGATGCAGGTAGGATATGAAGGCTGTCATGAATGTGGCAGCTGCCGTATCGGTTGTCCGTATCAAAATATTAAATGGGAATATCCGAAAGGCGGTCATGGAGTTGTTTTCAGGCTGGCATAATTAATTTAGTATTTATCTGTCGTTACTGATTTCAAATAGAAGGCTGTCCTAAAAGCAGATGTGTGCGGCATAAGATAGAATATCTAGTAGTGGGTAAGGAAAATATACTAGATAAGACTGCGATGCGTATGCAAGATATTTTAGGGCAGCTTTTTATTTTGTCATAATGACAATAGCTTGCCTTTTGCATACATATATTCAACTTGACATACTTAAATGTACAGGAGTATAGTGTACTCTTGTATTAAACATTCCATTTGATTAATAGAATGTTTAGAGAAAGTTTAAAAATAATAGAAAGTAAAATAACAATACAAATTTCGTTAAGAGTATGTTAAAATCTATTGTTAGAAGGTAGGTGCAAAAATGAATAAAGTGTTGAGGGTGGGTCAAAATATTTCTAAAAGATATATTGGCTTTTTCTTACTAGCTGTTTTTTTCTTATGGATAAAAACATACCTTATTCAATTAACTCAGTTTGATTTAGGAATTGAAAACAAACTTCAGCAATTCCTTTTGTTTTTGAATCCATTAGGGTCGTCCCTTTTATTTTTAGGATTAGCGCTCTTTTTTAAAGGAAGAAGAAAGTATATATGGCTCATCACGATTGATTTACTGATGTCTTTTCTGTTATATGCAAATATTTTGTATTACCGATTCTTTAATGATTTCATTACGCTACCAACGATTTTTCAGACACAGAACTTTGGTGATGTGAGCAGCAGTGTCAGCTCTTTGCTGGAACCATATGATTTCTTATTTTTCCTTGATCTTGTATTATTAATAGGATTACTTGCATTTAAGATAGTGAAAATAGAAGATAAAGATATCAGCCGTCGTAAGCGTGCTGCACTATTTTCACTTGCTTTAGGGATTTCTTGCTTAAATCTTGCTTTAGCAGAAGCTGACCGTCCTCAATTATTAACTAGAGGATTTGACCGTAACTATGTTGTCAAATATTTAGGAACGTATAACTATACGATTTATGATGCGATTCAAAGTACAAAGGCATCCGCACAGCGAGTTACAGCGGATAGTTCTGATATAACTGAAGTCATCAACTTCACACATTCGAATTATGCTGAGCCAAATCCGGCTTATTTCGGGATTGGCAAGGGAATGAATGTAATATATTTACATTTAGAATCCATGCAAAACTTTTTAATAAACTATAAATTAAACGGGGAAGAAGTAACACCATTTTTAAATTCTTTAACAAGAGAAGCCAATACCGCTTACTTTGATAATTTCTTCCAACAGACAGCACAGGGGAAAACAGCCGATGCTGAATTTATGCTAGAAAATTCTTTATATGGATTGTCACAGGGTTCTGCCTTTACAACAAAAGGTTTGAACACGTATGAAGCATCTCCTGCTATATTAAAACAACAGGGTTATACTTCTGCAGTATTCCATGGAAATTCAGGAAGCTTTTGGAATAGAAATGAAATATATAAGTCATTTGGATATGATGAATTTTTTGATTCAAGTTATTATGATATGAATGAAGAAGATTTAGCTGATTACGGTTTAATGGATAAGCCTTTTTATGCACAGTCCATTCCACTGCTAGAGTCTCTGAAACAGCCGTTTATGGCAAAATTTATCCCAGTAACAAATCATTATCCATATCCGATTGATGAAAAACTAGCAACTATTGCACCACATACTACCGGTGATAAATCAGTTGATACGTATTTCCAGACAGCTAGGTATGCAGATGAAGCTTTGCAGCAACTGTTTAATTATCTTAAAGAATCGGGTCTTTACGATAATTCAATCATCATTATGTATGGTGACCATTATGGAATCTCTGAAAACCATAATAAGGCAATGGAACAGGTATTAGGAAAAGAAATTACGCCGTTTGAAAATACAAATTTACAACGTGTACCATTATTCATTCGTGTTCCGGGAATGCAGGGAGGCATAAACCACGAATATAGCGGTCAAATTGATGTACTGCCAACACTCCTTCATTTACTTGGAATTGATACAAAAGATTATGTCCAATTTGGTACAGATTTATTCTCGGAAAACCATGATGAGTTGATTCCTTTCCGAAATGGAGAGTTTGTAAGTCCAACAATTACGGCATTAGATGGAAAATATTTTGATACTGCAACAGGTCTGCAATTAACTGCCGATCAGGAAGAAAAGACGGAATTGGCTAAACAATTTCAGGAAATTGTTACTACTAAATTAGCTCTTTCTGATAAAGTAGTAAATGGTGATTTGCTCCGTTTCTATGCACCGGAGAATTTCACGCCGGTAGATCGTTCCAAATATGATTATAATATAGACCGATCCTCATCCGATGAACAAGAAAATAATTAATTGTTAAAAAAGGCTGCCTTATTGTAAAATAAGGCAGCCTTTCAATTTACTTTATCCGAAAATTGCTTGAAAAAATTTATTTTTTTTGCGGGATGACTGTTTTATCATTTCATGAGCTGCGGCGGTTTCACGCTCCTTTTCGACGAGGGTTTCAATACTCACTATTTTTTCTGTCAACACTGCGATCTGTTCCTGTAGCTCTTCGATTTCACGGCGATGCTGCAGAAGCTGGTAAGAAACAACTGAATCAGCTTTTTGATTCATATTCATTTCAATTTCCTTTATCTTATCCGTGATTCTGTTCAATTGTTCATCGCTTTGCTCGATTTTCATAGGTAAGATACGTTTACTATTGCTGCCAATTTCAATTTCCTGGAGGATCTTTCCTTGTTGTAGCTGCATTTTGACTTCTTTTAGCAGTTCAATATCTTCATCTGAAAATATAAAATGTCCCAATTCATTTCTTTCCATTTCTAAGTCCAGTTGTTTTATCCAGCGTTGAACCGTACTGACGGAAATTCCGAGTAATTTGGCGACCGCTCTAGTATTCAATGATCTTTCCCTCCTTTATTTATCTCTTTCTCGGTTTATTGATAACTTCCTGCTTGTCCGACAAAACAAGAAGGAATTCGGCAAATAAATTTCTTCTTATCTACCTTTTATCAATTAAGAGATGCAATATAGTTTTAATGTTTTGACAAATAGAAAGAAAGATCATAGACTATCGATACATCTTAATTGAGACTATTGATCCATTACAACGCACTAAATTCGATTAAGTAAAAGTATGGAAGGGGAAAAGAGCAGATGAATATTTATGACATAATTAAAACAAGAAGAACAATAAAAAAATTTAAGCCGCTGCCCATTGACAATAAGAAGGTCCTAAACTGGCTTGAGATTGCGACAATGGCGCCAAATCATCGCATGACAGAACCATGGGAAATTGTCTTTGTCGGTCCTGAAACTAGAAAAAGCTTAAATCATAAAACGGATTTTGGCAACGCACCTATCATATTTGCTGTTTTATCCAGAAAGGGAGATACAGAAATCACGAGGGAAGAAAATCTTGCGGCAACTGCTTGCTTTATTCAAAATTTTATCTTATCTGCGTGGTTCGAAGGTATAGGGACATTTTGGTCATCCATTGGGATTACACCGAAAAATCGGGAGCTACTTCAGGTCTCAGATGAATATGATATTGTAGGAGTCATTGCTTTAGGTTACCCAGAGGAGATTTCCGAAGCAAAACCACGGACGGAGATAGAAAATAAAATCTCAAAACTCCCTTAGAAAATAGCATTGTTGTAATTATCATTCAAGATTACTCAAGTTGGTTCATTTTGTACAAAAGGAAGGAACAGAATACGTTGGCGTCTAGCGGCTTTAAAACGGTCTATTTTACGATGGAGTTGGGTTTGTTAAAAAAATGGTGACTTGTCCTCAACCATTTGACCATACAGTGTGCTAAAGAAACGCATATAAAATAGTAAAGCAAAGGGAGGAGCAAAGATCATTATTGTTTTTCTTCCTTTAAATTTACTATCAGGAGTGATTTTGGTGAAAAAAAATACAGGATGTTCTCATCCTCCCCATGGCTGCCCACCTGCATCGGAAAATGATAAAGCTAAAACAAAAACAGTTGAATGCCGAAACAAGTCTTTTGCAGCAGGTACCCTCTATGTTCCGGTGGTTCTTGCAGAGGTAGAATTGTCTGCAGACGTTGAAGCAAGCATTGAACTCCCGACAGCTGCTAGAGAAATTAAATCAATCCGCAAAAATGTCTCCCTATCCCAGTGTAAAGCGATTCCATCCTTTGTTAATACAGATGCTGTAAAATTATTTATTACAGGAATCGTTCATAAAAATATCCAATATGTAGAGGAATGTACAGGTCACTTGAGAGATCACAGTGTGGATGTTCCTTTTCATTGCAATCAACAGGTGGCGATTTTTGTAGAACCAGATTATTTCTTCAGCAATAAATCAACTGCAACAGAGGAATATCGCTTTCTTGATAAATCAGGGCATAGGGGGGACCGCTGCCAATTTGGCCAATTCACATTCGAAAACTATAATGAACCCATTGAATGTAAATTACTATTCTCTTTTGTCCACGAGCTTGACCTACTTAAAGAATTTGATCATTTTGGCGCATTTAAAAAAGTCACAGAAAAAATGGAAGTATTTCTGATGTTGAAATTAATTCAAAATCAACAATTTAATCCAGCACTAGGTTCTTCAAATGCGGATTCTGTTCAGAGTCATGTGTATGACAGAATTAGAGGCATTATGAATCGCTCATCTCACTAAACTGCAAAATAACAATAGAAAAAAATAATAAAAGGAGCCAGCAGCAGGTCATATTCCACTTTGGCGACTGATATTATTCAACTCTTCACAAACTTTTACTTTTCCCTCTTCATCCATTTTTTGAGGTCTTGTTTCAAAGAATGGATGATCCATTTCTTCTTTATGACCTGTTAGCAACAAGACTTATAAAGTCTTTAATTTTACATATTGTGATTGAAACAGGTCAATCATTAAACGAAAGGTGCCTTGGATGTCTAATCGAAATGCACCATTATAAGAGTGAATCTCTTTATGCCAAATACAATGAGTCTTTTTCAGGTCATACATGATTGGTTCTGCCTCGTATTGAATCGTTTCATCATGCACGTGATGCTCAAGATCTTTACATTTGAAACCATATTCCCTTTGATACTCGTCTGATGCAGCGGGGGGATATAACCAAAATATTTCAATTACTTGTTTAAAAGGGAACGAAATATTCAACAAATGCTGGGACTGCGTGCTTCCTCCGCTCAAATAATTTACTTCTCCAATCACTTCACCTTTTATCAAGGCATAATGTGCGGGAAACAGTATTTGACAATCTAATGTTCGTACTCTCCAGTTGATTTCTAATAGTTTTTCCCATTTCTTCGGTAGCTGAACTTCTTGAAAAAGATCTAATTCAATCTGCAAAGAAGCAAGCTGTAGAGGGAGTTTGACAACAGAATGTCCTGTTGCTCTTACAGATGGATCCTTCATCGCTGTTTCTAATGTTTCTTCATCTTTAAAAAAATCGCTTCTTAATTCAGGTTCTCCCAAGGCAGCTAATTCTTCTATGCTGTACTTTGCATCTTCGCACGTTATATCATGTGCAGATGCTGTGAGCTCATTCCTATCTGATATAGGATCCATTTTACCCTCAGAAAATGTGTCTTCTCCCTTATTTTCCTCCATAAGTGAAGTCTTTTCTATATCGGGAACAGTAAGTATTTCCAGTAATATTCTGACTAAATCCATATCAACCTGTGTAGAGGGATCAGGGGTAGCTGCATTAGGATCGGTCGGACTCTTTTTCAGCTTCTTATTTTGTGGGCTTTTCTTTAAGAAATTGAGCTTTTCTTTATCTATCGCTGCTTCCGGTACATTCAAACGTTGTTTCACAGGCTCGCTTTCTTTTTTTTTCGTCGCCTTCTCTGAACTTGCAGATTGCTTCTCCATTTTTTTGCTTTGAAAAGATCTGCATATCTCCTGTTGCCTTTTCGCGGCTGCTCTAGTTACGAGCTTATCCGGAACTTTAGGCGGATTCAAGATTAAAGGAACCGAATCCTTTGGAGGGAGTGGTGATTTTGTCGTCATTGCCTCCGTTTTATTTTTGGAAAGACTATCATATTTATTACAGAGAGATTGGTAAGGCTTCTTGTATCCGTGAAGGTGACAGGAGTCGTGATGATTAATAAACGGCCGTCTGTGCGGGTAAGCCGATGGAAGCGCTTGATCAGTGGAAGTTTTCATATTTATTTTTGGTTTGCGAAAGCCTTGAATATTCCGTCTGAATATCATGATATAGAAAAGGAGGTCGATAGAACCGCCTTAACGCACACCCCCTTTTTTTTAAAAGTATATTTTTATATTCGCCTACACCAGCATATAAAAAGGTGTACTGCCAATTTGATAAGAAAACCTTTTTGCATTTCTGGCTGTTCATTTGTGGTAATAATGAATCCCATCCTGATCATTTATTATGGAATCGATCTGCACCTGTTGGTTTTGCAGAACTCTTATGACAAAATCAACGATCATTTTTTCCTCCATTTTTGTAAAATATCCTTCATCAAATGGTGCTGGCATAGGAAGAGGCCTCCTATCGATAGCTTCATCCCATTCAATCATCTTACTTGAAATCAATTCAGCATAAGGTAACTCATTATAATAATGCGTGCTTTCCTGATGATATTGGGAAACATTGCTTGATAGAAATTCATCGTTTTCCGAGTTGCTTTCCTTCAGAGGGTCTGATTCAGAAAAATCATATTCATGCCGCTTATTGAATTCAGGCATCTTCGGCTTGGAAATGTAGTTCTTAATTTCAGCAATATAATGAATCGGGATATCAACAGTCAGCGAATGCAGATCGGAGGAAATAGAGGTTTCTGTATGGCTTGAAATTTCCTTACTAGGGCTGGCATATTGAATATTTTTACGGACAAATCCTTTTAAAAACAATTTATTGGCTGGGAGAAGCAGTCGGGATTGAGTAATTTTTAATTGTTTTTTAACATCCTTAATTTCCAATACCGGCTCTGGAAATTCAATGGTAGTATCCACTTGTACTTGTAACGTTAGTTCAGTAAGCACAACGGGAACCTTAGCTATAATTTTCCCGTTTGAAACTTGAGGAGGGTGGTGTTTCATCGTTTCACTTTCTTGTTTCATGTAGTTTTGCTGTTTATGTTTTTCATATTTAAAAGAATCAGGCATACTCTCTCCTCCTTAAAGAGAACGAATGCTGTATTGTATGCAGTCTGAATGGGGATGTATAGGCATTCGCCCAATGTTATAAAGACCTTCATTGGAAAGCTAGGGGACCATGATAACAGTCAACGGGACATGGATTTTCTTACAATAATAAAAAAGTATGATGATGATAGCTGTTAACAGCTATCATCATCATACAGTTATCAAGAGACCTTACTTGTCAAAAAAGCAAGGTTTCGCCTCTACTTTTTATGCTCCGCCGTTACCGGTTAACGTAATTGCAGCCTGCTGATTTTGCAGCACTTTAATCGTAAACTGAAGGAATACCTTTTCAATAATGGTTTGGAAGGTTCCCTCATTTAAAACTGCGCATTTTCCCTGCAATGGTTTGCGGTCGATAGCCTCATCCCATTCTGTAATATTGCTGGAAATTAATTCACAGAAAGGAAATGCATTGTAAAATTGCGTGCTGGATTGATGAAATTGAGATAGGTCGCTGGAAATGAAGGTATCCTTCTCCGGGAATCCGCTGCCTAGTGATCGGGAAGTAAGGAAGTCAAATTCACCGCGGACATTTAATACTGGACGCTGAGGTGGAGAGATAAATTCATCTGCTGGAATGGTAACCAAACATTCCCACGGAAGATCAATTGTATGGGATCTGATGTTGGAAGTAATACATGAATTTCCTGTTTGAAGGATTGGAGTAGCAAATTGAATGTTTTTTCTAAGAAATCCTTTTAAGAATAATTGTGCATCAGTGGGTGTAAAAGGGTTTACTCCAGGTTCAACAGGAGGAACCATGAGGCTACATTGAATGATTTTCACTCTTTTTTTGACATCCTTAATCTCTAATACAGGGTTAGGAAATTTAATTTTGGCGCTTAGGCTTGTACTAACTGTTCTTTCGGCAAGTGTAACCGGAACTCTTGCAACAATTCCACCAGTTGTACCTCCCGGTGTTGTCACAGGAGGTGTTGCTACACTTGAACACTCTTGAATCGAAGCAGAACCCTCTAGCTCAAAACACTCTTGATTTTTATTTGACATTTGTTGTCCTCCTTTTAAATTATGTTACAATGTATCGTATGTTTGTTAAAGACAGCTTGTATGGTTAAAACAATCAATGTAATAGCGGAAATTGTACAATCCTTCAAGCATTCCGATATATTAAGTACTTAAGTGATGGACATCATGGAAAGTCTGATATTCAATCACACAGGCAGGTCCGAAAATGTCAGAATTATTGTTCGCTTCGTAAGGAATGCATAAAGTAGATTTGAAGAACATGAAGGTTGGAGCAATCGGCACCTTTGCCTGTCTTGGCTTTTCACGGAGGAGAGACTGCTGGGAGCTTCAATGAAGGAGGTTACCAATGAAACGCATTTGGTGGAAAGAAGCGGTAGCTTACCAAATATATCCCCGGAGTTTCATGGATCAGAATGGTGATGGAATCGGTGATATTCAAGGTATAATATCTAAGCTTGATTATTTGCAGGATTTGGGAATTAATCTAATTTGGATCTGTCCAATGTATCCTTCTCCTAATGAGGATAATGGGTATGATATAAGCAATTATCAGGGAATTATGAAAGAATTTGGAACGATGGATGACTTTGAGAAGCTGTTAATAGAAATACATCAACGGAAAATGAAATTGATTATGGATTTGATCATTAATCACACATCAGATGAGCACCCATGGTTTATTGAATCTCGTTCAGCAAAATGCAGCCCCTACCGGGATTTTTATATTTGGCGTAAAGGGAAAAATGGAAAGGAACCGAACAATTGGGCATCTATATTTGGCGGATCAGCGTGGGAATACGACTCGCTCTCCCATGAATATTATCTGCACATCTTTTCTCGGCGCCAACCTGATTTAAATTGGGAAAATCCATCTGTTCGCAAAGGATTGTATAGTATGATCAATTGGTGGCTGGAAAAGGGAATTGACGGCTTCAGAGTGGATGCAATCTCCCATATTAAGAAGGAACCTGGGTTTCCTGATCTGCCTAATCCTAAAAAACTCCGCTATGTACCATCCTATAGCGGCCATATGAATCGAAAGGGAATACATGAATATTTACAGGAATTGAATCGAGAAACATTCAGCAAATATCCTATATTAACAGTCGGGGAAGCTAATGGGGTATCAGCTGAAGAAGCGGGTAAATGGGTTGGAGAAAAGGATGGAATTTTTAATATGATTTTTCAATTCGAGCATCTAGATTTGTGGGGGAAAGGTACAACACGAGGATGCGATTTACCAGCACTCAAACAAACGCTTTCGAAATGGCAGAAAGAATTGGACGGCATCGGCTGGAATGCATTGTTTATTGAAAATCATGATCAGCCCAGATCCGTTTCGATTATGGGCAATACAGATCGTTATCATGGATTATCTGCCAAATGTTTAGCTGTATTATACTTTCTTATGCAAGGAACTCCGTTTATCTATCAAGGTCAGGAAATCGGCATGACGAATGTTCAGTTTTCTGCTATCGAGGATTACCGTGATGTTGCTACAAAGAATTTATATAAAGAGGAAATTGGATTAGGGATGTGTCATGATAAAGTCATGGAAATGATCTGGAAAAGCAGCCGTGATAATGCGCGCACTCCAATGCAGTGGTCAAATGAAAAGCATGCAGGTTTCACATCCGGAATGCCATGGATAAAGGTAAATTCAAACTATAAAGCGATAAATGCAGCTAGTGCCATTCAAGATCCCACTTCTGTTTATCATTTTTATAAAAAATTGATTGCACTACGAAGGCAGCACAAAGGTTTGATTTATGGGAAATATGACCTCCTTTTGAAAAAACACAAACAAATTTTTGCGTATCTTCGGTCTACTGAAAAAGAGCAATATCTTATTATTGCTAATCCATTTCCAAAAAAGGCAGTTTTTTATTTTCCAAGGAGGATGAAAAAACGAAAAAAAGAGCTGTTGCTCTGTAATTATGAGCCGACAACCAATAAGGGGATATCAATTGCATTGCGGCCATATGAAGCAAGGGTCTACCATTTTAAAAAACGATAAATCATATTCAAACTGCAAATTCCGACTGCCTTTAAATAGTGGAACAGAGGGGAGTATAGTAATTCACAGTGTTTCACTTATGATAGTGCTTACATCCTTATGATACAGGGAATGGAAGCGCTCCTTTTCTTGACAGAATTCATAATAAATGGTACATTTGAAATAGCCTTTTTGCATCGTGTTAGATTTTTACGAACCGCTTATTCGAAATTTCTGTTTGGATGAGTAATGGAAGGAAAGCTATTACGTTGTAAATGGTAAATTTTTTACATGGCTGTTCTTAGCCATTAGGAGGATTTTTTTTTATGAAAAACGGTAAAGTTAAATGGTTTAACTCAGAAAAAGGTTTCGGATTTATCGAAGCTGAAGACGGAAACGATGTATTCGTACATTATTCTGCAATCCAAACAGAAGGTTTCAAAACTTTAGAGGAAGGCCAAGACGTTTCTTTCGAAGTAGTCGAAGGAGCTCGTGGACCTCAAGCTGCTAACGTAACTAAACTATAATTCGACTATATGTGAAGCACAGCCTGATGAAGGCTGTGCTTTTTTTGATCTTCTGACCCATTCCAGTTGATTGGCTAAAGGTGGTTCTGCCGCTATAATGTTCCAAAATATAAAACATGCTATAATGAATGAAAAAGCAGGATAAAGCAGGTGCATCAATGAATAAACGATATTTTACCATTGGGATGGCCGGGCATATTGACCATGGAAAAACCACTTTAACTAAAGCATTAACCAATGTGGATACAGATCGATTAAAGGAGGAAAAAGAAAGACAGATTTCCATTGAATTAGGTTTTGCCCCTTTGTATGAGGATGATGAAATTGAGATTTCTGTCGTTGATGTCCCTGGTCATGAACGGTTCATTCGTCAAATGATTGCCGGTGTGACCGGGATAGATCTCGTTGTCCTTGTTGTCGCAGCCGATGAAGGTGTGATGCCGCAGACAAAGGAACATTTGGATATATTGAGGTTCTTAGGGGTGAAAAATGGAATTGTCGCAATCACCAAAATCGATCGAGTGGAGGATGAATTTGTCGAATTAGTCAAGGAGGATATCTTGGCTGAACTGCAGCATACGGTATTTGAAGAAGCCGCATTTGTCCTCGTAGACAGTCTTTCACACAGAGGAATCGAAGAATTGCGTTCCATGATTATTGAGAGACTGAAAGGATTGGAAATGAGGGATATCAGAGGAGCCTTCCGCCTTCCAATTGACCAGGTTTTTACCGTGAAGGGACAGGGAACAGTCGTACGCGGGACGGTTTATGAGGGATCTGTTCAAGAAGGACAGGTTTTAAAAGTGCTGCCGAAAGGACTAAATGTCAGGGCAAGACAAATTCAAGTTCATCATCATCCTAAGGAACGGGCATTTGCCGGACAAAGGACCGCCATAAACCTTTCTGGTGTAGCCAAAGAAGAATTAGAGCGTGGCGATGTTTTGGTTTCATCAGAGCATTTTATTGTGACGAAAACAATTGATGTTGCGATACATATGGTAAGTGAATTAGATTATATAGTGAAACAAAGAATGCCGATTAAGTGTCATATTGGAACTGCTGAAGTAATGGGGAGGATTGTCTTTTTTGACCGAAATGAAATCGAAACAAACAAAGATGAAATTCTCTGCCAGCTAAGACTTGAGGAGGAAATTGTCACCAAACGAGGGGACCACTTTATTTTACGGAGACCAAGTCCGCAGGAAACTATTGGCGGGGGGTGGGTGATCGAACCGCGAGGCGAAAAATATAAATTTGGTTATCGCACCATTGAACAGCTTCAAAGGAAAAAAGCAGGGACACCAAAAGAACGATTGACCGCTGCTTTGGTTGAGGAGAAGTGTTTATTACTGCCGGAATTGATTCAAAGAACATCATTGGATGAAGAAACGATTCTAGATGAAATTAAAAGTGATGATTTTATCCTTTTTTATGATAAAGAATATACACTTCGTTCGTTGATTGAGACAATTCAAGAGGATATGATCGATCGCCTTTCCTTCTATCATTCACATAACTCTATGAAATATGGCATGAATAAAGCAGAGCTTTTTCATTCTATCGAGAAAACCTTCAAGAAATCTTTGTTGGAATATGCATTGGAGCAATTGCTCGGCAATGGAGTTCTTAGGAAAAAGGATCAGTTTATTGCTTTACAGGATTTTGCCCCGTCAGTACCAAAGAGCTGGCAGAAACGGACGGATAACTTACTGGTAAAACTGCAAGGAGATGGATATAACGTCCATTATTTAAGTGACTATCTACAGGCAGAAGGAATCCCGGAATATTTGACTTATGACCTTAAACGATATCTAGAGGATCAGGAACTCGTAGTATCATTGGATGGACAATATTATTGGCATGGCTCTGTTTTCAAAAAAGCTGTCGAAATTCTTCGGAAGAAAACAGGAAAAGAATTTACAATTTTGGAAGCAAAGGAGGTCCTTGGATTATCCCGAAAATGGATGATTCCGTTTTTAGAGAAATTAGATCAATTACAGCTGACAAAAAGGATAGAGAATGGCCGAGTGTGGCAGAGAATATGAAATGAACAGAAAAAAAGTCGGTCATCCTACCGGCTTTTTTTCGATTTTGATTCATGGAAGAATCATTTCAGAATGGATATATTGATAAAGAAGTTTAGCTGTATTGTTAAGTGATTGTTCATGGGTTCGTTCAAAGGCATGGGAGGAATCTATTCCTGGACCGATTAATCCATGAATAATATCATGACCTGAACGGATCGCTGCTGAAGCATCAGATCCGTAATACGGATAAATATCGATTTTATAATCAATGTCATGCTCCTTTGCCATCTGGACCAGTCTTTTTCTTAATTCGTAATGATAGGGTCCGCTTGCATCCTTTGCGCAGATTGAAACAGAATATTCATCGGTTGACTGGCCGTCACCGATTGCACCCATATCTACAGCTAAAAATTCTACCGTTTCATGCGGTATGTTTGAATTCCCGCCATAGCCGATTTCTTCATTATTGGATATGAGAAAATGAGTCGTATATGGAAGCGGCAGTTTTTCTTCTGCGATCCTTTTTATTAATTGCAGTAGAAGGGCAACGCTCGCTTTGTCGTCAAGGTGGCGGGATTTGATAAAGCCGGAAGGTGTTATCTCCAATCGCGGATCAAAGGAAATAAAGTCACCGATTTCAATGCCGAGCGCACGCACATCCTCTGTATTACATACTTTTTCATCAATCCGGATCTCCATATTATCCTGATTGCGTTCCAATTTCCCGGCATCTTTATAAACATGTACGGATGTTTGATGCATGAGGATCGTCCCTGTATAGGTTTTTCCGGTGGATGTTTCAATTTCACAATACTCGCCTTCAATGGAGTTATATCGAAATCCGCCTATTAGATCTATTTTTAAGCGGCCGTTTGGTTTGATTTCCTTCACCATGGCACCTAATGTATCAATATGGGCGGTTAGCATTCGGTGATGAGCCGTATCTCTCCCAGGAATTGTGGCAATTAATCCGCCTTTCTTATTTCGTTTTAGTGAGACGTGTAATCCGAAAAGAAATTGTTCAACAAATGAAATCACCTTGTAGGTATTTCCAGAGGGACTTGGAATCGTTACTAAATCCTTGATCAGTGAAATCGTTTCTCTTATAGAATTAGAGGTCAACATTAATTCTCCCTTCTCATGTTTTGTCAATATTAGTATATCGCTAGTAAGAAAAAAGAAAAGACTCACCCTGACGAGCGTATCTACTGAAGCGAAGAAGGAGCGTTATAATCAACTGATCCTCCTATTAAATAATGTTAACCGCATTAGAAAATCCAAGTAATTACTATAAATATCTATGTTTCAAAAATTCACATTCTCACGAAAACTTCTTTGATATTTCTTATTTTTCTCACAAGTGAATAGTATGATGTAATTGAACATAATGAAGGGGGAAACAGAATGAAGAAGTTTGCATTAGTGGCCTTATCTTTCCTATTTATTTTCATGTTTGCAGGATGCGGAACTGAAGAAAATGCCGGCAATAAAGATAATGCAGAAAGTAAGACGACAGATACAGTGAAAACTGAACCTGCTACATCAAAAGAAGAAACTGATAAAGAGCATAGTAATGCTACAGAACCGGAAGAGCCAACATCAGAAGACCTATGCTATTTCTGTGACATGAAGATTTATACAGAGGATGAAGATATGGGTGTTTTCACGGCTCAAGCTGTGAAAGAAGATGGAACGCATGTTTATTTGGATGATTCTGGCTGTTTGCTAAATGCAAAAAGAAAATATAATGAGGATTTCAGTCATTCATGGGTTCGTGACTATAATTCAAAAGAATGGATCGCTGCAGATGAAGCCATTGTTGTAAAAGCAGATGTTCAGACGCCAATGAAATATGGCTATGTGTTTTTTAAAGATGAAGACAGCGCAAATAAGTACATCAGTGAAAACCAAACAAATGGCGTTATTTCCAGTTGGGATGAGATTGATACAGAAGCGGAAAAACGCTATATGAAGAAAATGCAAATGCAAGCAGAGCAGCAAAAGGCTGCGCAAGCCGATCAATCAACTGAAACAGATAAAACTGAAGAAATGAATATGAATCATTAATTAAAATTAAAAAGAAGCTGTTCTAAAATCAAAGATGTCAGGTATTACAAAACCATATCTCTTATCGCTTTGCATAAATCTGCACTGGATATAGATCAATGGTAGATGCCTGACATCTTATGGGACGGCTTCTTTTCGATTGGCTATGTTTTACAACCTATTATTTGCATCTAAATGGCAATCGAACTAACTCCTGTTTGACCATTCTTCTACATTCCATACTTTTGTAACCCAGCCTTCATAAAATTCAGGCTCATGGCATACCAGAACAACCGTTCCTTTATAAGCTTTTAGCGCGCGCTGCAATTCCGCCTTTGCATCTACATCGAGATGGTTTGTCGGCTCATCAAAGAGGAGCCAGTTGCTTTCATCCATTAATAGCTTGCATAATCGAACCTTTGCTTGCTCGCCACCGCTTAACTGGTTCAAAGAACGGGAAATATGTTCATTTTTTAATCCGCAGCGAGCCAGTGCTGCCCTAACCTGATGCTGATCAAGGGAAGGAAAAGCATTCCATACATCCTCAATTGGAGTAATATTTTCTGCTTTCACCTCTTGTTCAAAGTAAGAAGGATAAAGAAAATCACCTCGTTCAATTTTTCCGCTTATTGGAGGGATCTTTCCTAACATCGTTTTTAATAACGTTGACTTCCCGACACCGTTGCAGCCCACAATGGCAATTTTTTCACCTCTCTCAATCGTGATAGACATTTTTGGCAATAGTGGGTGTGTATAACCGATCTCAAAGTCTATTCCTTCAAACACATAACGGGAACTGCCGCGTGATTCTTTAAATTCAAATGTCGGCTTAATCGCTGTTTCAGGACGATCAATTCTTTCAAGGCGATCCAACTGCTTTTGCCGAGATTTCGCCCGACCCGTTGTTGAATATCTCGCTTTGTTTTTGGCAATAAAGTCTTCTTGTTTTTTAATAAATTCCCGTTGCTTTTCATATGCGTTTATATGCTGATTTTTATTGATCTCAGCAAGCTCCTGGAATTTTTCATAACTGGCCGTATAGCGGGTCAATTTTGAAAATTCCAAATGAAAAATGACATTCGACACTTGATTCATAAATTCGGTATCATGGGAAATCAAAATAAAAGCGTGTGGATACTCCTTTAAGTAGGAAGTAAGCCAATGGATGTGTTCTTCATCCAAATAGTTCGTCGGTTCATCTAAGAGCAGTACTTGCGGCTGTTCCAATAATAATTTAGCAAGTAATACTTTTGTTCTCTGACCGCCGCTTAAGGCAGAGACATCACGATCAAGGCCAATTGCATCTAATCCAAGGCCTCTAGCTGCTTCATCAATTTTTATATCCAGCGAATAGAACCCTCCGGCATCAAGGCTGTCCTGAATCTCACCCATTCTTTCAAGCAGTTTTTCCAATTCCTCGGGTGACGCATCAGCCATTTTAGATGTCACATCATTTAATTCGCTTTCTTGTTCATAAAGCGGAAGAAAGGCGTCCTTTAAAACATCACGCATGGTTTTTCCCGAAGTTAATACGGTATGCTGATCCAGATATCCATAATGAACATTTGGTGTCCATTCCACCTTACCGTTGTCATGGATTAATTGTTTGGTGATAATATTCATTAAAGTTGACTTTCCAACGCCATTGGCCCCAACTAAACCTACATGGTCTTCGGCCAAAAGGCGGAAGGAAACATCCTTAAAAAGGACCCGATCACCAAATGTATGGCTCAGTTTTTCTACAGTTAATAAACTCATTCATCATTTCCTCACTTTAAACATATACTCATTTCTTCATCATACAAGATTTTATTTCATATAACTAGTGTTTTATTTTGTCTTCATAAATAATAATTAACTAACAAAGAGTGTACTGAGCAAAGCAAAAGGAGTATTATCAAACAATTGGGATACCTAAAATAAAAGGAAGGATATAAACAACACAATGATATTGTAAAATACTAAAAATAATCTTCTAAACACTGTGCAAATCCAAAAAATATGTGATTAGACATTCTTTTCCTAGTAAGCTAAATTAAATATATATTCAAACAATTCACTAATGCTACAGGGGGGTGGCACATGATTCGTTATAAAAAGCTAGGATACGTAGTACTGAGCGTCACTAATCTTAACAAATCAATTGACTTCTATGAAAATACCGTCGGCATGCAATTTGTTGAACGTGAAAATGAAACCGCATACCTTCGGAGCAGCCACGATCATCACAATTTAATCCTTCAGCAGGGAGAAGAAGCAGGCTTGATTAGAGTTGCATATGAGCTTGAAAAATCGGAGCAGTTTCAAGGGGTATTTGATTATTTAACTGAAAAAGGCTTAGATCCTGTTGAATTAAGGAAAGAAGAAACACAACAACTAGCTCAAGGACGAACATTACGATTCAAAGACCCGATTTTAGGTGTAACATATGAATTCTATGTTGAAATGCTGCAGATGGGTACACCATTTCAACCTAAAACAGCAAGAATCACAAGATTCCTTCACGTTGTGTATGAAACAAACAAATTTGATGAATTAGTTGATCTTTTTACCAATACATTAAACTTTAAAGTCTCAGATAGTATGGGTAAAGAAACAAGCTGGGCATGGATGAGAGCATTCCCATCCCCATTTCACCATGACTTTGCTTTAACAAAAGGAAAGGAAAATAAATTAAATCATCTGGCTTATCAGGCAGAACGTGTTGATGATGTTGGTATTCAAGTGAATCGCTTAAAAAAAGCTAATGTTCCGATTCTATTTGGACCAGGAAAACACCATCCTTCAGGTAGTATCTTCTTATACTTTGCCGATCCGGACGGATTAACAATTGAGTACAGTCAAGGGATGGAAGAATTTCCTGAAGAAAATCCAAGGGAAACCCGCCGCTTAGAACCAACCATGTATACTCTTGATGAATGGGGTGGTACACCAAATCCCGGTTGGGGAGAAAAAGGTAAATTACTCGTTGATGAACAAGAAAAAATAAAAAATTAATAGAGTATTTGGGGAGGCATTTAAATGGCCGAAGAAAGACACTTTCGTGTGGATTTTCATACACATATCATTCCGGAGGATTTTCCTGATTTAGCTGCAAAATATGGGGATGAAAGATTTCCAACTTTAAAGCATACATGCGAGTGTGGTGCTGAAATTTATCGTAACGGTAGTTTATTCCGGAAAATAGACTGTTATGCTTGGGATATAAAAAAGCGTATCGAACAAATGGATGAGGAGGGAATTGACGTTCAAGTTCTTTCACCAATTCCCGTAACATTCACGTATTGGGCAGATGCAGAAAAGTGTCTAGAATTATCCCAAGTGCAAAATGATTTCATCGCTTCTGTTGTAAAGGAGTATCCTAACCGTTTTGCAGGTTTGGGAACGGTACCGCTGCAGAATGCTAATATAGCCATTTCTGAAATGAATAGATGCATCCAAAAATTAGGATTAATAGGAATTGAAGTCGGCAGTAATGTCAACGGTCAAAACTTCGATGAACCCGAAATCCAAAAATTTTTAGAAGCTGCTGCGAAAATGGATGTTCCTATTTTTGTTCATCCATGGGCAACCGTTGGACAAGAAAGAATGCCGAGACACAACTTTATGTACGCGATCGGCATGCCTTCCGAAACAGCATTGGCTGCAGCGAGCGTCATTTACAGTGGTATTTTGGACAGATATCCAAACTTAAAATTGTGCTTTGCACATGGTGGCGGCTCATTCCCTTATGTATTGGCTCGAATCGATCAGGCTTGGGAATCATGGCCACATATTCGTAAAACAGAACAAAAACCAAGTCATTATGCGCACAAGTTTTACTTTGATACTCTGGTTTATGATCCACAAAACCTCCAATTTATGATTGACAAATTCGGTACAGATAAATTAATTGCTGGTTCCGATTATCCATTCGTATTGCGTGAAGTTCCATCTGGGAAAGTTGTTGATAGGATGGAGAACTTGACCGAAGAAGAAAGAAAAAAAATGCTTGGGGAAAATGCAATTAAATTCCTTGGCCTTAAGAAAGAAGACTTCACTAAAAAAGTTGCTGTTAAATAAATAAAAAAAGAGAACTTTCTTTTATCATAGATTACGAAGAAAGTTCTCTTTTATATAGAGGATTTATTTATACGCATTGAAGGATATTAAACTCCTTTGTCATCTGTCTTATTTTAAACATAATCGTATTATTAACCTCGTTTTTGTAAGCTGCGATCAAGGCTGCCTTCGTTTGAAACCCTTTAAAGAAGAAATCAATTTGATTGGCTGCATAGCGGATGATTTGTTCTTTATAAAATAATTTCTTCTGTTCGATTTTTTTTCGAATTTCTTCAGTTAAAGTAAAAATAAACTGGAGAACAGAACTTTCCATTTTGCCACAATATTCTAGAATTGTCATACCAGGTACCTCCTTTTCTGTCAAGAGATATAATGGAATTTTTACAATAAATTCACAATCTCTTAATATTATTTTAAAGGATCTTTTTTTAAAATCAACCTTTCTGACAAAACTAGTCAAAATAACACTTTAACTGCATTAATCATGTCATTTAACCTGAAAAGTACTAATTTTTCAAAGGGATACTCTGAACATAAATGCATGCTAAAGTAAAAATACAGGAGCTGTCCCAAAAGCAAAAGTCTCAAGCTTATGATACCAGTATTTTTGTCTTGCTTTGTATACTGGAGTGGATGCCTGCACCTTTTGAGTCAACTCCTTGTTTCTGATATGTATGCATATGATGATATAAACTTACTCAAATCATCTATTTTCGAGAAGAACGTAGTGATTTCAATATTGTTTCAAAAGAATGCAGCAGCTTCAGGATATTTTCCAATTTAGGAGATTCCTTTTTGTAAATTCCTGAAACATCGAAAGTTAGATTTTCAAATTCAGGGAATGGAATAATCAAAAAATCCTTTTCAATCGAACTCTTATTCATTCCTAACGCCAACTCTGGAATAATACCGAATCCCCAATTATTTTTCACCATTAATTTCACCATTTCAAACCCGCCGACCTCAATACGCTGCAGATTTTCTACTCCTACCAATTTTTCATCAATTCTAATAGCAATCGGTGTTTGCCTGCGGTAACAAATCATCGTCTGCCCAGCTAAATCCTTTAAAAGAATTTCATCTTTTTGCGCTAACTCATGTTTCTTGCTTACAATAAATTTAAGTTTTTCGTGGAATATTTTTTTTGACTGCAGATTGGTAAATGGTACGACATTACGAATAAAACCAATGTCAATTTGACCTTCCGCGATAAGTCTTGAAATTTCCATTGAATCCTCAGCCTCGATAATATCAAATAACAGGTCATGTTTCTCCCGTATTGGTGATAATACTTCAAATACAAGAGAAACAGAGATGGCAGGTGAGAGTCCGATAGATAACGCAGGCACTTTTAATAAATCAATCGTTTGTTTTACTTCATTCATGTAATTGATGATTTTTCTGGCAAAGGGGAGCAGAACCCTTCCTTCCTCTGTTAAAATAATCTTTTTTCCATTACGATTAAATAATTTACACTCTAATTCCATTTCTAATTTTTGTATCCTCGCAGTGACCGCCGGTTGTGTTACATTTAAATGATCAGCTGCACGAGAATAATTTTTTAATTCAGATACAGCAATAAAAGTTAAAAGCTGTTCGTTATCCAAGTCTTTCTCTCCCTCGAAATAATTTAGAAACGAATATGCCACTTATTCATGAAGAATTAATTAATGATAGTCTTACGGAAAAACTTTTTCAATATTAAAATAACATAGTTTAACTCAAATGAAAACGATTGCACCGATCGTTGACAGTGTTTTTATGTTGCTTATTTTGTTTACATTGAATTAAAATATTTACCATAAGAAACTTTTTTATTTTGAAACATATAATTGGATAGAAAAATTTTTATATGAAAAGTTGTACTATACCAATTTTTTTGCAAAGGGAAATAAAAGATTTTTATTGAATATACAGGTCATTGCAATTTTCATAGAAGAGTTCTTAAGGAGGAAGGAAAGATGGATTCAAATGTATTGATTGCCTTAGGCTTAACTTTATTGGCGGGTCTTGCAACCGGAATCGGAAGTGTGCTTGCTTTTTTCGCTTCTACAACAAATACAAAATTTTTATCATTGGCTCTTGGGTTTTCAGCTGGTGTTATGATTTATGTTTCGATGATTGAAATCTTTTACAAAGCAAAAGATGCCTTGGTAGGAGAACTTGGGGATGTTCAAGGTTATTGGATAACGGTAATTGGTTTTTTTGGCGGAATGGTGTTGATTGCCTTAATTGATAAATTCATTCCAAAGCAAAGTAATCCACATGAATTGAAGAAAATTGAAGAAATGTCTCTGCCTGCATCCGCTGTTAAAGATCAATCATTATTGAAAATGGGGAACTTTACGGCTTTAGCTATTGGAATTCATAATTTCCCTGAAGGGATTGCCACTTTTACATCTGCTATTCAGGATCCGGCACTGGGAATTGCGATTGCAGTAGCGATTGCCATCCATAATATTCCCGAAGGTATCGCAGTCTCTGTGCCTGTTTATTTTTCAACGGGAAGCAAAAAAAAGGCCTTCAAACTGTCTTTTTTATCAGGGCTATCCGAACCGATCGGAGCCTTTATAGCCTATTTAGTCCTGATGCCGTTTTTAAATAATATCATGTTTGGCATCATTTTTGCTGCAGTTGCGGGAATTATGGTATTTATTTCGCTTGATGAATTACTTCCTGCTGCAAAGAAATACGACGAGGCTCATACGTCAATTTACGGATTAATTGGTGGGATGGCAGTAATGGCCATTAGCCTTTTATTATTTATTTAAGAAAGAAGTTAGGTTTTCCATAAAAACTCTCGATAAAAAATGGCCGGAATATGCTGTTTTGATCGGGAGTTTTTTGCCTCTGCGAACTGAAATTGTACTATCTCATTATAGCAGGTCCATCGTTATTTACATATTTTATTTCATAACGATTTCAACATAAAGCAGGTGAAAGAGATGGCAAAAGATCGTTCTCTTTATGGATTTCAAAAAGAAAACGGAGCACTATGGATTCGGAATTATGTTGTAAATGCACGCATTGAAAAGTGGTATAAAATCCAATCCTTACTGCATTATGAAAAATCTCCTTATCAGGAAATAAGTATCGTAGATTCAAAAGGATTTGGCAGAATGCTTATATTGGACGGTACCCCGCAAGTTTCGCAGAGGGAAGGTTTTATTTACAATGAAATGATCAGTCATATTCCAATTGTCACGCACCCAAATCCTAAAAAGATGGGGATGATAGGCGGAGGCGACTGCGGACCGGCACGAGAGGCCATGAAGTATCATGAGATTGAGCAGATTGACGTGGTGGAACTCGACCCAAAGGTTACAGAAATTTGCCGAAAATGGTTAACTCCTGCCTCTATTTATGAAAATGAACCAAGATTTAACATGATTCATGATGATGGGCTGGATTGGATTCAAAAGCAGCGCCGGCAATATGATATTCTCCTTATCGACCGTCCTGATCCAGTCGGTCCGGGAGCTAAATTATTTACTGCGGAATTTTATAAATATGTGTATGACAGCCTTACAGACGACGGATTGGTCGTATTTCAGTCGGGTTCACCGTTTTATAATATTTCGACCTTGCAGCGTACCGTGAGAAATGTAAAGTCCCTATTCCCGCTGGTCTATACGTATATCGTTACCATTCCTTTATTTCCTTGTGGAATCTGGAGCTTTACCCTTGCTTCGAAAAAGTGGGATCCGCTTAAGGCTGATTTAAGCAGACTAAAGGATCAAGAAACAAAGTATATTGATCAGCATGTATTCCAGGCTGCTTTCACATTACCAAAATATGTAAAGAAAATAATTGATGAGGCTTCCCAATAAAAACGGAAGCGGAATAAGAACTGTTTGACATGATAGAACATAACAACAACTTTTATTCCGCTTTCTCTGCAACAATATCTGTTTGGAAGGCTTTTATCACATAGGAAAGCAGTTTGGCTAGTTCAGTGAGGTGCTGTTCTCTTAATGTTCGTGATATTTCAATTTGGAAAGTATGAAAATGATATCCATACCCAGGATATCCCGATCCGTCGCCAAGCCGGTGGAATACGATCGATTCATCCCCGACAAAATACTGATCAAAACGGATTTTTATCTGTGGCATGATTTCTCCCGCCTTTAAGCCAATGATTTTTTGAAACCATTTCCTAACCTTACGAGAACAGGACTTGCCGTTAAAAGTGCCAATTTCAATTGCAAATGGACCATAATGTTCATCCTTCATCCCATGGATCGTCAGATGAAGAAATGGTTTCAGTACAGTTTGGTGCTGATGATTCAGAATGCCTAAATGATCTAGGATCTCTTTCATGACAATTCGATATTGCTGGATGGCCCTATTGTTATGTCCGTCTTTCTTTCGGTTCAGATCGGCAATGCTTCTTGATACAGTGCTGATAATTCCGGCACATTCCGTCTGCAGTACTATTTCTTTTACTAGTTTTCCTGTATAAAGATCCGACAGCGGAGGTGTTGCGTGCTGTGCATCTACTTGACAGTATATTTTACCGCTTCCCTTATAAAACTGTATATACTCAAGCTTTTGAAATTTGTTACTCATCTATGTTCTTCCTCATCTTTCTATACGATAGAATTTTAATACGTGCTCCTCCTTTTGCAAATTAGAAAATACAAAGAAAATAATATTTTTTAAGGATACTCACACAAGAAAAATATAAAAATTCCCATAAGATATTTTAAACTTATGCGATCATCACATTTCAAATGCAAGGTTAAATATTTTTTCAAATAGGTGGTTTATGATATGGAGTTCATCAATAGCATGTTTTTTTTAGGGGAGGATAAAGAACTCGTTCTGCAGATGCTGAAAATAAACAATGTCCCAGCTGTGGAAATTGTCGATGCTAATCATTGCTCCTATCCTGTCATTGGCAGGAAATTCGGCCATCATTCTGGCAGTGATATAAGAATCGTTCATTCGGAGGAACAATCTTGGGCGAAGGACTTCGATTACTTAACCAAACTATATGTGATTCCACAGGAGTATAAGCTCGAAGTTTTCGGTACAGCGGTAAGGAAAGTAGAGAAAGCCGTTGTCCATACGGCAGTTAAAGACGAAATTCCCATTAGAACAGTTTCAAAAGGATGGAATTGGGTAGAGATAGACAAGATGGAACTATATGAGGAATGGAAGCAATTAGCTGTACGGGCTGTCTATGTAATTGGTCAGCATCATGCATGTGTCAAGCTGGGCATTCTGAATAATGACAAACCGATTGTAGTCGATATTGATCCGTTACCAGCCTTGGATATACAGCAAGGCGAAGCGGGAGATGCTTTCACGATAGGAGCAGATATTGAATTTATGTTAAGCTGCGATAATGAACTGCTTCCTGCTTCTGAGTTTTTCCCCTTGGAGGGACAGGTTGGTTGTGACGAAAGACAAATCGAACAGGATAGCGGCGACTTTGCACTTGCGGAAATACGACCGGAACATTCAGCATCGCCCCATGACCTTTTTCATAATATTCAAACCTTAATCGCTGATGCGTCCAAAATGATACCTTACCAAAATATATCCATCCATGCAGGAAGCATGCCTTTCTACGGTTATCAGTGCGGCGGACATCTCCACTTTGGCATCAAGCCCTCAGTACCATTATTACGCACGTTAGACTATTTTCTTGCGATTCCTTTAGCCATGATCGAGCAATCAGATACTAGTAGAAGAAGAAGAAAGACTAAACACGGAGGATTAGGAAGATTCCGTGAGAAACCATATGGCTTTGAATACTTATCCTTAAGCTCTTGGATCATTAAACCTGAAATTACTCTGGCCGTATTATGCCTGGCAAAACTCACAGCCTCTCATTATGAACATCTGAAAACAACCTTTTTGTATCATCCCCTTATTCAGCGTGCTTATTATCAAGGAAATCAAGCCATTCTAAGGACCATTTGGCATGACATTAAAACTCAAATAATGGACCAAACCGATTATACTCGTTACGAAAAAGAACTGAATCCATTCTTTACATTTATCGAAGAAGGTTCTTTATTAAAAGAAAATAAAGATATACGGAGAAATTGGAAACTGGAAATCCCAGTTCAAAAATATGAAAGAGGATTCATCATTCAGATTCCAAAAAAATTAAGAGAGAAATTTACTTTAGACATAGGCCAAGAGACGTATGTTTGCGCTGGAAAATCTATATCGAAGGCAGTGATTCGCCCTTATCCTTTTACCTTCAGAAATTGCAAAATAATTCAGCTTTCACCAAAACTACGAGAAGCCCTTTCTTTACCATTAGAATGGAATCCAATAATTTCGTCAGCCAATGGAGCCCTTATTCTTGGGCCTATATTAGGGATTCTTGCCAATCGGCCTTTTGAGAGGCAGGCAACATATTTTCAGCATATTAGTAAAATCGCTCTCCAAAAACAAATGCTTGTTTATGTATTCGAACCGAAGGATATCATTTGGGATCGGCAATTAATCAAAGGAACAACCATGAATGGCGAAGGGATATTTCCTTTTCCGTCGGTAATCTATGATCGATTTTTTTATGCCCAAAAAAAACAAAGCATGGAAATTGAGGAGATCCGCGCTAAGCTGGAATTTATCTATCAAATTCCCTTTATCAATTCTCCAAGATTATTCGCATTAACCGGTAATAAATGGTTTACTCATGTCATTTTAAAAGAAACCCATGAAGAATTTCTTCCAGATACACGAACTTTCCAGCAAAATTCAGACATTAAAGAGATGCTTGATCGTTATGGTGAGTTATTCATCAAGCCGGTGGGAGGAGCACTTGGAAAAGGAATTGTACAGGTGATTCAAACGTCCTCGGGAATGTTCTGGGTTCATTCGAAGAATGCTGCCTATCAGCCTCTTCATAGCATTGAGGAACTGACTGCAACATTGTTCCCGCAAATTCAGTGTCATTCGTATTTAATCCAGGAAGCAGTAAAAAGAAAACAGATAAATGAACATTTTGTAGAAATCAGAGTATACATGCAAAAAAATGGTAGAAAAAAGTGGGTTAGAACGGGCATGGTCGCGCGTTTAACGAATAAAGGCGTAATAACTCCAGAAACGGAAATGAACAGACGTGCCAGTTATGTATTGAGAACATTATATCCAGACTCGAATGATCAAAGAAAAATCAAAAATCAAATTGCCAACGTGGCTAAAAGTGTTGTTGAAGCAATCGAAAAACAAACTGGTGTATTTGGCGAGCTGGCAGTGGACATTTGCATTGATCAGTTTGACCGCATCAAAATCCTTGAGGTTAATGGAAAGCCTGATAACTTGTTTTCCCAAGTAAATGCCTATAAACTTCGTAATTCAGCCGTACATCGACTGCTCAATTATGCCGCTGCGCTGTCAGGCTTAGAATGGAATGATAACAGTGAAAAGGAGAATTCAATAAAATGATACCAATGCCTCTGAACGAAATCGTACAGCAAATTGACGGACAGGTTATTCACGGCAGGAATGACATTTTAATCAAAGGTGTAACGAAAAAGACGAACAAGGATATTGACAATCACATGCTCCTTTTCCATATGAAAAAAGACCCGATTATGGGGAAGTATTGGTCCAAAAATCACTCTGTAGCCGTTGTTACGGATGTTCCCGGGAAATGTACAAATTTACATGATGAGATCAGTATCATTCAAGTTAAAAATATTAAGGAAGCTTATTGGAAATTTATTGATTATTACAGGGGGCTCTTTTCTATCCCGGTGATCGGAGTTACCGGTACATGCGGTAAAACCACGACAAAAGAAATGATTGTCCAAATTCTTGAGCATGATTATAACGTTGAAAGCACCTGGATGAGTATGAATTCAATGAGTGTCAATCTTCGTTATTTAATGCGTTTAAAGAAAGAGACAGAAATAGCTGTCTATGAAATGCCCGTTGCATATCCTGGTTATTTGAAAATAGCCTGCCGCTACTTTAAACCGCAAATTCGCGTACTGCTTAATATCGATGTGCATCACTTAGCTGATTGCGAAACACCTGAAACATATATGAAGGCAAAGGGGGAAATAATTGAAGGAATGGAACCGGAAACCGATGTTCTGATTTTAAATGGCGATGATGAAAACATTAAAAAAATTGTTAATATCACCCACTATAAGAATGTGATTTATTTTGGAAAAGGCGAAGGAATGGAGTTTCGGGCTGAGCAGATTCAATATGCTGGCCAGGGAATGAAATTCATCCTGCACTGTAAAGGGGAAGCACGCGAAGTCTATGTTCCCGGGTTTGGCGAACATAATGTTTATAATGCAATGGCAGCACTAGCGGCCGTAACCAGCGCAGGTGTTGACATTGAAGCAGCCATTCGTTATTTGACTGAGTTCGAACATGTGGAGGAACATCTTGAATTCAAACAGGGAGTAAACGGTTGTACTGTTATCGATGATACATGGAATTCTTCACCTCTCTCCATGAGAACAGGACTTCAGGTGCTAAAGGAATCAGCGACAGGAAAGACTTCGATTGCCATATTAGGGTATATGCCCCAGCTTGGTGAAAATCAATTTGCTATTGAGGAATATCGGAAAATAGGTGAATTAGCCTTACAATCAGGTGTTGACGAGTTAATTGTAGTAGGTATAGAGGCTGAGTCTATTGGGAAAAGTGCGTTAAATCTCGGGATGAATCCTGCAAAAGTCTTCTTCTGCTGCAACGGCACGGAAATATACGAAAGATTAAAAGATAAAGTGAATGAAAATACAGTAATCTTTTTAAAAGTCACTTATCGTGTTATGAAACACCCTACATTTAAAGCATTCAAAAATTACCTCATTCCTAAAAAAGATAAATAAACGAAAGGAGCAGAACATGTGATGAAAAAAACGACACAGCTGCGCTGCATGATCGAAAGCAAGCATTTGGAACAGCTTATGGAAGCACATCATGCACTGTCTGCCAAAATTGTTGAGAATACAGGATTTAAAGGGATTTGGGCAAGCGGATTATCCATGTCTGCTGCTATGGGCGTCCGAGATAATAATGAAGCATCATGGACGCAGATTTTAGAAGTATTGGAGTTTATGAGCGATGCGACAACTATTCCGATTTTACTGGATGGGGACACCGGATACGGAAATTTCAACAATGCCCGCCGCTTAGTAAAAAAGCTTGAACAGCGGGATATTGCAGGTGTTTGTATAGAAGATAAATTGTTTCCCAAAACAAATTCCTTTATCAAAGGCGAGACACAGCCCCTAGCGGATATAGATGAATTCTGTTATAAAATCAAAGCAATGAAGGATACTCAAAAAGACGATGACTTTGTTGTCGTATCCCGTGTGGAAGCGTTTATTGCCGGATGGGGGCTGAAAGAGGCCTTGCGCCGCGCTGAAGCTTACCTCCAGGCCGGGACCGATGCCATTCTGATCCATAGCAAAAAATCGGATGTTTCAGAAATTGAAACTTTTATGAAAGAATGGGGAAACAGGCTACCCGTAGTAGTAGTACCGACAAAATATTATACAGTTCCCACAGCAAAGCTGCGGGAACTGGGAATCAGCATGGCGATTTGGGCAAACCATAACTTGCGGGCATCGATTCATGCAATGGAACTTGCTTCAAAACAAATCTATCAGCAGGAAAGTATCCGACACATAGAAACGGATGTAGCGCCGCTTGATAAGGTTTTTGCCCTGCAGGGCGCGGCGGAATTAGTGGAAGCAGAAGAAAAGTACCTACCAAAAAGAGACCTTGAGGCAAAATCAATCATTATTGTAAGGAAGGATGGAACTGACAAACTGCTACAGCAGCAAATAGATCTATTGAATCAGGCAGGAATCAAAGATATCCTCTTGATTGAATCCACACAGAATGGACCGGAGCAAGGCGGTGAAACCCACTTACTGTGCCAGGAGAAATCAAACCTTAATGGTGAAATTCTCTTCAGCTTTAGTGATATCATCTATCAACCGCATCTAATTCATGAGCTATTATCCGATCCGAACGATATTGTCATATTGGCTGAGGCTGATGTAGAGAAAGAGGATGAAAAATACTATATTTCAGGAAATAAACCCTACTCAAGACTTCTTTATTCGAATTCTGTAGAAATGACGCTATTTTCAAGGCAGATAAATGACGCTCAGATATATGGTGAATTCATTGGTCTTTGGAAGGTTTCACCAAAAGGGGCTGAAATAATAAGGGAATCGATTGATACACTTATGAAGCGTGACCATACGAAGCAATGGACACTTTCCGATCTGTTTTCTTTCATCATGGAAAAGCATCGTATCGTTGTTAAGTTTATTAAAGGACAGTGGCTGAATAGCAATGATTACGAAAAACGGATGAATTTTGGTGATACATGATGATTGAAACTAGACAGTTTGGTGAAATATGCAAAAAACTGGGCTTTACTTTTTTTACTGGTGTTCCATGTTCTTTTTTAAATCCATTGATTAACTTTGCGATAAATGAATGTGAATATATTGCTGCGGTAAATGAAGGCGAAGCCGTTTCAATCGCAGCCGGGGCTTCCATAGGCGGTAGAAAAACAGTTGTCTTAATGCAGAATTCAGGTTTAAGTAATGCATCCTCTCCACTTACTTCTCTTATTTATCCATTTCATATCCCGATATTAGGTTTTGTCAGCCTCCGGGGGGAGCCTGGGCTAAAAGATGAACCCCAGCATGAATTAATGGGACAAATTACCGCTAACCTGTTGAGCTCTATGAGGATCCATTGGGAATATTTGTCCGATCAGATGTCTGAAGCAGAAGAACAGTTGCAAAGAGCTGCGGCTATAATGGAACAAAACAAACCTTTCTTCTTTATTGTCAAAAAAGGTACATTTGAAAAAACTCCTCTCCAAAGACAAGAGAGCAAAACTTCTTTAATCGTTCGCAAAATAATGAAGAGCAGGGAACATGAATATCCGTCCCGTATAGATGCCTTACGGGTGATTCAATCTCACGCTGATGAAGATACGGTATTGCTCGCAACAACCGGCAAAACCGGGAGGGAGCTTTATCAATTGAAAGACATGCCGAATCAATTATATATGGTGGGATCAATGGGGTGTGTCAGCTCTCTCTCCCTCGGACTCTGCTTATCGAGAAAAGACAAACATTTCATTGCAATTGACGGTGATGGCGCACTCTTAATGCGGATGGGCAGCCTGGCAACTATTGGATACAACAGTCCGCCTAATCTTCTGCATATTTTATTAGATAATCAATCGCATGATTCAACTGGGGGTCAGCTGACAGTTTCTCATAATGTCTGTTTTGTGGATATCGCAGCAGCATGCGGTTATCGCCAATCCATTTTTGTTCACACATTATCTGAACTGAACGGCTATATACATGAGTGGAAACTGGAAAATAAACTTACTTTTTTACATGTTAAAATAGCCAAAGGTTCACTCAAGGAGCTTGGCCGCCCTTCCTTCAAACCACATGAAGTAAAGGAAAGACTGCAGGTGTTCCTTAATGATTAAAACAGCGGTGATTTTGGCGGCCGGATTGGGAAGCAGACTGGGGAATCGTACAAAAAACTGTCCAAAAGGGTTTTTAATACTGGATTCTATGCCTATTATTGAGCATTCCATTCAAAAAATATTTAAGGCAGGTATAGAGGATATCATCATTGGTACCGGCTATCGTCATGAGATGTTTGAAGAACTTACCACGCGCTATCGTAATATACAATGTGTATACAATCCACTCTTCGAATCATGTGGCAGCATGCAGACGCTGTATTCGTTAAAACAGTCGATTACAAGTGACTTCATTTTACTGGAATCCGATCTTATATATGAAAAAAAAATATTATCAACGGTAGCGGGACATAAGAACCAGAATGTTGTTTTAGCAAGCGGTTTTACCAATTCTGGGGATGAGGTTTGGGTTGAAGTAAATGAAAATGGCACTTTAAAACAGCTGACTAAAGAAAGAACTCGCTTAGCACATATATATGGCGAACTGATTGGCATTTCAAAGATCTCTTACACAGCTTTTCATAAGATGTGCAGCTATGCTGAGCAAATTTTGCCGACATTTCCGAAAATGGATTATGAGCAGGCTCTGGCAGGTATTTCAACAGATACAGAATTCATTGTCCATAAGGTAAACAAGCTGGCGTGGTGCGAGGTTGACAATGAGGAGCATTGGCAGAGGGCTGTCGAAATCATTTATCCGATCATTCAGGCACATGAAAAGGGTAACAGACTGGTAAAAAAAAATATCCTTTTAAATCCGGGGCCTGCCACGACTACTGACTCTGTGAAATATGCACAAATTGTCCCTGATATATGTCCGCGTGAAGAAGAATTTGGCGAGGTCATGCAATATATTTCAACAGAGCTGACGAAATTTGCCGGAAGTACTGAGGAATACACTACGATTCTTTTTGCCGGTTCAGGGACCGCGGCAGTTGAATCTATTATCAGTTCCGTGATAGACCGGAAATGCCTATTCATTATCCATAATGGAGCCTACGGCAAAAGAATATGTGAAATAGCCGAAAATTATCAAATACCCTATATTGAATTCAGCAGTCCATACGATCAGGCAATCGATCTTGAAAAACTTGAAGCTAGTATCCATCATCATGCCAGCCGTATCTCCCATTTAGCTGCCGTGCATAACGAAACGACAATCGGACTGCTGAATCCGATTAAACAGATCGGGTCCATTTGCCGCAAATATGGAATCACGATGATTGTTGATGCCATGAGTTCATTTGGTGCCATTCCGATTGATATGAAAAATATGAATATTGGATTTCTTGCTGCCAGCTCCAACAAAAATTTACAAGGTATGGCAGGAATATCCTTTGTCATTGCCGATAAAAAAAAGCTTACACCAACTAAAGAAATCTCCCCCCGCAATTACTATCTCCATTTATATTCCCAATATGAATATTTTTTACGGACGAAGCAAATGAGATTCACACCTCCCGTTCAAATTCTTTATGCTTTGAAACAGGCCATTATTGAAACTAAATGGGAGGGGATTGAAAATCGTTACAAAAGGTATTCTGACATATGGGAGATTCTGATAAAAGGGCTAACCGCCCTGGGATTAACTTTCATTGGAAAAGCGCAGGATCATTCTAAAATTATTACAGCGATAAATGAGCCTGAGATTCCTGCCTACAATTTCAAAGAGATGCACGATTATTTTTATGAAAGAGGTTTTACGATCTATCCGGGGAAATTTGCTGATTTAAGTACTTTCCGTATTGCCAATATTGGCGATTTAACAAAGAGAGACATGGAAAATTTTATATGGTTATTGGAACAATATTTGCAACAAATCTCAGAAACCTAAAATAAAAAGAATGAGAAAAGCAGTTAATTGTGCATCAAAAAAGGTGGTGATTACAAATTTCAAATTCTTGTCATAAATTATCAGTTGTTATCATGATATTAAACGAAAATAAACAAATCCTGCTTGTCAAAAATAAAAAAAGAGGATGGGAATTTCCCGGAGGTTATGTCGACCATGGAGAAACACTGGAGGAAGCAGCTGTCAGGGAAGTGAAGGAGGAAACGGGAATAGACATAAGGGTAACCCGTTTTTTAGGGCTGGAGCACCATGTCCATAAACTAACACTGATTTCTTTATTTGAAGCTGTTCCAATCGGCGGAGTCCTCACAAAGTCTAGCGAAACTTTTGATTCGGGGTTCTACTCACCGGATACTACCCGGCAGATGATGACCTTGACTTTATATACGGAACGGATAAACCGCTGCTTAAACCCTGTCATGACTCCTTTCATTACTTATCATAAATATCCTATTAATGAATAACAATATGGCCTACATTCATTATGAGAACATCGGCCATATTGTTTTAAGCGACAGAAGACAGGTCAAATATGGGTATTTTTGTAGAGGGGATAATTATTTTATTATTCGGAAATATTTGATTTATCAGCTAATTTATTTTATTATAATCATATATAATAAGCGACTTTACATTGGAGGTATATCTATTGTCTATGAACACATACAAAGAGCCCATTTTTGATGTTGCACAGCTAGCACATGTCGAAATATTATCACCGAAACCAGATGAAACGGTAAAGTTCTTTTCTAGTTTTTTGGGTTTGGAAGAAACGGCAAGAGATGGACAATCGGTATATCTTCGTGCTTATAAAGATCTTTATCATCATTCGTTAAAGGTGACCGAACATAAGGAAGCTGGATTAGGTCAT
Source organism: uncultured Bacillus sp. (assembly GCF_946478885.1). Next base: position 839 of record NZ_CAMLDX010000002.1, on the reverse strand, counting down.
ATTGCATGGCGGACCGCTTCTCCTCAGGCGTTAGAGCGACGGGCAACAGCGATTCAGGCAACGGGTTTAGGACGTGGTTGGACGACGGGCGATATCGGTCACGGAAAAGCATTTCTATTTTCGACACCGGATGGACATATGATGGAGTTATTGTGGGACATTGAATATGCCCTGCCAGAGAGGGCACTCCCCTTGTCTCCCCAACGTCCTTACAGAGGAGTGCCGGCCAATCGTTTAGATCATGTTCATCTCATGGACACAGATCCGGGAAAAACCACATATTTTATGCAGCAAACCCTTGGTTTCCGTTTAAGAGAACAAGAGGTGGAAAATGGGATTATACATGAAAGTTCACTGAGCGTGTCAGATATTTTTCATGAAATATCTGTCATGAAAGAATCAACTGGGAGGAAGGGAAAGCTTCATCATTTAACCTATTGGTATCATAGACCTTATTGTTTATATGAAATAGCTGATTTATTAACAGAGCAAGATATCTACATTGAAGCTCTGCCAAATAAACATGGAATCAGCCAAACTTTCAGCATGTTTGTATATGAGCCTGGTGGAAATCGGATCGAATTATCAGGAAACACCAACTATCTGATCTATGATCCGTCATGGCAGCCGATTGTTTGGGATAAAACTGTGATTTCAAAGCACTGCAAAGAAGTGATAGCAGCATCATTGCCAGAATCTTATTGGAGATATGGAACGCCAGTAACTATCTCTCACATTCTTTGATATCCTTGTAAAACAAATATATTGGATCAAAATGAAGAAATTATTAATTTACAGCGTTATATTTGAATAATTCGATATAAATCGATATAATAATA
>NZ_CAMLDX010000001.1 GCF_946478885.1 uncultured Bacillus sp. | reverse complement strand
TCAAAGGCAAATATCCCACTAAAGGAAAATATTCCATCAAAGGCAAATATCCCACTAAAGGAAAATATTCCATCAAAGGCAAATATCCCACCGAAGGAAAATATTACGTCAAAGGCAAATATTCCACTTAAGGAAAATGTAGCGCCGAAGGAAAACATAGCGCCAAAGGCCAATATACCATTGGTCAAAAAAGAAAAACCAAAAAAGCCATTCATTCCCAAAATACCGAAGCCAACCTTACCTGAAATTGATATAAATAATTATTACTTAACAAATGTAAATTTAAATGAACCAGCAAATATTCCTCCTCCAGCACCGGCACCGCCGCCAGTACAAAAAATTTCAAAAAAACCGCCGCTTCCTGAAATTCCGGAACCTGAAGAAATGCCTACAATGCCAGAACAAATAGGAGATGAATGTCCGCCTATGTATCCAATAGCGCCTGCTTATAGCCCTTGTCACCCTGTTCCATATGCTCAAGATCCATGTTATCCAGTCGTACAGCCAATTGCTCAAGATCCATGTTATCCGGTCGTACAGCCAAATGCTCAAGATCCATGTTACCCAGTCGCACAGCCAAATGCCCAAAATCCATATTACCCGGTTGCACAGCCAAATGCCCAAAATCCATATTATCCGGTTGCACAGCCAAATGTCCAACATCCATATTACCCGGTCGTACAGCCGAATGTCCAACATCCATGTTACCCAGTCATGCAGCCGTTTGCTCAAGATCCATGTTATCCACAGTCTATTCCATTTCCTCAAGTTCAGGGGGCGCAGTTTGTACCAATGCATATAGCATCGATGAATCAAGGATTTCCAATGTACCAAACGTTGCCTGCCAATCAAGCAATGCCGATAGCAAACCAGGCAATGCCAATAGCCAATCAAGCAATGCCGATAGCAAACCAGGCAATGCCGGGGATAGAAAATGCAAATATGTTTGAAGAGTCATCAGAAATAATGTCGCAAATAAACCTAGCGCCAAATCAAGGCCCTACTTCGATGCCGTATTTTGGAGCAAACCAGCAAGGTCCGAATGTGCCTTATCAAAATGCTCCATCAACCCCGTATTTTCCGGGGGTTGCTCATTCACCGACAGGTTCTCAAGTACAAGGAATTTCAGATGAATACCATCCGCAATACGGGGACGCACAGGTCAATATGCCGTTACAGCAAACGCAAGGATACCAACCCCCTAAACAAGACTGTGGTTGTGGTGTTCCGCAAACAGGAGGCTATTCTGAAGGGTACGGAATGTATCCGGGACAGTCAGGATACCAGCCGGGGGTTTCTCCATGGGGCTTTCCTGGATATGGACCGAGCGGAGGATTTTATCCGCAGACAGGGTATTATCCGATGCCGTTTAACCCATATTCGTTGGGGCCAGAAACGATGGGGTATCAAAATCGACCGGAATATGAGGAAAGCGGTGAATTTGATCGTTAATAAGAGAGGAGACGATGGTAAGGAGAATCGTCTCCTCTCTTATTTGAGCAAAAAGCTCCCATGTAGAATTGAATCCGTTATGAGCATCGGAGAACATGTGTATAAAGTTAAAGAGAGAGACGGTTTCTTTATTTTAAAAGGATATCCGTCACTCCGTCGTTTGAAAATTCAAGAGCGGTTTATTCTTTCCCTAAAGAAGTCCGGCTTTCACCAAACATATGGATTATATCCATTTTTCGGGGAGCACCCCTTACAGTTTCACTCTCTTTATTTCACATTCCTAGAATATATTGAACCCGGAAGTAACCCCTTCTATTATAATGATGAACAACAATGCCGTGAAGGGCTTGAACTGTTAAATCATTTTCATGATACATCGGCGAAACTTATGGACAACTTTCAACATGTTCTACCTTCCTTTTCTCTAAAGGATAAATGGAGTGCGAGATTCTCACAATTTAAAAAAAATTACCCAATCATCCGATTTTTTCTGCCTTATTCTGTCATACAGGAGCTGTTTTCCTGGGGGCATTGGTCCTTAACGGGTTTGAGACGAGAATGGGGGGAATTTAATCAATCTCCGCATGCCATTCTGCATGGAGATGTTGCCTATCATAATTTTTTAAGAACAAAGGATAATGAATTATATTTAATTGATTTTGACCTTATCAGCGTTGGACCGATCGTCAATGACTATATCCAGTATGCCAATCGAATACTCCCCTTCTTCAATTGGAATGCAGATGTTTTATCAAACTACAGGCAGTTTAAGTCTTATTTAAGGGAATGTTATTTTTTATATGCACTTGCATATCCTGCCGATATCTATCGTGAATGGAATCGTGTAATAAAAGAACGAAAATACCAGAATGCCCGTCAGGTAGGCCTAGTCATAGAAGTAACGCTAAAACAATTTGAGCAGCGACGCAAATTTATTGAGCAATTAGTTAGGCTCAATAAATGAATGGGGTTATTTAACAGAATGAAATGCTCTGCCGCCTCGCACCTTAATAATGAGTATGATGCTCCATTTCCTGATAGGGGATAATCTTTGCTATGGAAATTTACAGCCAGCAGGCAAACGGACTCATACTTATTATTTGCAGAGAGGTGGTTACAACTTGCAGCAATATTTAAAAAGAACAGCAATTTTAGCTGCTATAGCGGTTGGGATAACAGGCTGCAACAAAAATGATGATACCGCTTTGCAGGATAAACGAACAGATAGAACATTGCCTGTCGGGTATTATTCGAACGAAAATCATGAAAAAACTGGAGGCAATGCCATCATTTTGGATGGTGCAGATAACGATGGTCCAGCTGTTGAAATCCTGGATCATACATTGGGGAAGGAAAGGGAAACAAACAAAAATGTGATACGCACAAGGAATAAAGAAGTCAATCCATTAGCCCCGGTAAACAATCGCAATAGCCGTGTCGGAGTCCCGATCCTTGGAGCGAGAGATACGAATTATCATGGACATTTAAATAATGTGGAGAATACACAGCGTAAAAGCTACGAAAACGGCTATAGCGGAAAATTTGCCGAAAGAATATCGACAGCTGTAAAAGGTGTGCCAAATGTGAAAGATGCGCGCACTATCGTATATGGCAAGGATGTTATCATTGCGGTTCAATTGGAAAATGGAATTCAGGCAAATGAAACAAAACGTCAAATTCAGCAGGCGGTTTCGCGGCATGTCGACGGCAGAACGGTGCATTATATAACAAATGAGAGCCGGTTTAATGCAGTGAAGGTTATAGATAATGATTTGAAAAATGGACGGGTAAGAGAGCAAATAAACATGGAAATTGAAAGATTAATCCGCACCGCAAATGACCACAGCTAATGGATACGACGCAAAAGCAGGATATCTTGAGATATGCTGCTTTTGTTATTTAAACACTGCAAAAATGAATATATGATTTTAGGGAAATAGTGAGGATAAAGAAGAAAAATTAGGTAAAAATATGAATGAGTAAGATCCTGAAAACTATGGAAATAATTTTTAGAAAAGAGGTGATTATCTGTGCAATACAATAGGCTATGCCGTGCTATCCTTATCCTTGTAGCTGTATGGATGATCAATCTTACCGGATTTTCTCTTTGTGCCGGAGCTGAGAAAGGGTATGCTGCGTCTGCAAAAGGGGTGCAAAAGCTGCCAATCGAGCTGGATATTATGTTGAAATGTGAATATTTAGACGGTGAAATTAGTGAAGAAACATTCAGAGAGACCATTTATTCGTATGAAAATTTTTGGGCTAAATTTGATGAATGGCAGTTTATCGGCATGGAAAAAGAAAAAATGGTTTTTTTAAAAAAAATTGATGATATTTCCCCTTTGTTAAAAAGCAACGGGTATTTTGGAGTGACAGATGACGGGATTCTTACCATTTTTAATGGCAGACCGTATAAATCCAACATTATTCATTCTTTCTTCCAAATTGATGTTGGAAAGCTAGAGAGCCGCAAAAGAGAGGAATTAATAAAAGGAATACCGATAAAAACAAAAGACAGATATGTTGAAGTATTGGAGACCTTTAAATCATATACAACAGAAGAAACGAAAGAGGGATGAAAAGAACCGGAATGCAGGTTCTTTTTTTTGGTTTTCGGAATCAAAGAGGAAGGAGAACAGCAAGAGAAGGTAAATGTAATATTCCCTTATTCAGCATTGTATTGTATGATAAAATGATGTACAGCAATGAAGGAGAGAGAACATTGTATGAATTTATAAAGGGAACACTCCAATATATTAGCCCTGAATATATTGTCGTTGAAAATAGTGGAATCGGCTATCAAATTTCCACACCGAATCCGTTTAGCTATACGAAACAACACGGGCAGGAGATCAAGATTTTTACATTTACGTATGTAAGAGAAGATGTTCTTGCTTTGTTCGGTTTTCAAACAAGAGAAGAAAAGCTACTCTTTCTAAAGCTGTTAAATGTTTCAGGGATTGGCCCAAAAGGGGCATTGGCTATTCTCGCTTCCGGAGAACCACAGCAGGTTGTTCAGGCAATTGAAAATGAGGATGAATCCTTTTTGGTGAAATTTCCGGGAGTAGGAAAAAAGACAGCACGGCAAATGATTCTTGATTTAAAAGGAAAGTTGCTAGATGTGCTTCCAGACTTTTCCCATGATTTATTCCACCCTGAAAATGAATCAGCTAATTTCCGGCATCATGCAGAATTTGATGAAGCTATTTTAGCCTTAAAAGCCTTAGGTTATTCTGAAAAGGAAATCAAGAAAATCTCGTCAGAATTAAGCAGGGAAGAGATGACAACGGATCAATATATTCGCAGGGGCCTGAAGTTGCTGCTCCAGGGGTAATGGCTGTGGACATCAGCATGCCATACTTTCAATAGACTCGGAGCATCACATCCTTCCGCCTATAAGTTCTGCTGCAAATCTTTAGGTGAAACGTTGGGGGTGAATCAAATGGAAGAACGAATCATTTCAAGTGAAGCCGGAATGGAAGATCTGTCCTTTGAAATGAGTCTGCGACCACAGAAATTAAATCAATACATTGGTCAGGATAAAGTGAAAGAAAATCTCTCTGTCTTTATTGAGGCAGCCAAGCTTCGCCAAGAGACGCTTGATCATGTTCTGCTTTACGGTCCGCCGGGACTGGGGAAAACGACTCTAGCTGCTATTATTGCCAATGAAATGAATGTCCATATCAGGACAACTTCTGGTCCGGCGATTGAAAGGCCGGGGGATCTGGCCGCTATTTTGTCATCATTAGAACCGGGTGATGTGCTGTTTATCGATGAAATCCATCGTTTGCCACGGGCGATTGAAGAAGTGCTGTATCCGGCGATGGAGGATTTTTGCCTTGATATTGTGATTGGAAAAGGGCAAAGTGCACGGTCTATCAGACTAGACCTGCCCCCGTTTACCTTAGTCGGCGCAACGACACGGGCAGGTGCTATTTCCTCGCCATTACGGGATCGCTTTGGCGTTCATTGCCGTCTTGAATATTATTCAACAGAACAGCTCAAGGAGATTGTCATTCGGACCTCTGATGTTCTGGAAACAGATATTGATCATTTAGCTGCAATGGAGATTGCCAGCCGTTCACGAGGTACGCCGCGGATTGCCAACCGGTTACTAAAAAGAGTCCGTGATTTTGCTCAGGTGAAGGGAAATGGCGTCATTAATGCGGAAATTGCCCAAAAATCTCTCGAGTTATTGCAAGTGGATCGTTTAGGGTTGGATCATATTGACCATAAATTATTAATAGCGATAATGGAAAGATTTCGCGGTGGTCCAGCAGGTTTGGAAACAATTGCCGCCACAATTGGAGAAGAGGCGGCTACGATCGAAGACGTATATGAGCCTTATTTATTGCAGATTGGATTTTTACAAAGAACGCCAAGGGGAAGAATGGTAACGGCAGCGGCCTATCATCACCTGGGGCGGGAGGTGCCATCGGATTGACTGGAGTGGCTAAACTGCTAATGACGATCGGAGCTGTTATTTTCATTATTGGTTTTCTTATGCAGTTTATCCATATAGGGAAACTGCCGGGGGATATTATCATAAAAAAAGGGAATACAACCTTCTATTTTCCAATTATGACTTCGATTGTTTTAAGTATCGTATTATCATGCATTTTTTATTTCATTGGAAAATTTCGCTAAACATGTATGAATATTTAGATTGGGTGACAGCATGAAAGTAGACTTATTTGATTTTCATTTACCAGAGGAATTGATTGCTCAATTACCGCTTGTTGATCGTTCCAGCAGCAGGCTGATGGTTTTGCATAAAAAAACCGGACGGATTGAGCATGATATCTTTAAAAACATTAGAAACTATTTACAGCCAGGTGATTGTCTTGTCTTAAATGACACAAAAGTGCTTCCGGCCCGTTTGTTCGGAGAAAAAGAAGATACGGGAGCAAAAATTGAAGTGCTCCTGCTAAGGCAGCTTGAGGGTGATCGGTGGGAGACCCTGGCGAAACCGGCGAAACGCATAAAAAAAGGAACGAAAATTCATTTTGGCAGCGGACATTTGACAGCTGTTTGTACGGAAGAATTGGATCATGGAGGGAGAATACTCGATTTTCAATATGAGGGAATCTTCTATGAGGTTTTGGATAAGCTTGGTGAAATGCCGCTTCCGCCATATATTAAGGAACAATTGGAGGATAAGAATCGCTATCAGACTGTGTATGCAAGGGAACGGGGATCGGCTGCCGCTCCGACTGCAGGACTCCATTTTACAGAAGAATTGCTGCAGGAAATCCGGGAAACTGGGATTCATATCGCCTTTATCACCCTTCATGTCGGGTTAGGGACCTTCCGCCCAGTCAGCGTGGAGGAGGTCACTGAACATGAAATGCACTCCGAGTTTTTTCAAATGACGCGAGAAACAGCTGACTTGTTAAATGAGGTAAGAAAAAGCGGTGGACGTATTATTTCAGTCGGTACCACCTCAACCCGTACACTCGAAACTATTGCATCCGCCTCTGACGGTCAATTTCAGGAAATGAGCGGATGGACGGATATCTTTATCTATCCGGGATATGAATTCAAGGCGATTAATGGGATGATTACCAATTTCCATCTGCCCAAATCAACTTTAATTATGCTTGTTAGCGCATTGGCTGGAAGAGAAGAGGTATTGAATGCCTATGAGACAGCCGTTCGCGAACAGTACCGTTTCTTCAGCTTCGGCGACGCAATGCTTATTATATAAGAATAGAATAAATGGCCAGTTTGTTGTTCGGAAGGAGAATATGATTTGACTGCAATAACCTATGAATTAATCAAAACTTGTAAACAGACAGGTGCACGTCTCGGACGCGTCCATACACCGCATGGTTCCTTTGAAACACCTGCGTTCATGCCTGTCGGAACGTTGGCAACTGTAAAAACGATGTCACCGGAAGATTTAAAGTCGATGGGAGCTGGCATCATCTTAAGCAATACCTATCATTTATGGCTGAGACCCGGTCATGATATTGTGAAAGAGGCCGGGGGTCTGCATTCTTTTATGAATTGGGACCGTCCGATTTTGACAGATTCCGGTGGATTTCAGGTTTTTAGCTTAAGCGAGTTTCGCAAGATTGAGGAAGAAGGCGTTCATTTTCGGAATCATTTGAATGGAGACAAACTTTTTTTGTCTCCTGAGAAAGCGGTGGAAATTCAGAATGCCCTTGGCTCAGATATTATGATGGCATTTGATGAATGCCCGCCATATCCGGCTGAATATGACTATATGCTGAAATCCGTAGACAGGACCTCTCGTTGGGCAGAGAGATGCTTAAAGGCCCATAAACGCCCGGATGAGCAAGGCTTATTTGGGATTGTTCAAGGAGGTGGCTATGAAGAACTAAGGAAGCGGAGTGCCCGAGATCTTGTATCGCTCGACTTCCCGGGTTATGCGATCGGTGGACTTTCCGTAGGAGAACCGAAGGATGTCATGAATACCATGCTGGAGTATACAACACCATTATTGCCAGCGAATAAACCTCGTTATTTAATGGGGGTAGGATCTCCGGATTCATTAGTTGACGGTGCGATTCGCGGGATTGATATGTTTGATTGTGTTCTGCCGACGCGGATTGCCAGAAATGGTACCTTAATGACATCAGGTGGTCGCCTTGTTGTTAAAAATGCGAAATATGCTCGAGATTTCGGCCCGATCGATGAGAAGTGCGACTGCTATACATGCCGTAATTATAGCCGAGCCTATATCCGCCATTTGATTCGATGTGACGAAACATTCGGAATACGGTTAACTTCTTATCATAATCTATATTTTCTGTTAAAATTAATGGAGCAAGTCAGACAAGCGATCAGAGAGGATCGACTTGGTGACTTTAAAGAAGAGTTTTTTGAAGAATATGGGTTTAACAAACCAAATGCGAAAAACTTTTAATTGAGCTTGAAAGGAGGGAAAAAGGAATGGAATTGCTAACAACTTTAGGACCGATTATTTTAATGTTTGTCCTATTTTATTTTTTATTGATTCGACCGCAGCAAAAAAGACAAAAGGCCGTTCAACAGATGCAAAACGAGTTAAAGAAGGGTGACAAGATCGTGACGATCGGAGGCCTTCATGGGATTGTAGATGCTGTTGACGAAGGTATGATTGTAATTAAGTGTGGAGACGGAAGCCGTCTTACATATGATCGAAATGCAGTTCGCGAAGTCGTTGAATCTGCTCAATAAGATGAGTAAATAAAAACGGGACTGTCCCATGGCCTTTGGGACAGTTCCGTTTTTTGTTGTTTTTGCTTTAGGAAAAGCAACACGGGATATTTAAGTGGCTGAACGCGAATTTCCTCCCAGATTCACTCCCAGAATTCCTCCCATCATTGCAATTAAAATATAACAAATATGATAGATGATTTGTTCAAAGTCAAAAAGGCTGTCAAAACCGAGGAATTGAAACAGAAAGATAATGATGGAGTAAACAGCTCCTGTCAGTCCTCCGGAAAGCCAACCTTTTTCCTTTCCCTTTCCCCCTGAAATAAAGCCTCCGGCAAATATTGCTATAAAAGAAATGGCTGTCACAAACCATTGAATCGATGATTCCTGCAATGACGTAAACCTTAATAAAATAGAGAAAATAATGCTGCTTAATAGAGCTAAAATAAAGATGGTTAATGTACCGAATAACACAGCACTGCCTAAATTTTTAGAGTCTTCTATCGTGTCCATCCTCCCTTCCGTTCACGGGCTGAAATCTACCCTGACAATCAACCTGATGGCTTTGTACATGCTTATTCAGGGAATGGTGTAAATAGAAGTATTTTTTCTTGAGAAGCAAAAAACTACAGGATCCACTTTGACTGGCAGCATTGACAGGAAACTTTCTTCTCATGTTTTTTCCTTTACAGCACAAAATATAGTTGCATGATCGGAAAGGGGGAAAAGGAATATGAATGATGTCTGGACCATGTTATTGCGTACATTGTTATTATATTTCGTTATATTGTTTGTTTTTCGTTTAATGGGGAAAAGGGAAATCGGTGAATTAAGCGTATTTGATTTGGTCGTAAATATTATGATTGCTGAGATGGCCGTGATAGCCATCGATGAGAAGGACTTTTCCTTAATAAATTCAGTCGCACCGATCTTGTTATTAATGATTATTCAGATCGTGATGTCGCATCTTTCGTTGAAAAGTAAAAAATTCAGGGAAATCGTCGACGGATCGCCAACTGTTATTATTAATCAAGGTAAGATTGACGAAGAAGCGATGCGTAAGCAACGATATAATTTTGATGATTTATTGCAGCAATTGCGTGAAAAAGACATACGGAACATAGTGGACGTTGAGTTTGCGATTTTGGAACCGTCAGGTAAATTATCCGTTTTCGAAAAAGAAGACAATCAGGCGGATGGAGAAATTACACTACCGCTTATTATTGACGGAACGATTCAAAGGGATCACCTGCAAACAATTAAAAAAACGGAGGACTGGCTGTTGCAGGAGCTGAAGAAAAGAGGTTTTGAAGAAAAGGATATACGGAATATTTCCCTCTGCAGTTACCAAAATAATCAATTATATGTCGATACTACTCTTCAAGAATAAGTAGTGAATATTTTTTTCTTGAAGGCGCGGCGGGCACGGAATTCCGATACAAATGGCGGGACAGACGAAGAGTAAGCTTTTTCCAAAGGCATGGCGTCTGTCCTTTAACTTCAAAAAGGATAGATCTTATTTATTCCGCACTGGTACAACAGACGGGGCACTCCCCAGTTGCTCTCCCAGTACATGAAATATTTAGCGGAAGGCGAGTTTTGCTAAAGGCTCACCAATCCACGGAATACGTTTCAAATCCTCCTTCTGCAATAATCCTAACAACAGAAGCATGATGAAATAAAGGACAGCAATGGCAAAAGCAACAAGCATGACTTTAGCTGCTAGTCCTGTTTGTAGCCAGAGATGCTGAAAAATCCAGGCTCCTGCCCACCCTGAAAGTCCCATAGCTAAAAAGGTCTTGACATAATTCCGCATATAAAACGTAAAAGAAATCTTTTTTAATATTGTAGCAAAATGAAGCAGCGTAACGAGAATAAATCCAACCAGAAGTCCGATGGCAACCCCATTGATACCAAAGGCAGGCTGGCTGGCAAGCATTAAAATGACGGCTGTTTTGGCAGCCGCGCCAATCAGGCTGTTGATCATTGCTGCCTTTGCTAAATTAAGTGCCTGCAGTGCAGCCTGCAGCGGTGCTTGAAAATAATATAAAATAAAAAAGGGAGCCATCAGTTTAATAAATCCTGCTCCGCTGGCCGCTCCATACATCACCTGCATTAACGGCGCTGCCAGAACAAACAATATGACAACGGCAAGGCCCCCAGTCAACAAGGATAATCGTAACGCCTGCTGCAGCCGATATTCAATCAGCTTTTGATTATTTTGGGCATGGGCCTCACTTATGGCAGGGACAAGAGCCGTGGCCAGTGACTGAGTGACAAAAGAAGGAAGCATTAATAAAGGCAAAGCGAATCCGGTGAGTGCACCATATTGCTTTGTTGCATCAATAGTGGCAACACCTGCAAATGCCAGACTGTGAGCAACGACAATTGGTTCAAAAAACCAGGCAAGATTGCCGATTAATCTGCTTCCTGTTGTCGGAAGGGCGATATTCATTAATTCCATGAATGTATCTTTCCCTGATTTTACGTAAGTGAAAAATTTCCTTCTGACCTTGAATTTTTTCTTCAATTTAAAGGTTGTCAATAAATAAAAAAGTGCTGCAAGCTCACCGATAACGGAAGCAGCCATCGCTCCAGCAGCTGCATATTCGATTCCATAAGGCAGGAACATCTTTGTTAAAAGGGCAATTAAAGCAATTCGAACGATTTGTTCCATAAGCTGTGATAATGCAGCGGGTTTCATATTTTGCCTTCCTTGGAAGTAGCCTCTTATCACGGATGAAACGGCTATGATTGGCACGACCGGAACAATGGCCAAAAGCGGCATTAAGGTTCTGGAATCGGTTAACAATGTCTGTGCGAGCAATGGTGCCGAAAACAACAATATCGGAGTGAAAAGAATGGAAAGGGTGAGCGTCGTCGTTAACGAAACAACGAGGATTTTTTTTATTTTGCTTGTATCACCGGCTGTTTCAGCCTCGGCAACATTTTTTGAGATGGCGACAGGCAGACCAATTTGAGTAATGGTAATAGCCAGGATAAAGGTAGGAACGGCCATCATGTATAGCCCAACACCTTCTTCTCCTATAAAACGGGCAATCACAATGCGATTAATAAATCCCAGAATGCGTGTAATCAGCCCTGTCGCTAATAAGATAATCGTTCCCTTTAAAAATTTCGACATTGCATTCCCTGCCTTCTCAAAAAAGGTAATATCATTTACAATTATCTATATGCTTGTACATGGAAAAAGCATGACTACGAATTCGGGGAGGCGACTATTATGGTAGGCAGCCATGAATATGATCGGTTTCGCAACGAGGTCAGACCCGCTTTGAAAAGTAAACAGGAGGAATTTAGTTTATTAGGCTATAATAATGTTTCAGAGGGTGAGATTTGGGAATATCTGAAAAGAAAAAAATGGCGCAAAGTAGCCGAGCCCTTAAAATTGCATGAAATGGTTCAGCAAATTCTTTCCCTGAAAGCAGGAGAATACATGCATTACATATCCATCAAGGCGCTGAAGGAAGCGGATTTTTCCTTGGAAGACGAGGGAGAACTTATGGAACTGTTAAAATAATTTATTCTTAAATTTGTAAAAGGATTGGGGGAATTTGTACCTGTCCTTTTTTGTATGAATCAATTTTGTTAATCAAATTGACAGTGACTTGAAAAAGTTTCATAATGTAACTATTGATTTTAACGAAAGGGATTTCAATTTTTCCCAAAATAAGAATAACACCCATTTGACACTGGCAACATAGTCAGACGGGGATAGTTTACTATGTTCTTATTTCTATTGCTTTTGATTCTAAGGAGGAGCTTTACATAATGGTGAAAAAAAGTCGAATTATTACCTTTGTGCTCTTTGTTGTCCTAATGGGAGGCATCATGGGAGCAACAGGAAAAGACATACTTAGCAACATCAAATTAGGTCTTGACCTTCAGGGTGGATTTGAGGTGCTTTACAAAGTTGAGCCAATGGACGGTCAAAAAATGACAGATAAAGTAATGGCCAGTACCGTTGAAGCCTTGAACCGCCGGATCAATGTCCTCGGTGTCAGCGAGCCTAAAATTGATGTAGAAGGGAAAGACCGGATTCGCATCCAGCTTGCTGGTGTCAAGGATCAAAGTGAGGCGCGGGAAGTCCTCGCAACAGAAGCAAATCTTACTTTTCGTGATGCAAATGACCGCCTGATGATGGATGGCTCTGATTTGGCCGGAGGTGGAGCGAAGCAAACCTTTGATGAGAATGGACAGCCTAGCGTTTCTTTGAAGCTGAAAAGTTCAGAGAAGTTTAAGAATGTAACTCAGAAAATTGTGAACATGGGTTCGCCAAACAATGTGCTTGTTATTTGGCTTGATTATGAGGAAGGCAAGGATGCCTATCGGACTGAAATAATGAAGAAAGATCACAAGTTCATATCGGCTCCACGAGTCAGTGAAGTTTTTAATCAGGATACCGTTTCAATTGTCGGGGATTTTACCATTGAAGAAGCTTCGAATTTAGCAGGTATCTTAAATGCAGGTGCTCTTCCAGTAAAATTGGATGAAATCTATTCGACTTCAGTTGGTGCTCAATTTGGTGAGCATGCGATGCAGCAAACGATTTTTGCCGGAATTATTGGGATTGCGGCTGTCTTCCTTTTCATGATTTTTTACTATCGTCTGCCAGGATTTGTGGCCACGATTACATTAACTGTATATTTATTCTTAACGGTACTCATTTTTGATTGGATGAATGTTGTCTTGACCCTTCCGGGAATTGCGGCATTGATTCTCGGTGTCGGTACAGCGGTTGATGCCAATATTATTACCGCGGAACGGATAAGAGAAGAAATCAGGGTAGGAAAATCGATAAAGTCGGCGTTTAAAGCCGGAAATAACAATTCCTTGTCAACCATTACGGATGCAAACCTGACATTGCTTCTGGCTGCTATTGTGCTGTTCTTTTATGGGGAAAGCTCTGTCAAAGGATTTGCGACAAGTTTAATTATCGGGACATTAGGAAGCTTCTTCACAAATGTTTATTTATCTCGTTGGCTCTTAGGACTATTTGTCAACAGTGGTTTATTCAATAAAAAGCCAGGCTGGTTCGGGGTGAAAAAGTCAGCTATTCATGACCTTCGGGAGAATGTTGACACACTCGATCTGACGACTAAATTTGACCGCTTTGATTTCATTAAACCACGGAAAAAATTCTTTGCCGTTTCCGCTGCTTTACTGGTAATCGGGATTATTATTATCGGGGTCTTCAAATTGAATTTGGCAATTGATTTTACCAGCGGTACCCGGATAGAAATTCTGGCTGATAATTCCCTTACAAAAGAGGAAGTAGCTGCCGAATTAAACAAGTTCGACCTTAAAACAGATGATATTGTGATTTCAGGGGAAAAAGGAAATATCGGTGTTGCTCGTTTTAAAGGAGTTCTTTCAAAGACGGAAATTGCCGAAATTAAGGAACATTTTCATGAAAAATGGGGATCAGAACCGAACGTCAGCAGTGTTACACCAACAGTCGGAAAGGAAATTGCCAAAAATGCTTTAATTGGTCTGTTGATCACAGCCCTCGGCTTGATTGTATTTGTATCCTTCCGCTTTGAACTGCCAATGGCGGTCTCTGCGGTGATTGCTCTGCTATATGCGGCCTTCTTTATTGTTCCATTCTTCAGTCTGACCAGAATGGAAGTGGATTTAAATTTCATTGCCGCGTTATTAACAGTTGTTGGTTATGCGATTAATGATACGATTGTTACCTTTGACCGGATGCGGGAAAATATGCAAAAACGGCGCAGGATTAAAACCAAGGAGGAAATTATTGAGATTGCAAACGTCAGTCTCCGTCAAACACTGGGACGTTCGGTTAATACCGTGTTAATGGTAGTACTTTCGGTTGTTGCACTGATGATATTCGGAAGCGAATCGATTCTTTCCTTTACAGTTGCCTTAACCGTCGGATTATTAGTCGGAACATATTCTTCTGTCTTTATCGCTACTCCGCTTTGGGTGGAATGGAAACAGAAGGAATTGAAAAAGAAAGGCGTTATTGTTACATTTAAAGAGAAGAAAAGACACTCGGATGAACCTGTTGTGTAACTATATAAACCGCAGTTAATATTGCGGTTTATTTTTTTCGTCCGGCGCACCGGATGCCTATTTTATCATAAAAAGCTGTGAGGTGAACGTATGTTAACATCTAAAACACGCTGGATGGTTCGTCCGACCAACCAGGAGCAGATAGAGCAGCTAGTGGAGATGCTTCATGTTACACCGTTGGTTGCTGCCCTCCTGGTGAACAGGGGATTAAGCGATCCAGAAGAGGCAAGAGCATTTTTATTTACGGAAAAGCAAGAGTTTCATGATCCGTTTCTGTTTCAAGGAATGGAAAGAGCAGTGGAGATCATTCGTAAGGCCATAGACAATAAAGAGCCGATTCTTATCTTTGGAGACTATGATTGTGGTGCGACACGTTTTTAAGTGAAAAGCTTAGACACTAGGGAGTTCCTAGGAGAACTGATTTCTTGATAGGTGGAATGATAGGGTAACGCCTTGAAACGCCTACTCTGATACTCCGACATGCTTTCTCTAAGGTTAAATAGAAAAGTATGAAGCTCGGTGAAGTCGGCAGAGAGATACCGTAAGTCTTGCAAGGTGAAAATTCAATCCTTCACAGTGAATACGAAAGCTGTCCAGAGGTGGATGGTGTATCCTATATGCCGGGAGTCCAAAAAATATCTATGGTTAGAATGTGCTGCACAAGCACTGACGAATCTCTGAATGTACAGGTCTAGACGTAGACGTTGTAGAAATGCAACGGGTGGCAATGCCATCGTATGTGTGGGTGAGTAAAATTCTGCAGTTATGAAAATCCATAATTTGTTATAGGCAAATTCAAGCATACAGGACTATAGGAGAAACCTAAGGATATATGAAACGGATAAAGGAATCGGAACGTGGAAAGCGGAGGATGTGGAGGTATGAACCTACCGTTGAAGCAGTTCAGTATATAAAGGGGCCAACCTATTAAAACTGATTTACCTTTTGTGAGAGTGGAGCTATAGTACCGTTGAAGCCGTGATAACAAGCGGTGGAGGGATAGGCTCTAGTCGGAAATTTCAAAGACTGATACATACATAACCAATCACAGATTCAAGTATGACTAATAGAATCAACTTGATACAGATTAACAAGGTTTTGAAATGATTCGATGGAACGCCGTGTGAGGTGAAAATCTCACGCACGGTGTGAAGTGGGGGAAAAGCTGGCGATCCTATCAAATGCTTACCTATCACTATATGGGGTAACAAGTACAACGGTTATGATGAAGGCACTTGAAGAGCTTGGTGCACAAGTTCAGTTCTATATACCAAATCGCTTTACCGAAGGATACGGTCCGAATGAAGGGGCCTTCCGTCATGCATATGAGTCAGGCTTTCGTTTAATTATTACAGTGGATACAGGAATTTCCGCCCTTCATGAAGCAGAATTGGCACAAGAATTGGGAATGGATTTGATTATTACGGACCACCATGAACCGGGACCGGAGCTTCCGGCAGCAAAAGCGATCATCCATCCTAAGCTGGCGGACGGAACCTACCCTTTTCATCATCTTGCTGGTGTTGGGACTGCCTTTAAATTAGCCCAGGCTCTTCTTGGTCGAGTTCCGGAGCATTTACTTGAATTTGCTGCTATTGGGACAATTGCCGATCTGGTACCATTAAAGGGCGAAAACCGCCTGATCGTACAAAAAGGCTTGGAAAAGCTGAAAACTACTGCGAATGTCGGGCTCAAGGCTCTATTCAAAGCTGCCGGAGTGGAGCAGGCAACAATGAATGAAGAAACAATCGGTTTTGCCATTGGACCCCGTATCAATGCTGCCGGTCGGCTGGATTGTGCTGATCCAGCAGTGCAGCTGCTGTTAACAGGAGATCCCTTTGAAGCAGAAATGATGGCGGAAGAAATAGAGCAATTAAATAAAGAACGCAAAGAAATAGTGAACGTTATAACAGAAGAAGCTGTGCAAATGGTTGAGGAACATTATCCGATAGAGGAAAATCGATTTCTCATCGTAGGAAAAGAAGGCTGGAATTCTGGAGTTATCGGAATTGTTGCGTCAAAGCTGGTAGAAAGATTTTACAGACCAACGATTGTATTCAGCTATGACTATGAAAAAGGGCTTGCAAAGGGCTCGGCCAGAAGCATTGCCGGATTTGATTTGTTTGAAAATTTATCCGTCTGCCGTGATATCCTGCCGCATTTTGGAGGACACACAATGGCAGCAGGGATGACAATGAGCATTGATGATGTAGAGAAATTGCGTCTGCGTCTGAATCAACTTGCAAATGAGAAGCTGAAGGAAGAAGATCTAATCCCGGTTACTTATATCGATACGGAAGTAAGCCTTCAGGAGATCCAGTTAAAGTCCATTGAGGAAATGAACAAATTGGCTCCGTATGGAATGGATAATCCGAAGCCGAAGGTTGTGATCCGTGAAGCTGATTATTCCAATCTGCGAAAGATTGGTTCGGATAAAACTCATTTGAAAATGACCTTAGAACAGGAAGGAGCCATATTGGATGGCGTTGGGTTCGGTTTAGGCAGTTTATCCGACCACATCTCCCCTGCTTCAAAAGTATCCGTTATCGGCGAACTATCTATAAATGAGTGGAATAATATAAAAAGGCCGCAAATTTTTGTGCATGATCTTGCCGTAAGGGAATGGCAGTTATTTGATTTCCGTGGATCCCGCAATCTGCATCAGCTAGTAAGGACCCTGCCTCCGGATAAGACGAGATGGATTGTTTTTCAAAAAGAAAATGTGATAAAGCTGCAACAAACAATAGATAACCATGAAATGATGTGGATTTCTTCCATGGATGATGCAAGAGAGGCTGAACTTCATTTATGTAATGTCATCCTGTTTGATTTACCGGATAATCAGGATATATTGATCAGCCTGCTGTTAGGCAAACATACTTCACGGGTCTATGCTCATTTTTATAAAAATACAAGTGATTTTTTCTCGACCATGCCAACGAGAGAGCATTTTAAATGGTATTATGCCTTCTTATTAAAAAGAAATCCGTTTGATTTACGGAAATATGGAAATGATCTGGCAAGACATCGCGGCTGGACAAGAGAAACGGTAGATTTCATGTCACAGGTGTTTTTTGAGCTTGATTTTGTTACAATAAACAATGGACTGATTTCATTAAAGAAGAATGTGCCAAGGCGTGACTTGGGAGAATCCTTTTCGTATCAGGAAAAGCAATTGCAAATCCAGTTGGAAAAGGATTTGTTGTATTCATCGTATCCACAGTTAAAGCATTGGTTTGATCAGGTCATCCACGGAACGGTGAAATTGGAGGAGGAAGAAAGGAAGAATGGACTTAAAAAGATTTATTAAAATTGTGGAAGATTATCCAAAGCCTGGAATCAGCTTTAAGGATATCACACCATTAATGGATAATGGTGCTGCGTTTAAATATGCAACGGATACAATCGCACAGTATGCACGTGAAAAGAATGTCGATTTAATTGTTGGACCTGAGGCGAGGGGATTTATCGTCGGCTGTCCAGTAGCATATGCGCTAGGGATTGGATTTTCACCTGTACGCAAGGAAGGAAAGCTTCCGCGGGAAACCATTAAGGTGAATTATGGTCTAGAGTATGGTCATGATGTGTTAACGATTCACAAAGATGCAGTAAAACCGGGGCAAAGAGTGCTGATTACAGATGATTTACTCGCAACAGGCGGTACTATTCAAGCCACCATTCAATTAATTGAAAATTTAGGCGGGATTGTAGCCGGCATTGCCTTCCTAATCGAACTTATGGAATTAAATGGCAGAAGCAAGCTGGAAGGTCATGATATACTAGCCTTAATGTCATTTTAAGAGGTTAAGAGCGCTTAAAAAGGAGGCGCTCTTTTCCTATATTTTATTTTCTATTTTTTATTTGCAGAAAAATGAAATCTATTGCTTTACATATGCTCTTTTTTTTTCGATAATAAAAACAATCATTTTTAAATATTAATTGTGTTAAAGGAAGGATTATTTTGAATAAAAAGGTGATTCTATGGCGAACGATCAAGTATTAACCGCCGAACAAGTCATCGACAGGACGAGTGCCTATCTTGATGAGGAGGATGTGCAGTTTGTAAAGAAGGCTTATGAATTTGCACTGCATGCTCATCGGTTTCAGTATAGAAAATCAGGTGAACCGTATATTATCCATCCTATACAGGTTGCAGGAATACTGGCTGACCTGGAAATGGATCCTTCTACGGTTGCTGCCGGATTTCTCCACGATGTAGTTGAAGATACAGAGGCTACACTGGATGATCTAAAGGAAACTTTCAATGAAGAAGTGGCTATGCTTGTCGATGGTGTCACAAAGCTCGGTAAAATCAAATATAAATCACATGAGGAACAACAGGCAGAGAATCACCGCAAAATGTTTGTGGCCATGGCGCAGGATATTCGTGTCATAATGATCAAGTTAGCTGACAGACTTCATAATATGCGGACATTAAAACATCTGCCGGCTGAAAAGCAAAGAAGAATTTCCAATGAAACATTAGAAATTTTTGCTCCTTTAGCGAACCGACTCGGGATCTCTAAGATTAAATGGGAACTTGAAGATACGGCATTACGCTATTTAAATCCCCAGCAATATTACCGCATCGTTAACCTTATGAAGAAGAAACGGGCAGAACGGCTGCAATATTTAGATGAGGTGATTGTGGAAATACGCAATCAAATGGAAGATGTTGGAATAAAAGCGGAAATCTCCGGACGCCCGAAGCATATTTACAGTATTTATCGTAAGATGGCCTTGCAAAATAAGCAGTTTAATGAAATCTATGACCTGCTTGCCATTAGAATTATTGTTCATTCAATTAAAGATTGCTACGCTGTATTAGGAATTATTCATACGTGCTGGAAGCCGATGCCGGGCAGGTTTAAGGATTATATCGCCATGCCGAAGCAAAATATGTATCAGTCGCTGCATACGACTGTTATCGGGCCGAAAGGTGAGCCGCTGGAGGTGCAGATTCGTACCTTTGAAATGCATCGGATTGCAGAATTCGGGATTGCTGCTCACTGGGCATATAAAGAGGGCAAAACGATCCATGAAGGTTCCTCTTTTAAGGATAATTTAACATGGTTTCGTGAAATTCTAGAGTTCCAGGACGATACGGCAAATGCCGAGGAATTCATGGAATCACTTAAAGTGGATTTATTCTCTGACATGCTGTATGTCTTTACACCAAAAGGGGATGTGATTGAACTTCCTGCTGGTTCTGTGCCGATTGATTTTGCCTATCGTATTCACTCTGAGATAGGAAACAAAACCATTGGGGCAAAGGTAAATGGGAAGATGGTAACCCTGGATTACAAACTAAAAACAGGAGATATCGTAGAAATCCTTACATCCAAGCATTCTTACGGCCCAAGCCAGGACTGGATTAAGCTCTCCCAGACCTCTCAGGCGAAAAATAAAATCAGAGCTTTTTTCAAGAAGCAGAGAAGAGAAGAAAATATTGAAAAAGGTCGCGAAGCTATAGAACGTGAAATCCGTTTAATGGAGTTTGATTTAAAGGAAATTTTATCCCCTGATAATGTCAAGCGTGTAGTAGAGAAGTTTAATTTTATTGGTGAGGAAGATATGTACGCTGCCGTTGGGTATAACGGCATTACCGCGCTGCAAGTGGCAAACCGCCTGACAGAGAAATGGCGCAAAAAAAGAGACCAGGAACAGATCGCCAATGTAGCCGATGCGGTGTCGGAATTAAAAACGCTCCCTTCAAAGAAAAAACGTGAGTCCGGCGTCAGAGTAGAAGGGATCGATAACTTGCTGATCCGCCTGTCACGCTGTTGCAACCCAGTTCCTGGAGATGAAATTGTAGGGTTTATCACAAAAGGTCGAGGTGTATCCGTTCATCGTAAAGATTGTCCGAACATTGTGGCAGAAGATGCAAAGGATCGGCTGATCCCCGTAGAGTGGGAATCCGGTCTGAATGATAGAAAGGAATATAACGTTGAAATTGAAATTACGGGTTTTGACAGAAGAGGCTTGTTAAATGAGGTGCTGCAGGCTGTCAACGAGACGAAAACGGATATTTCAGCTGTATCCGGGCGGACGGATCGCAATAAGATGGTGACCATTACTATGTCAATTTCCATTTTGAATGTTAGCCATTTGCAAAAAGTTGTCGACCGCATTAAGCAAATCCCTGATTTGTATGCGGTACGAAGAATTATGAATTAAGGTGATATTGTGCGCGTTGTTGTACAAAGAAGCAAGGAAGCTAGTGTAACCGTCAATAACCAACAAGTGGGGAGTATTTCAAACGGACTTGTTCTGCTTGTCGGAATTACCCATGATGATACAGAGGAAGACGCGGTTTTTCTTGCGGATAAAGTGATCCATCTCAGAATTTTTGATGATGAACAGGGCAAAATGAATTTGTCCTTGCTAGATACAAACGGCAGTATTCTGTCAGTGTCCCAATTTACTTTGTATGGAGACTGCCGTAAAGGCCGTCGGCCGAATTATATGGCAGCAGCAAAACCTGAATATGCTGCCAGACTGTATCATCGTTTTAATGAACTACTGCGCATGAAAGGTGCTAAGGTAGAGACGGGAGAATTTGGGGCGATGATGGATGTAAGGCTGATGAATGACGGACCGGTAACCTTAATACTAGAGAGCTAAAAGAGAGCTTGCTAATGGTCAAGCTCTCCCTTTTTTTATTCATCATTGAAATATCGTCCTAATCCCTCATAAATTCCAGTTGCGGCCAATTCCTGGAATTGATCGGTGCCGACAAGCAGTTCTTCTGTTGGATTGCTCAAATATCCGAGCTCGATGAGAACCGCTTTTTGATTATTTTCCCGAATTACATAGTAGTCGCCAAACTGTACTCCCCGGCTATTCTGCCTGGTCTGTTCTGCTACGGCCGAGTGAATTTCTACTGCTAATCCCCTCTGCCAGGGGTGATAAAAATATGTGGTTAAGCCACGGGCGCTTCTGTCCTTAGAATGATCAAAATGAAGACTGATAAAAGCATCGGCATTTCGATAATCGGCTGTCTGAACTCTCGAGGTCAAAGGAATAAAAATGTCGCTGTTTCTTGTTAAAATCACATTGGCACCAGCAGATTGCAGCTTTTCACTTAAATATTTGGCTGTTTTTAGCGTGAGCCTCTTTTCCAATAATCCATTCCCGCCGATTGTCCCTCCGTCTTCTCCTCCATGACCGGGATCAATCACAATTGTTTTATTTTTTAACGGAGTTTTGCTATTTAAATTATTTTTCTCTTTTTTATTTTCTGAGTCTTTTTCGGAAACAGAAACAATCCAAGCGGCGACATAGGCAGTATCACCTTCGGAAAGTTTTATTTCGTACCATTCATCCGTTAATTGAACGGCTTCATATCGGTCCCCTTTATTGGCCCTTTCAATAATGAGTGCCTGTGTATTTGGGGCTTTGCGGATATTTGTCCCATTATGCAAAATGATAACGGAAGTATCAGTCAGTTTTTCGCTGCTCGTTTCATTTGCAGCCGATTCCCCGTTTACGTCAACTTCTACATATTTCGTTGACACCCATCCTGTCCGATCTGCAACCTGGATTTTTATCCAGCTATCTGATGTAGATAGCACTTCTACGTCAGCACCTGTATTCAGTTTTCCAATAATATCGGCTGTTAAAGCTGGATCAGTGCGAATATTTACCGCATCAGCTGTAATCGTGCCGGTGTGTGCCGTTTCTTGCTTCACTGTATGATGGGGGAGATCGGTCGTTTCCTTTTGTATGGTTACCAGATAGTCCGCAACCCAGCCTTTATCTCCATCCCCTAGGTCAATTTCAATCCAATCCTTGTCTTTTTGGATAACCGGATATAAGCTGCCTTTATTTAAGGTGGTGATCAGCTCATGCTGTAAACTGGGGCCGCTTCTAACATTCAGGCCATCTGTTTCCACTTTAACCAAGGGATTCTTCTCTTCAGCATATGCTGTAGGAACCACCCATAAAAATAAGAACAGAACGCTTATCGTCCATATCATGATGTGCTTTGTTTTCAGCTCCATCCCTCCTTATCTTGTTCTAAATAACTATGCTGATAGATGGCTAAGCTTCTGAAACAAACCCGACCTGTCTATATTTCGCTTATCTCCTATACTTTTCCTGCTTTATTATCGGAAAAATCATTCTTTTTTTATAGTAAATTCTTGTTTGAACGATAATGAAATTTTTCGCGGAAACTGGGAAAGACTAGTGAATGAATCAGAATGTTCGAACTGAAAAAATGGATGAAACGGAGGCTTTCTCATGCGATTAGGCAATAAAGGGATGTCTGTTTATGCGGGCGAGAATCAATTATTTGGGATAGATGTCCATGATGGTATTCAGAAGGATCAAAATGCCTCTTTAATGGAATTTGCAACAGAATATGGGATGAATACGAGTGATGTAAGAAAATTGAAAAAGCATTTAGAACGAAATTAGCGATTCCCTATTGACAATTGTAAGGAAGGTTCGTAATATTATAGAGATAAAATGAAATATTAAATAGTCGATGACGAAGAAAAGTAATTAAAACTCACATGGATAGAGAAGAACCGCCGCAGGCTGAAAGCGATTCTGCATGGTGACTTAATGAAGAACACTTCGAAGGCTTCTCCCTGAAAGAGTATATTTGCTCTAATAGGGGTTGAACGTATACAGGCGTTAACTGAAAAAGTGGAAATGGTAACGATTTTATTGTTTCAATTAGGGTGGCACCACGGGAATTAGCTCTCGTCCCTTGTATAAAGAAATACAAGGGATGAGAGCTTTTTATTTTGCCTTTTTTCCAAACGGCCTGTCTTGTTGTCATCATTCTATAAACGTTTGCTTGATCATCTTTTTGTGTTTAATTAAGAGTTTCGAGCCTATTTTGCTGTGCTTTAAAAAAGTAGGTTAACTGTAACAAGAAAGGAGTGGTCTTAATGTTGGTTCAAATACCAAGAGGAACACAGGATATTCTACCTGGAGAAATCGAAAAATGGCAATATATTGAAAAGAAGGCACGTGAACTTTGCGAGAAATTTCAATATCACGAAATCCGGACTCCGATTTTTGAACAAACGGAATTGTTTACAAGAGGTGTAGGAGATACAACCGATATTGTGCAAAAAGAGATGTATACTTTCACTGACCGTGGAGGAAGGAGTTTGACATTGCGACCGGAAGGAACGGCATCAACAGTTCGTTCATTTGTTGAGCATAAAATGTTTGGCAGCCCCAATCAGCCTGTGAAGCTGTACTATATGGGGCCGATGTTTCGCTATGAGCGCCCGCAGGCAGGACGGTTTCGTCAATTTGTGCAATTTGGTGTAGAAGCGCTGGGCAGTAAAGATCCGGCAATTGACGCTGAAGTGATTGCCCTCGCCATGTCAATTTATCGCAGCATGGGTTTAAAAAAATTAAAGCTTATTATCAACAGTCTTGGTGATAAAAAGAGCCGTAACGCTCATCGTACTGCGCTTATTGAACACTTTGAACCGAGGATTGGTGAATTTTGTAAGGATTGCCAAAGCCGCCTGTTAAAGAATCCAATGCGGATTTTAGATTGCAAGCAGGACAGGGATCATGAACTGATGAAAACAGCGCCTTCAATAATTGCCTATTTAAATCCGGATTCTAAATCCTATTTTGAAAAGGTTCAGCAATATTTAACGGATTTAAATATTCCATTTGTTGTGGATCCCAATCTTGTAAGAGGACTGGATTATTATAATCATACGGCTTTTGAGATTATGAGTGATGCAGAAGGATTCGGAGCGATCACTACTCTATGCGGAGGGGGCCGTTATAACGGATTAACGGAGGAAATCGGCGGACCCGAAACTCCAGGAATCGGTTTTGCCCTCAGCATCGAGCGCTTTATTGCCGCTTTAAATGCCGAGAAGGCAGAGCTGCCTCTAAATAAAGGCATAGACTTTTACCTTGTTTCATTGGGAGACAGAGCAAAAGATTATACAGTCGGATTGCTGCATAAGCTTCGTCTTGCTGGTTTTTCCGCTGAACGCGATTATTTAGATCGAAAAATCAAAGCACAGATGAAAGCGGCAGACCGTCTTCATGCGAAATATGTTACCATTTTGGGCGATGAAGAATTAGACAATCAGGTCATTAATGTGAAACATATGGAAACCGGCGAACAGCGCCAGATCGGTTTAGAAAACGTTATTGAAAAACTTCAAGAATTGTACCAATAGGAGGAAAACAACAATGCACGGAAGATCATATTTTTGCGGGGAAGTGCCTGCACAAGCAATTGGAGAAAAAGTGATTTTAAAGGGATGGGTGCTAAGACGCCGTGATTTAGGCGGTTTAATCTTTATTCATTTACGTGATCGGACGGGGATTGTACAAGTAGTATTCAATCCGGAAGTTTCAAAGGAGGCCTTAGAAACTGCTGAAAGAGTCCGCAGTGAATACGTAGTAGAAGTAGAAGGGATCGTGATTGCCCGTGATGAATCTACTTTTAATCCAACATTAAAGACGGGTACGATAGAGGTACAAGCTGAAAGAATGACGGTTATAAATGAATCTAAAACCCCTCCATTCATGATTGAAGACGATGTGGAAGTATCTGAGGATGTGCGTCTGAAATACCGTTATCTTGACTTAAGAAGACCTGCTATGTTTCATACATTGAAAATGCGTCATCAAGTAACAAAAGTAATGCGTGATTTTCTTGACGGTGAAGGATTCCTGGACATTGAAACACCGATTTTAACCAAAAGCACTCCGGAGGGGGCTCGTGATTATCTTGTACCAAGTCGTGTTCATCCGGGAGAATTTTATGCTCTGCCGCAGTCACCACAGTTATTTAAACAATTATTAATGGTCAGCGGTGTAGAACGGTATTATCAAATTGCCCGCTGCTTCCGAGATGAAGACCTGCGTGCGGATCGCCAGCCTGAATTTACCCAGCTTGATTTGGAAACGAGCTTTTTAACTGCCGAAGAAATTCAGACGCTAACAGAAAAAATGATTGTCAGAATTATGAAGGAGGTCAAAGGGGTTAACATTCCGGCTCCATTCCCGCGCATGACTTATGATGAGGCGATGGGAAGCTATGGTTCAGATAAACCAGATACACGATTTGACCTGAAATTAATTGATCTTTCCGAGGTTTTCCAAAACTCCAATTTCAAAGTATTCGCTGGAGCAGTCGCAAAAGGTGGACAGGTCAAAGCCATTAATGTAAAAAATGGCGCTATTAAATATTCCCGTAAAGATATTGACGGACTGACTGAATATGCTGCTCGTTATGGAGCGAAGGGCCTTGCCTGGCTGAAGGCAGAAGATGATGGATTGAAAGGACCGATTATCAAGTTCTTCAGTGAAGAAGAACTGGCAGCATTAAACAATGTTCTTGGAGTGGAAAAAGACGATCTTATTCTCTTTGTTGCAGACAAGAAAAAAATTGTTGCCGATGCATTAGGGGCCTTGCGTCTAAAAATAGGAAAAGATATGGAACTCATTGATGAAAGTAAATTCAATTTCCTTTGGGTGACAGATTGGCCATTGCTTGAGTATGATGAGGAAGCACATCGATTCACTGCTGCCCATCATCCATTTACCATGCCTGTTCGCGAAGACGTCACTCTTCTCGAAACCGAACCTGAAAAGGTACGCGCTCAGGCCTATGATGTTGTCTTAAACGGATATGAGCTTGGCGGTGGATCATTGCGTATTTATGAAAGAGATGTACAAAATAAAATGTTTAAGGCATTAGGTTTCACAGAAGAAGAGGCGGTCAGTCAATTCGGCTTCCTGCTAAACGCATTTGATTACGGTACTCCACCGCATGGGGGAATTGCGTTGGGACTAGATCGATTTGTGATGCTGCTTGCTGGCAGAACCAACCTTCGTGATACAATTGCATTCCCGAAAACTGCCAGTGCAAGCGATTTGCTGATGGATGCACCTGGTGAAGTAAGCACTGCTCAATTAATTGAGCTACATCTTTCTTCAACTGTAAAAAAATAAAAAGGAAGATGCTGGGCATTTCTTGAATGATCAATAGCATTATGCTATGATAATGATAAGCTTAAAGAGAGTCCTAATGTGTTCGTTGGGTAACCTGAAATTTTGACCGAACATTTTACCTTTGGGAATTCGGTGTTTTCGAGTGGTGTAAATGCCTTCTTGGAAGGACTTACTAAATTCGGAACAGAATACCCACCTGCTGAGTGCGGGATCAAAACGAGGGCATCATACTACGGCACAATTGGGACTCTTTCAGTATATGGAAGACCGTGATGAAGACCATGCGATAACAGCGTGGTTTTTTATTTGCTTTAAAAAATACCAATTACGAATAGTGGTATAATATGATATATTAATGATCTGCAAATTATATAAGAAAAGTAGGATATTGGAGTTGGTATGGATGTTACATCAATTTTCACGTAATGAATTGGCGATAGGAAGGGAAGGTCTAGAAACATTAAAGAATAGTACTGTGGCCGTATTAGGAATCGGTGGTGTCGGTTCATTTGCCGCAGAGGCTCTTGCCCGCTCCGGTGTAGGCAAATTGGTGTTAATTGATAAGGATGATGTGGATATTACGAATGTCAATCGCCAAATTATTGCGTTGCTTTCCACAGTAGGCAGACCGAAAGTGGAATTAATGAAGGAAAGAATTGCTGACATTAATCCGGATTGTGAAGTAATTGCGCTGAAGATATTTTATACGGAAGAGACCTATGAAGAAATCTTTTCTCATAAATTTGACTTTGTCGTAGATGCTTCTGATACGATTTCTTATAAAATTCATTTGATGAAGGAATGTTTATCACGAAATATTCCAATCATTTCAAGTATGGGCGCGGCCAATAAAATGGATCCGACCCGGTTTCAAATTGCTGATATTTCAAAAACCCATACAGATCCGATTGCGAAAGTGATTCGGACACGATTAAGGAAAGAAGGAATCCGCAAGGGAATACCGGTGGTTTTCTCAGATGAGAGTCCGATTGTCATTCGCGAAGATGTCCGTAAGGTAGTTGGCAAGAACGATGCGGAAATCCGAAAAGCGAAAATGCCGCCTTCTTCGAATGCATTTGTCCCTTCAGTCGCGGGGCTGGTTATGGCGAGTTATGTTGTAAGACAATTATTGCATGATATCAAAATTATGACGGTAAAGGATGTAAAAGACGCTTAATTGGAGCGTCTTTTTTTGGATGAATAAATAAAATGTTCGTTCAAACTCATTGCGTTTTCTTTTGTCTTAGCGTACTATGTAACTAGAACACTAAGACAGTAGAATGATATCAAAGGAGGAATGCCATATTGTCAGCTTTTAAAGGGCTGCTTTGGAAGGAATTGAAGACCTCGAGAGCTGATTTTTATACGTTACTTGGGATCATGCTGTTTATCTTTATTGTAGCAGCCAGTGTAAGCCAATATTATGGGGAACCGCTAATTATGGCTTTTATGTTTATTTTTGTCTATATCATGCATTTTGGATATTTGCCCCTCTTTCTGTATCTCTCTTTAAGAAGGGAAGGGAAAACACAGCTATGGCTTCATAATCCCAATAAGAGTACGATTCTATTAATCGCAAAACTTACGGCTAGCTTAGCCTATTATTTTCTCTCTTTATTCATTGTGTTCCTTGGCGCATACTGGTCCGTTGAATATGCCGTGATACCAGCCTTACCAGATGAACTCGCGGAGCATGGATTAAAGGGGCTGTTGTTAATTGCTTTATTTATCACCGCTATGGCGATCTATTATGCAGTCTGGCTTCAGTTTTATTGGACCCTTTTTTATGCAATGAAAAACAACCCTGTGATCAAAAACATCCGCTGGCTTATCATTCTTGTAGTGTGGTTCGCTTTTTATTCTGTCGGTAATTATCTCAGAGCCCAGCCTTTTTTTGAAAAAATAAACCATGCAGGAGTCATTCAGATTCACATACTGCGGGATTTCAGATTTGAAGCTGACAAAGATATAGCCACCTTGATTCCGAATATGGGAACAATCGATGTTTCGCTGATAACAGTGCTGCTATATCTTCTTCTTACGACCATTGTTTTTTCTCTTTCAGCATGGCTTCTTGAGCGGAAAGTAGAGGTGTAGCGCAATGGAGGAGGAATTTCAGTCATCGAAACCCATATACATGCAAATCGCTGATAAAATCTGTCAACAAATCGTCAGAAATGATCTTCATCCAGGTGATAAACTTCCTTCTGTCCGCGAAATGGCTATGCAAACCGGAGTAAATCCAAATACCATTCAAAGAACGTACCGTGAATTAGAAAGGATGGAGATTGTGGAGAGCAAAAGGGGACAGGGAACATTTGTCGTTGAAAATCCGTATGTGATTCGGACTCTCAAACAGAAGCGCCAGACTGAGATTATTTCATCCTTTGTAAACAGCCTGCAGGATCTTGGGTTTTCCAAGGAAGAAATCATAGCCAGTCTAAACGATTATTTTGCCGAGAGAGAGGGGGAACAGAATGATCGTATTTGATTGTGTGTCAAAAAAATATGGCCGTGATATTGCGCTTAATCAGGTTACATTTAAACTTGAATCAGGGAAAATTATTGGTCTGCTCGGCCCAAACGGTAGCGGAAAATCAACCACACTGAAGCTCATTGCGGGGCTCGTGCATTCTTCTAGTGGCACGGTAAGGGTTAACGGAAAAAAAGCCGGACGGAGGATAGCAAATGAGGTTGTATATTTATCAGAACTCGATATGTTTTATGAGCCATTTACCATTAAGGACATGGTTCGTTATACGCAATCTCAGTTTCCTGATTTTGATCGGGGGCGGGCGGAAGAACTATTAACCTTCATGTCACTCGATCCAAGTAAGAAAATGAAGCAGCTATCCAAGGGGCACCGCAGCAGGCTGAAGCTTGCATTGGCTCTTGCCCGCAAGGCACCGGTCATTTTACTTGATGAACCCTTTTCCGGACTGGATCCGATCGTTCGTGAATCGATTGTAAAGGGACTTATTTCATTTGTGGATTTTGATCATCAGACTGTTGTCATTGCTACACATGAAATAGCTGAAATCGAACCCCTTCTTGATGAAGTGTTGCTAGTCAAAGACGGGGTGATGGTCGGTCAAAGAGATGTTGAACAGCTCCGGGCAGAAGAAGGGCTATCGGTGCTGGAATGGATGAAGAAAACCTTTAAGGAATGAAAGGAGAGTGTCACATGACAGAAATTGTGAAGCTCAAAAATGTAACGAAAGTAATTAAAGGGAGGAAAATCATTGATTCGATAAGCTTTGAGGTTCATAGAGGAGAAGTTTTTGGCTTTTTAGGGCCTAATGGAGCAGGTAAAACAACAACGATACGTATGATGGTCGGATTAATCGGTATCACGGACGGAGATATTGAAATTGCCGGCAAGAGTATTCAAAACAATTTTGAGGATGCGGTTAGACATATTGGTGCAATTGTGGAAAATCCAGAAATGTACAAATTTTTAACCGGCTATCAAAATTTGATTCATTTTGCCCGAATGAGTAAGGGAGTAACAAAGGAAAAGATTGCGGAAGTCGTCGAATTGGTCGGCTTAACGGAACGAATTCATGATAAGGTCAAAAACTATTCATTGGGTATGCGTCAACGTCTCGGACTGGCTCAATGTTTACTGCATGATCCGGAAGTTTTAATTCTTGATGAGCCGACAAACGGATTAGATCCGGCAGGAATTAGAGAAATCCGCGACCATGTGCGGATGCTGGCAAGCAAAAAGAATATGGCGGTCATTGTCTCAAGCCACCTGTTGGCGGAAATGGAAATGATGTGTGACCGGATTGGGATTATCCAGCAGGGCAAACTGGTGGATGTACAACGAATCCAGGATTTTGTCCAAGACTCGGATAAACTATTCTTCTTTGAAGTAGATGATCGGGTCAAGGCTGTACAGATTCTTAACACACATATCTCGGAAGTGACTGTTCAACAGGTTGATTCCGGTTTAAGTATTGCAGTAGGAAAAGAGCAGATTCCTCATATCGTCAAGATCCTTGTTGAGAATGGAATAGCAATTTATGGAATTCTGGAACATACAAAGACTTTAGAGGATGCCTTTTTGGAAGTCACAGAAAAAAAGGAGGGGATGCTCCATGCTTAATTTGATCAAAAATGAATGGATGAAGATTTTCCGCAGATCTGGTACATATGTGATGATTGGACTTCTCATCTTAATCGTAGCGGCGGCAGGGACCTTAATTAAATTTCAGGAGCATAGCGGAACGGTTCCAAATAATGAGAATTGGGAACAGGGTCTTCAGATAGAAAATGAATCACTAAAGCAGCAATTGAAGGAACTAAAAGGTTCTGTACCTGAGAATTCCTTGATCCAATTGGAGAGAAAAATCGCGATCAATGAATATCGTATTGAGCATCAGATTTCACCAAATGAGGATTACTCTGTT
Source organism: uncultured Bacillus sp. (assembly GCF_946478885.1). The sequence goes on along the minus strand of NZ_CAMLDX010000001.1, from coordinate 91,103 downwards.
TGGAGCTTTGTTAAAGATACAGCTGGTATAATTGATTTTGTGGGACTTTTTACGATTATTATTGCGGCGGGAATCGTGGCAAGCGAGTTTAATTGGGGGACGATAAAGCTCCTGCTTATCCGGCCGATTCAACGGTGGAAAATTCTTGCCTCCAAATATTTGACCGTGGTTATATTCGGAATTCTTATGATGGCCATATTATTTGTTTGTTCCGGGCTGTTAGGTGTTCTGTTGTTCGGGTTGCCAGATAATCCGGTTCCCTATTTAAACTACTATAATGGCGTAGTTACAGAACAAAGCCTGCCTGTTCATTTACTGGTTTTATATGGCTTACAGTCCATCAGTACCTTTATCTTAGCCACGATGGCCTTTATGATTTCGGCTGTTTTCCGTAATAGTTCCCTTGCGATTGGTTTAGCGGTCTTTCTGTTGTTTACAGGGGGACAGATCACACAATTAATCGCGCTCAAATTTTCCTGGGCTAAATATATTTTATTTGCCAATACGAATTTAATGCAGTATTTTGAAGGAGTTCCGATAGTTGAAGGCATGACACTATCTTTTTCAGTCATCATGCTGCTGCTTTATTTTATCCTATTCCTTGCACTATCCCTAGTTGTTTTCAAGAAGCGGGATGTAGCTGCCTGATGAAGGAATTCAATTAAGAGGATCAGAAAATGCCTGTTCAAACGAACAGGTATTTTCCGATCGCAAAAGGCCAATATATTTCTGTCCATCCATCCTTCCGCAGGGCGTCTGCTTTTACGGTACCGGACTTTGCGATATAATGGGAATTAGATGTTAAATGGAGGTTATCGGATTGAACGGAGAACCGCTTGCGTATCGAATGAGACCGTCATCCATTGATGAGGTGGCCGGTCAGAAAGAAATATTTGGGAAAAATACGAGCTTATATAAGATGATTCATAACGGCTACGTTCCTTCTATGCTCCTATACGGTGAGCCGGGAATCGGGAAAACGTCTTTAGCCCATGCGATTGCAGGAACAGTGAAAATCCCGTTTATCGCATTAAATGCAACAACCTCTGGAAAAAAAGATATCGAGGAAGTCGTTCAGGAAGCACGATTAACTGGCAAATTAATTTTGTTTTTGGATGAAATCCATCGCTTTAACAAGGCACAACAGGATTATCTTCTTCCACATGTAGAGAATGGGACAATCATTTTAATTGGGGCAACAACCGAGAATCCCTTTCATGATGTGAACCCAGCGATCCGCAGCCGATGCGGGCAGATTCTGCAACTTAAGCGGCTGACAGCAACAGATATTGAGGAATTAATGAAACGGGCGCTAGCGGACGAAAAAAAGGGACTTGGCAGGCTTGACATTCAAATTAGCGGAGAGCAGATCCAAAGAATCGCCTCCGGTGCGAATGGTGACGCGAGAAAAGCCCTTACATTGCTGGAATCGATTGTCTATGCTTCTGATCAGGAGAATGATAGATATTTGATTGAGAACGGAACCATTGAAGGAATGATATCCAAGGTTGGGGTTTACAGCGATAAGAAGGGTTCCCACTATTACAATCTATTATCCAGCTTGCAGAAAAGCATCCGTGGTAGTGATGCGAATGCCGCTCTTTATTATTTAGCCCATCTTTTGGAAAGCGGGGATTTAGTATCCGTCAATCGACGCCTGCTTGTGATCGCCTTTGAAGATATCGGGCTTGCCAATCCTGATGTCGGAAGCCATGTGCTAGCCGCGGTTATGGCAAGTGAACGCTTGGGGCTTCCTGAGGCACGGATTCCTCTCGCAACAGCCGTGATTGAAATGTGTTTGTCCACAAAATCAAATTCTGCTTATAAAGCACTGGATGAAGCGATCGATGGAATTCGAACTGGCAAAGTGGGAGAAATTCCGAATCATTTGCGCGATGCTCATTATGCCGGAGCAAAGGAGCTAGGGCATACAGGCTATCAATACCCTCATGATTTCCCACTGGGAACCTTTGGAGGATGGGTCAATCAGGAATATTTGCCTGCCAATTTGAAAGGAACAGAATACTATCATCCTCTTGAAGCAGGTGAAGAAAAAAGAATGGCCGCCATTTATCATAGATTACAGCAATTTAAAAAACAACTATGATTCGGAAGCTGTGCGCAAGATCCTGCATGTTCTTCGGCCATACCAATGCCTTATTGCGGAGAATTATGATATAATGGAAAAAGTCTATTTATATACAATAGATTGATTTCCTATTTATCATATAAAATAAGGTTGGGTATAATGATACAAAAAAGAAAAGGTCAAATAGGCCCGCGTTTTATGATCTATCTCTCTGGATTATTGATTATGTCATTAGGAGTGGTTTTTCTTATTATTGCGGATCTTGGACCATCACCTTGGGATGTGCTGCATGTAGGATTATTTTTGAAATTCGGTTTAACAATTGGAATCTGGAATATTATTGTTGGACTTTTTATATTAACGGTTTCAGCCCTTATATCGAAATCGATCCCTCAGTTTGGCGCTTTTCTAAATATGCTGTTGGTCGGCTTATTTATTGATATGTATATGTGGCTGCCTTTTATGAAAACACCGTCTACTCTTATGGGAAAAATCATGATGTTTGCAGCCGGACTGATTCTCTGCTGCTATGGAATGGGAATTTATATTTCGGCACAGCTTGGTGCAGGACCTCGGGACAGCTTAATGCTTGCTATTACGTCCAAAACAGGCTGGAAGATCGGGAAGGTTCGAAGTACGATGGAAGTACTTGTATTACTTGTAGGCTGGCAGCTTGGCGGGCCGGTATTCTGGGGCACCATTGTCATTGGCTTATTGCTTGGAACTATATCAGGCTATGCCCTGCCGCAATGCCAACGAATGACGGATAACATTTTAACAAGGATAAATAAAGAAACACACCAGAAAACTTATTATCTTTAAAGAGGTGGAAAGATGAAAATTTCAACGAAAGGCCGGTACGGTCTAACAATTATGATTGAATTGGCAAAAAAGTATGGGGAAGGACCTGTTTCATTGAAATCAATTGCGCAGGCAAATGATTTGTCCGAGCATTATTTAGAGCAGCTGATTGCACCGCTGCGTAATGCCGGATTGGTGAAAAGCATCCGCGGTGCTTACGGAGGTTATGTGTTAGCCAATAAACCTTCCAAAATTACAACAGGAGATATTATTCGTGTCCTTGAGGGTCCTATTACGCCTGTGGAAGGGATTGAAGACGAAGAGCCTGTTAAACGGGCTTTATGGATTAGAATTCGGGATGCTGTCAAGGATGTACTTGATAGTACGACCATTGAGGATTTGGCAAATCATACCGATCATGATGAGGTTGATTCGTACATGTTCTATATTTAAAAGAGGGTGAATTGATTTGGAACGTATCTACGTCGATCATGCGGCAACAACACCCATGCATCCGGCAGTTATTGATAAAGTTACACAGACGATGACTAATATTTTTGGCAATCCGTCCAGTATTCATCTTTTCGGACGGGAAGCGCGAAAAATTGTTGATGATGCCCGATATGGTATTGCTCAAAGCATCGGAGCAAAAGAAAATGAGGTTATTTTTACAAGTGGCGGAACGGAAGCCGATAATTACGCAATCTTTGGTATTGCCGAGGCAAATGCTGCGAATGGTAAGCATATTATTACAACAGAAATTGAACATCATGCCGTGCTTCATGCCTGCCATGAATTAGAAAAAAGAGGCTATGAGGTGACGTATTTGCCTGTTGATGAAACAGGGGCTGTTTCTCCGAGCGATGTTCAGCAGGCATTGAGAGAGGATACCATACTGGTTACGATTATGTATGGCAATAATGAAGTAGGTACAATTCAGCCGATTGCGGAAATAGGGCAGATGTTATCCGGACATCCGGCATATTTTCATACAGATGCAGTTCAGGCTTACGGAATGGAGAAGCTTCATGTTCAAGAACTGAAGGTTGATTTATTAAGTGCTTCGGCCCATAAGATAAATGGTCCGAAAGGCATCGGTTTTTTATATGTGAGGTCTGGAGTGAAGCTGTCTCCGCGCCTTTTCGGCGGTGAGCAGGAGAGAAAAAGACGTGCAGGGACAGAAAATGTTCCTGCAATTGCTGGTTTTTTTGAGGCTGCTATGATTGTCCAGGAACAATTGGCTGCAAAACAACAACAGTATCATGATTTAAAGAAAACGCTGCTTAGTACGTTGGATGAAGGAGATATTGAATTTCATATAAACGGCATGCTTGAGAGGTCACTTCCGCATGTGATCAATATCCATTTTCCCGGTACGAATGTAGAGTCATTGCTTGTGAATCTAGATATGGCCGGAATTGCAGCTTCGAGCGGCTCCGCCTGTACAGCGGGTTCGGTTGAACCTTCCCATGTACTAGTTGCGATGTTTGGGGAAGAGTCAGATAAACTAACTAGCTCTATTCGCTTCAGCTTCGGCTTGTATAATACTGAAAAACAAATAAAAAAAGTTGGAAATGAAATAACAAGGATTGTTAGGCGTTTAGTTCATAAATCATGAGTCATGGAAGGAGGGAATGCAGTGAAGGAACCAAAGGATACACGAGTAGTCGTTGGTATGTCCGGTGGAGTAGACTCCTCTGTTGCTGCTCTGCTATTGAAGCAGCAAGGCTACGACGTGATTGGAATTTTTATGAAAAACTGGGATGATACAGATGAATTTGGTGTTTGCACAGCGACAGAGGATTATAATGATGTCATTCGGGTATGCAATCAAATTGGCATTCCTTATTATGCTGTTAATTTTGAAAAACAGTACTGGGATAAAGTATTTACCTATTTTCTCGATGAATATAAAGCGGGCAGAACACCAAACCCCGATGTCATGTGTAATAAGGAAATTAAATTTAAGGCCTTTTTGGAGCATGCGTTGAGCTTGGGAGCAGATTATTTGGCAACAGGACACTACGCACGAGTGGAAATTTGCGATGGCGAGTATAGGATGCTCCGCGGTGTTGATGAAAATAAGGATCAGACTTATTTTTTAAATCAGCTGACACAGGAGCAATTATCGAAGGTGATGTTTCCGATAGGGGATCTACCTAAATCACGGGTGAGAGAAATAGCTCGTGAAGTTGGTCTAGCAACAGCTTCAAAAAAGGACAGTACCGGAATTTGTTTTATCGGCGAACGGAATTTCAAGGAATTTCTCGGCCACTATTTACCGGCTCAACCGGGAAATATGGAAACATTTGACGGAAAGGTCGTCGGGAAACATGATGGCTTGATGTATTATACCATTGGCCAGCGCCATGGACTGGGAATTGGCGGTGCCGGAGAGCCTTGGTTTGCCATTGGTAAAGATTTAAAGCGGAATGTGCTTTATGTCGGCCAGGGGTTTCATAATGAAAAATTGTATTCGACGTCCATCACCGGTGTCAATGTAAGCTGGATATCGAAGCGACAAAAGCCAGTTGTTTTTTCATGTACGGCAAAATTCAGGTACCGGCAGCCTGATAATCATGTGACAGTAGAAATATTAGCAGACAATAAAGTAAAGGTAACCTTCAAAGAGTCTATTCGGGCCGTCACACCCGGACAGGCCGTTGTTTTTTACAATGGAGACGAATGTCTCGGCGGAGGTATAATCGATCAAGTGTTTAATGGTCATGAACGTCTAACATTTGTTGGATAAAGGTTCTGAACTGTCCCGTAAGGTGTCAGATATCCACAATTGATCTATATCCAGTGCAGATTTATGCAAAGTGATATTGATATTGGATTGTGGTGCCTGACACCTTTGCTTTTGGGCAGTTCCTTTCTTTTTTGTATGTTGGAAATATGCTATACTTATATGTTAGAAAAAAGACAATTAAACGATATGATGGAGTGGAAACATGGATAAGAATCAAACGGGAATTCAATTTATGCAGGAAGGCAAATGGGAGGAAGCGGCGAAGGCCTTTATGGAGGCAATTGAGGAGGCTCCGGAGAATCCCGTTTCATACATAAATTTCGGGAATGTCCTTTCGGCTGTAGGCGATGTGGAAAAGGCATTAAAATTCTTTCAAAAAGCGATTTCATTGGATGAAAATGCAGCTGCAGCCTACTACAGTGCGGGAAATTTGCATTATGAAAAGGAGGAATACCAGCAGGCAAAGATATTATTTGAAACAGCCATGAAAAAAGGCTTACATACCTCTGATAATTTTTTCATGCTGGGGATGTCCTACTTAGGACTTGAGCAACCGCTTCAGGCACTTCCTTATTTTCAACGCTGTACTGAATTAAATCCTCAGGACGCAGAGGGATTTTTTCAATCTGGTTTGTGCTTGGCAAATCAGCAGTATATTGATGAAGCGATTGTACAATTCGAGAAGTGCGTCAGCATAGAACCGAAGCATGCCGACGCATATTACAATTTAGGAGTGGCCTATGGGTATAAGGAAGATGGCAAAACGGCTGTTCGGATGTTTGCAAAGGCACTTGAAATCCAGCCTGACCATCTATTGGCAAGCTATGGCAAGGATTTAATTGAAAAAGGAAATGACCATATAAAGCATTAATGGAATCGAGCATCTAAACGGTATTAAGTTTCTTCAGTCAGCCTAAAATCCAGCTCCAACGCATGGCTGCTAGTATACTTTACACGCTTTGTTAGAGAAAAGACTACATTGAATAACGATTGAGCTCTTCATATTCCCTTAACTCAATCGAGAGTACGGAGAGCATCGTGGATAGGTCCCGCGCTTGACATGGCGCTTACGCTCTTCTATTAAGGAGGTGTTCTTCGTGGAAAAACAGGATTCGCTTGATTTATTTGCTGAACAGGGAAAGTTCATGAAAGGAAGGCCGATTGTTACGATTTTTCGTAATGAGCAGAATTTATATACGGTATTAAGAATACGTGTAGAAGAAACAAATGAGGATTATCATGACAAGGAAGCTGTCATAACCGGCTACTTTCCTAAAATACACGAGCAGGAGACTTACCTGTTTTATGGAGATCTGAAGGAGCATCCAAAGTTCGGTCTGCAGTTCCACGCAACTCATTTTCGGAAGGATATTCCACAGACAAAAAAAGGAGTTGTCAGTTATCTTTCCAGTGAGCTGTTTAAAGGAATCGGTAAGAAAACAGCGGAGAACATTGTTGAAACACTCGGGGAAAATGCTATTACGAGAATTTTAAACGAGCCCTCCTTGCTGGATCAGGTGCCGAAGCTGCCAACTGATAAGGCAAAGGATTTGTACGATACGTTGATGAAGCATCAGGGACTTGAACAGGCCATGATTTTATTAAATCAGTACGGTTTCGGTCCGCAATTATCAATGAAAATTTATCAAGCATATAAAGAAACAACGATAGATGTAATTCAGGCAAATCCTTATAAATTAGTGGAGGATGTAGAGGGCATCGGTTTTGCCCGGGCTGATGAGCTCGGACATCAGTTAGGGATGACAGGTAACCATCCGGACAGGATAAAGGCAGGATGCTTGTATATTTTAGAAAATGAATGCATGCAAAATGGACATGTCTATATCCAGGCGGAAAATTTCCTGCTGAAGGTGCAGCAACTTCTTGAAGAAAATAAACGTAATCCGATCGAATTTGCTGATATTACTCAACAATTGCTTGCTCTTGAGGAAGAGGGGAAAATCATTGTCGAAGAAAGCCGGTTTTATCTCCCTTCCCTCTATTTTTCTGAAAAAGGGCTTGTTACAAGCATCAAAGGGCTTCTGGAACAAACGGAATATGAACAGCAATTTCCGGAATCGGAATTTCTGCTGGCGCTCGGAAATCTTGAGGAGCGTATAGGGGTGCAATATGCTCCTAGCCAAAAAGAAGCAATCCAGACTGCTTTAATGTCTCCTTTATTAATCTTAACAGGGGGACCCGGCACAGGGAAAACAACAGTTATTAAAGGAATTGTCGAATTATATGCCGAGCTTCACGGCTGTTCTCTCGATCCGAAGGATTACAAAAAGGAAGAACCGTTTCCGTTTTTGCTTTGTGCTCCTACAGGAAGAGCTGCGAAACGGATGACAGAAGCAACCGGGCTTCCAGCGATGACGATTCACCGACTATTAGGCTGGAATGGAAATGAAGGCTTTGATCATGATGAGGAAAATCCATTAAATGGTAATATATTGATTGTCGATGAAACTTCCATGGTGGATATATGGCTCGCAAACCGTCTTTTTAAGGCACTTCCCGATAAAATACAAGTCATTCTTGTTGGCGATGAAGATCAGCTACCCTCAGTTGGGCCGGGACAGGTGCTGAAGGATTTGCTCTGTTCAGAGGTCATTCCTTCGATCCGCCTAACTGATATATACCGTCAGGAAGAAGGATCTTCCATTATTGAATTGGCACATGATATTCAAAAGGGCAGGCTCCCGAAAAATGTCACGGCACAGCAGACGGACCGCTCGTTTATCAAATGCAATACAGCCCAGGTAGCCAATTGTATCGAAAAGGTGGTTCTCAATGCCGTCAAAAAGGGGTTTACTCCGCGTGATATTCAAGTGCTGGCTCCGATGTATAAAGGACCCGCAGGAATCGATCGCCTGAATATAATGCTCCAGGACGTGCTGAACGGAAATCGAGATGGCACACGAAAGGAGATCACTTTTGGCGAAACAAAATACCGGGTTGGAGATAAAGTTTTACAGCTGGTCAATCAGCCGGAAAATCACGTTTTTAATGGCGATATGGGTGAAGTCATATCCATTTTTTATGCAAAGGAAAATACCGAGAAGCAGGATATGGTGGTCGTCTCCTTTGATGGAATTGAAGTTACGTATACAAAGCAGAATTTAAACCAAATCACCCTTGCCTACAGTTGCTCGGTACATAAATCTCAGGGCAGTGAATTTCCGATTGTGATTCTCCCAATTGTGAAAAGCTACTATCGTATGCTGAGGAGAAACCTGATTTATACGGCGATAACGAGAAGCAAGAAGTTTTTAATTATCTGCGGTGAAGAGGACGCCTTTCGTTCGGGAGTTCAGCGTACGGATGAACAAACCCGCCTGACTACATTGGCCGGGAAGTTAAGAGATAAATACACTCCTCTAACGGAAGAAGCTGTACCAGAGAAGCAAATATCTATTTCCTATGAAGAAAGGTTGATGAATGTCGATCCAATGATCGGAATGGAGGATATTACTCCCTATCATTTTCTTTCCTGATACAGATTGGAAAACCTTGCTTCACATGTTTTTGCCTATCCCTGCTAAAGATAATGAATGTTCGGAAGGGTGGGGACAAACTTTGCGGACATTTTCATTATTAAAAGGGTTGCCGATTTACGAATTAAAGACTGGCACCAAAATTGGTGAAGTGTGCGATTTATGTGTTTCAAGCAAGGGAATGGTAAAGGGGCTGCTTGTAAAAAAGGGTGTTTTATTTAAAAAAAACTTTTTTATCAGCGTGCAAAATGTGTCTTCTTTTGGATTTGATGGGGTTATGATAGAAGATAGAGAGGTTTTAGAGACTTTACAGATACCAGAGCATTATACTATTGAAAATAAGCAGAGACTGTTGGGCAGGATGATGATGACAGCAGAGGGTGAAAGGCTAGGCTTTTTAGAAGATGTATATTTTCTGGAAGAAGTGGGAACGATTATAGGGTATGAAATATCGGATGGCTTCTTTTCAGATATGATGGAAGGTAAACGTGTGATCAAAGCTGAACAACCGCCTGCAATTGGGAAGGACGCCATCATAGTGAATGTAAAATAATGTGAGGTGTTTTTCCTGATGCTTAAATGTCCCAACTGTCAAAGCAAGGATATAGGAAAAATTGGTATCAATCAATATTATTGCTGGAATTGTTTCATTGAAATGACCTTATCGAAGGATCTTATTCTTACCCATCAAGTAGAAGAAGACGGAACATTAAGCTCCCTTGATGATTTATTTGAAGAAGATGAACGCCGATTCATCTTATAAAAAATCAAGAGGTGAGAAGAATGAATAAAGCGATTACTTCCGTACTGACTGTTGGAGCAGGGATTGTGGCATACAACTATATCCAGAAAAATAATGTCATTTCTAATCGCAGTATGAGAAAGCTGAAAAAAGGCATTAAAGCGATATTTTGATTTTCTAGGGGATAACTTGTCAAACGGTTGTCCCCTTTGATATTTCCGAATGTATAAAAAAAGAGAGCGGCCTCACACTAAGTAAAAGGAGGCGAGTAAGATTGGATATCCGGATAAAGTGGTATTACCGTCTTGGATTTTTGCTCCTTTTATTAATAACTGTCTTTATCTTTATAAAATTACAAGGAATTTGGCTTCCAATTGTAACAACTGTATTTAACATTTTTTTGCCCTTTATCATTGCAGCATTTATCACGTATCTTTTGCATCCAATCGTAGAAAGGTTGCATACAGGGGGCCTTCATAGGGGGATGGCCGTCTTTATTATTTATGTCATTTTTTTTGGCGGCATAGGGTTTGCTTTTTATAAGGGATTGCCGGAAATCATACGGCAGATAAAGGATTTAACCGTTAGTATTCCAGAGCTTGCCGACCAATATATGGGATTTGTTGAACAAATTCAGCAGAAAACATCAGCATGGCCGGATGGGATACAGGAGCGTGTGGATGATGGGATTGTCTCCATTGAAAGAAGCTTGGATAAAATGCTGACGAATGCCCTGAACTCAATTGCGGAGATTGCCAGCTCCATCTTCACGATTGCCCTGATTCCCTTTATCTCCTTCTATATGCTGAAGGATTTTAAAACGATTAAAAAGGCAGTCTGGTATGTGACACCGAGGAAATGGAGACAGGGAGGAATTCTCTTTCTACGGGATGTAGATCAATCACTTGGTAGCTATATCAGAGGCCAGCTGCTGGTCTGTTCCTTAATTGGCTCCCTTTCAACCTTCGCTTTTTGGGTGATTCATATGAATTATCCCTTACTGCTCGGTCTGATTATTGGCATCACGAATGTTATCCCTTATTTTGGGCCGATCATTGGCGCCATCCCTGCGGTAGTCATTGCCTCTACTATGTCGGTTAAGATGGTAGTGATCACCATGATAATTGTATTGGTGATCCAGTTTTTGGAGGGGAATGTGCTTTCTCCTTTCATAGTGGGAAAAAGTCTGCGTATGCATCCTTTGATGATTATGCTTGCGTTGTTTGCTGGAGAGGAGATGGGTGGAATCATCGGAATGATTTTGGCTGTCCCGATTTTAGCTGTCCTCAAGGTAGGTCTTTTGCATATTAGGAAATATTTTGGCCGAAAACAGATACCGGTTCTAAAAGAATAAATCCGTATTTGTATCGCTGAATCATTGACAATTTCAAAAAAGTATCGCTATAATGCGAAGTATAATTGTATTTTTACATAGGGAACATGAAGAAGGAACGAGTATGTTATAGTCCATCTGAGTGACATGTCACATTAGAGAGGAGCTTTCTTAGGCTGAAAAAGGCTCTAGATGAAGGATAACAGAAGGCTAATCCTGAGTGCAGCTAACCACTGCCGTCTGCCGCGTTAAGGTCTTATTGAGAGATGAATGGACATTCATAATCAGGGTGGTACCGCGAGTAAGCTTCTCGTCCCTGTCCGGGGCAGAGGGCTTTTTTTGTGTGTGAAAAAGCAACGGATAGGGAAAATGCTGCATTTTTCCGGTGATCCGGCATACTGCCTGTTCTGAAAGAAGGCCTGCAGTAAGTGGTTAAATGGAACATAAATTTTAGTGACGATAGAGGAGGTTTCACAGTGAAAAAATTAACAGGTTCACAAATTAGACAAATGTATCTTGCTTTCTTTAAAGAAAAAGGCCATGCAATAGAGCCGAGTGCACCATTGGTACCGCATGATGACCCATCATTGCTGTGGATTAACAGCGGGGTAGCCACGTTGAAAAAATATTTTGACGGAAGGGTTGTACCGGAAAATCCAAAGATTACCAATGCACAAAAGTCGATTCGGACAAATGATATTGAAAATGTCGGGAAAACTGCTCGCCACCATACTTTCTTTGAAATGCTAGGGAATTTTTCCATTGGAAATTATTTTAAGGAAGAGGCTATTGAATGGGCATGGGAATTTTTAACGGATGAAAAATGGATTGGTTTTGAGAAAGAAAAGCTTTCTGTAACCATTCACCCTGAGGATGAGGAAGCATTTCAATATTGGAATAAGAACATTGGGATTCCGGAAGAAAGAATAATCCGCCTTGAGGGGAATTTCTGGGATATCGGGGAAGGTCCAAGCGGTCCCAATACGGAGATTTTCTATGATCGCGGTCCTGAATATGGAGATGATCCAAGTGATCCGGAACTGTATCCAGGTGGAGAAAATGAACGTTATTTAGAGATTTGGAATCTAGTATTTTCAGAATTTAATCATAATCCTGACGGGTCGTATACTCCGCTGCCAAAGAAAAATATTGATACTGGTATGGGGCTTGAACGGATGGCATCTGTTGTCCAAAATGTTCCAACCAATTTTGATACGGATTTATTTATGCCGATTATTCAGGCAACAGAGGAAATATCCGGGGCGAAATATGGCGAAAGTAAAGAAAAGGATGTAGCGTTTAAGGTCATTGCCGATCATATCCGAACTGTAGCCTTTGCCATTGGCGACGGGGCATTGCCTTCCAACGAGGGACGAGGTTATATTATCCGCCGTCTGTTAAGAAGGGCCGTCCGTTATGCGAAGCAAATCGGTATTGAGCGTCCATTTATGTATGAACTGGTGCCGGTAGTAGGGGAAATCATGACGGACTTCTATCCGGAAGTAAAAGAAAACAGTGCCTTTATTGAGAAAGTAATTAAAAATGAGGAAGATCGTTTCCATGAAACCTTGCATGAGGGCTTATCCATTCTATCCGAGGTGATTAAGAAGGAAAAGGAAAAAGGGAGCACGGTCATTTCAGGTGAAGACGTATTTCGCTTATATGACACTTTTGGTTTTCCTGTTGAATTAACCGAAGAATATGTGGAAGAGGAAGGAATGACCGTTGACCATGAAGGCTTTGAAGCTGAAATGGAGGAGCAAAGGGAAAGAGCCCGGTCAGCGCGGATTGATGTTGATTCCATGCATGTGCAAAGCGGTGTCTTGAGTGAGCTCAAGAATGAGAGTGCATTTATCGGTTATGATCATGTGCAGGTGCAGGCCAAAGTGATTGTCCTATTAAAGGATGGTCAGCTGGTGAATGAAGCAACTGAAGGAGAAGAAATTCAATTTATGCTCGATCAAACACCGTTTTATGCTGAAAGCGGAGGTCAGATTGCGGACAGAGGAAGCATTACTGCAGCCGGTATGAAGGCAGACATCCAAGATGTGCAAAAGGCACCGAATGGTCAGCATTTGCATCGCGCTTTTGTTACAGAGGGAACAATAAAGGTCAATATGACGGTGGATGCTTCCATTCATGCTGAAAACAGAGGGAAAATTATTAAAAACCATACTGCAACGCATCTGCTGCAAAAAGCGCTGAAAGAGGTGCTGGGTTCTCATGTAAATCAGGCTGGTTCCCTTGTCGAACCGGACCGCCTCCGTTTTGACTTCTCACATTTCGGCCAGGTTCAACCGGAAGAACTTGAAAAGGTTGAGGAATTAGTGAATGAACAAATCTGGAAAAGCATGAATGTTGAAATTGATTATAAAGACATTAATGATGCGAAAGCGATGGGAGCGATGGCTCTATTCGGAGAGAAATACGGTGATATTGTCCGGGTAGTAAAAGTTGGAGATTTCAGTCTTGAACTTTGCGGCGGATGCCATGTATCCAATACATCTGTCATCGGACTGTTCAAGATCGTTTCAGAGAGCGGAATTGGTGCCGGCACCCGCCGGATTGAGGCTGTGACAGGCGAAGCCGCATTCCGGATGATGAATGAGCAGATCAGTATTTTAAAAGAATCAGCTGTAAAACTGAAGTCAAATATGAGAGATGTACCCGCCAGAATTGAAGCATTGCATACTGAAGTTAAACAATTACAGCGTGAAAATGAATCATTGGCGGCAAAATTGGGCAATATTGAAGCGGGAAGCCTTGTTTCAAAAGTAAAAGAAATCAAGGGCATTTCTGTATTAGCTGCAAAAGTACAAGCAACGGACATGAATAATCTGCGCAATATGGCTGATGATCTGAAACAGAAGCTCGGTTCCGCTATTGTCGTGCTCGGTAGTCCGGCTGACGGAAAGGTCAATTTAATTGCCGGAGTATCGAAGGACTTAATCGATAAGGGATTCCATGCGGGGAAATTAATCAGGGAAGTGGCAGTACGCTGTGGTGGCGGAGGCGGAGGCCGTCCGGATATGGCGCAAGCAGGAGGGAAAAATCCAGAGCAACTTGACGCAGCATTACAATATGTTGAAGAATGGGTGAAATCCGTTTGATAATGTCCCAAAGTAGTGTAAAATGTAGGTAACTATAAGAATGGTTGACGGAAGACGAATACATTAGTTATTTGCATCTATTGATGTTGTTTTTCTTCTACAAAAAGAGAGGTGTAGCTGATGAGCTCATTTGATCAAACAATGAGGTTCAATTTTCCTGAAGAGCCTGTAGAACATAATGTGAAAGAGGTATTGCTTCAAGTTTATGATGCTTTGCAGGAAAAAGGGTATAATCCAATTAACCAAATTGTAGGTTACCTGCTGTCCGGTGATCCAGCCTATATCCCAAGGCATCGTGATGCAAGAAATAAGATCCGTAAGCTTGAAAGGGACGAAATCATTGAAGAGCTTATGAAATCTTATTTAAAGGAAAATATAGGCTAGTAGCACACCTAATACAGCTGGCATCTTATACGAAAAGAAAGCTGCCGAAAATAAAGGAATTTAAGGGGTCGTGTATGAGGACAATGGGCTTAGATGTGGGCTCTAAAACGGTTGGTGTAGCAATAAGCGATGCGCTTGGCTGGACTGCTCAGGGCTTAAAGACGATCGAAATAAATGAAGAGGCAGAGCAGTTTGGCTTCGAACAAATTGGCAGCCTGATTGAAGAATATGAGGTCACAAAAGTAGTGGTGGGCCTGCCAAAAAACATGAATGGCACCATCGGACCACGCTGTGAGGCAAGTCAGTTTTATGCTGAGGAACTACGGAAAAAGTTTGGCATCCCGGTGGTTCTTTGGGATGAAAGGTTGACGACCGTCGCAGCTGAGCGGGTTCTTCTGGAGGCAGATGTCAGCCGCAAGAAACGCAAAAAAGTAATTGATAAAATGGCAGCAGCTATGATCCTTCAAGGATATTTAGATAGCCAAAATTAATGAGGTGACAAAATGAATCATGGTGAAAATAACATCACAGTAGTAGATGATGAAGGTAACGAACAGCTTTGCGAAATATTATTTACCTTTGACTCAGAAGAATTTGGAAAGTCCTATGTCCTCTATTATCCGGTAGGAGAAGGCGAGGAGGATGAAGAGATTGAGATCCATGCCTCTGCCTTTATTCCAAGCGAAGACAATGAGGACGGCGAATTAATGCCGATTGAAACGGATTCAGAATGGGACTTAGTGGAAGAAATGCTGAATACTTTCCTTGAAGAAGAGGATGACGAATAAAAAGAAAAAAATTATGCCGGCTATAGCAATATAGTCGGTCTTTTTTTTACGATCGTAAAAAAATATAGTATAATGATTCGAGAAAATATGTAAAACCCTGTTGAATGGAGGGGGAAAATGAAGGCTTCAGGCGAAAAAAAAGACAAAAATTCTGAAATAACGGAGGAATTGATCGAGAGACAGAATGAAGCAAAACTTGTACGTAAAATAGTGACTATGATTTCTGTCTCCCTGCTATTAATCGCAGTTGTCGTATTTGGCGGCGGTTATTTTTATGTACACTCTGCACTAAAACCGGTAAACCCTGACAGCAAGGAGAAAATAATGGTTGAAATTCCCATTGGTTCTGGGATTTCTGCTATTTCGCAATTATTAGAAGATCATGGTGTCATAAAGGATGCCCGTGTCTTTAAATACTATGTGAAATTTAATAATGAAACAAATTTTATGGCCGGGGAATATGAAATGAATCCTTCGATGACAATTCAGCAAATCATCGACAGTTTGAAAACCGGGAAAGTGATGCAGGAAGTGGTTTTTAAAATGACGATACCGGAAGGAAAAAAAATAGAGGAGATTGCAGCTATTATTGCTAAAAAAACCAATCATAAGCAAGAGGATATCTTACAGCGATTCAATGATCCGATTTTTGTTGAAGATTTGATCGCGAAATATCCTGATGTTTTATCAGATGAAATACTGAAACCGACAGTTAAATATCCTTTGGAGGGTTATTTGTTTCCTGCAACTTATTCATTTTATACGGAAAATCCGGAGATTGATGAAATTGCTGCGGTTATGCTCGATAAAACAAAAGCGGTACTGGATGAATATAGAGGACAAATGGAAGAAAAACAAATGTCTGTACATGAGATTTTGACTATGGCCTCCTTAATAGAGGAAGAAGCAACCGAAAAAGTAGACCGAAATAAGATTGCCAGTGTATTTTATAATCGGATAGAGGCAGGAATGCCACTTCAAACGGATCCTACGGTTCTTTATGCACTTGGGGAGCATAAAGACCGCGTGTATTACAAAGATTTAGAAGTGGATTCACCTTATAATACGTATAAGAATGCCGGCTTGACACCTGGTCCGATTGCCAATGCAGGAATCACCTCGATTGAGGCCGCTTTATCTCCGGCAGAAACTGAGTATTTATATTTCTTAGCTACACCGGAAGGAGATGTACTGTTCTCCAAAACAAATAATGAGCATAATGTAAAGAAGGAAGAGCATATCACCGGGGAGTAGCATGGGACCGCTTGTCAAAGCAACGGAGAATGCAGGGAAGTAGCATTCTCCGTGCGCTTATGATAAAATAAAAAGCGTGTTTCTAATGAACATTGTTCAAGTAGCGTAGACATAGTTTGCGGCATAGTCATGCCCTGCTGTGAAACGCTATTTTTTTCATGCTTAACGGATCGAGGGGACTTACATTGCAAAATGATAAGATACATGCTTATATTGACAGCTTGATTCCGGAACGCCCGGAATTTTTCATGAAAATGGAGAAATATGCGGCAGAACACCATGTGCCGATCATGGAAACAGCCGGTATGGAGACGATGCTGCAGATGTTGAGAATACTGCAGCCAGAATGCATTCTTGAAATAGGCACCGCGATTGGGTATTCTGCATTAAGAATGGCGCACGCGTTGCCCTCTGCTCAAATAGTGACCATTGAACGCGATGAGGAACGGGCACAAATCGCTCAGGAAAACTTTGGGCGTTATGGAAACGGACAAACGATTTTAATAAAAGGCGATGCCCTCGAGAAAGAGGAGGAGGTAGCTGATTATGCCCCTTTTGACGCTATCTTTATTGATGCTGCAAAAGGACAGTACAAGCGCTTTTTTGAGCTTTACTCCCGATATTTGACGGAGCGGGGAATTATTATTACCGATAATGTTTTATTTAAAGGACTTGTAGCGGAGGAAACCATTGCACATAAGCGAACAAATGGAATCGTCAGTAAGATTAAGCACTTTAATGAGTGGTTAACAAGCCATCCAGATTATGATACCGTTATTCTGCCGATAGGGGATGGAGTCGCAATTAGCAAGAAGAGGTGAAAAAAATGGTGAAAATACCGGAATTATTAGTAACGCCGAAAAAGGTAGAGGATATTCTTCCATTAGTGAATGCAGGAGCAGATGCATTTGTAATTGGAGAACAACGTTTTGGTTTGCGATTGGCAGGTGAATTTTCTCGGGAAGCAGTAAAAACGGCCATAAAAATTGCTCACGAAAAGGGTAAAAAGGTATATGTGGCGATGAATGCCCTGTTTCATAATGATAAAGTTCGGGAGCTTAACGGGTATTTGCAGTTTTTACAGCAGGCAGGAGCAGATGCCATCATATTTGGTGATCCGGCTGTTTTAATAGCTGCAAGAGAAGCAGCACCGGATATGCCTCTTCATTGGGATACGGAGAAGCTTGCAACCAATTGGTATACATGCAACTATTGGGGACGAAAAGGAGCGAAGAGAGCAGCGACTGCTAGGGAAATTAACATGGATGCTATACTTGAAATGAAGAGCCATGCAGAAGTAGAAATTGAGGTACAGATCCATGGAATGATCAATATGTTTCAATCGAAGCGGTCTTTATTAGGAAATTATTTTGAATATCAGGGAAAGACATTGGAAGTGCAGAGTCAAAAATTCGAAAAAAATATGTTTCTCCATGATAAAGAACGTGACAACAAATATCCTATTTTTGAGGATGAAAATGGCACCCATATTATGAGTCCCGCTGACTTATGCATGATCGATGAATTAGAAGATATGATGGAGGCGGAAATTGATTCGTTTAAAATTGACGGGATTTTGCAGACTTCGGAGTATATCATCGCTGTTACAAGCCTTTATCGCAGGGCACTTGATGCTTATGCAGAAGACCCTGAAGCATATGAAGCGATCAAAGGGGAATTATTGGCGCAAATAGAAGAAATTCAGCCGTCATACCGTCTATTAGATACAGGCTTCTTCTTTAAGGAATCGGTATATTAATCAAGGAGAAAAACGTTCGATCAGGAAAGAAAAAAGAACGATTTTGGATGAAATATTCAAATATTGAGAAAGGAGATTATGATGGCCATTGTAAAAGAACCCATTTCACAAATTGTGAATGGAAAACGAGTGATCGTAAAAAAACCGGAATTGCTGGCACCAGCCGGTAACCTGGAGAAGCTAAAAATTGCCGTTCATTATGGTGCGGATGCCGTTTTTATCGGCGGTCAAGAGTACGGCCTTCGTTCAAATGCGGATAATTTCACATTTGAAGAAATGAAGGAAGGTGTGGAATTTGCCAAAGAATATGGTGCTAAAATTTATGTGACGACAAATATTATTGCCCATAACGAAAATATTTCCGGCTTGGAAGAATATATAATGGGTCTGAAAGAAGCTGGAGTACACGGAATCATTGTTGCGGATCCATTAATCATTGAAACCTGTAAAAGATTGGCCCCCGAAATTGAGGTTCATTTAAGTACCCAGCAATCCTTAACCAATTGGAAGGCGATCCAATTTTGGAAAGAGGAAGGTCTGCAGCGTGTTGTTTTGGCACGTGAAACAAGTGCGGATGAAATTAGAGAAATGAAAGAAAAAGTAGACATTGAAATCGAAACATTTGTTCATGGAGCCATGTGTATCGCTTATTCTGGCCGCTGTACATTAAGCAATCATATGACAGCAAGGGATTCAAACCGCGGCGGGTGCTGTCAGTCATGCCGCTGGGATTATGACCTGTATCAGCGCAGTGAAAATGATGAAGTCCCGCTATACGGCGGGGAGGATTCACCGTTTGCTATGAGTCCAAAGGATTTAATACTTATTCAATCCATTCCAAAAGTAATTGAATTGGGTATCGACAGCTTAAAAATAGAAGGACGGATGAAGTCCATCCACTATATTGCCACCGTTGTCAGTGTCTATCGCAAAGTGATCGATGCTTATTGTGCCGATCCGGATCATTTTGCATTTAAACAGGAATGGCTTGATGAATTGGAAAAGTGCGCAAATCGGGAAACAGCTCCGGCCTTTTTTGAAGGAGTTCCTGGGTATAAAGAGCAAATGTTTGGTAATCATAGCAAAAAGACAAGTTTTGATTTTGCCGGGCTTGTTTTGGATTATAATCCGGAAACCGGCATGGTCACAGTGCAGCAGCGAAACCATTTTAAGCCTGGTCAGGAAGTTGAGTTCTTTGGGCCGGAAATCGAAAACTTCACGATGATAATTGACAGGATTTGGGATGAGGATGGACAAGAATTGGATGCCGCTCGTCATCCGCTGCAAATAGTGCAGTTTAAAGTGACGCAGCCGGTATATCCAAATAATATGATGAGAAAAGAACTTTGAATTTGCCGAGCATTAGATCATGTTTATTACAAAACAGCAAAATTCCATCTGAATCAATTGCATAATCACTTTTTTTGTGTAACAATAGCATAAATAAAAAAATTCCGTTGTGATATAAAATAAAAGTGCGCGTTCTACAAAGAACGCGCATGTATATATTTTAATCAATAGAAGATTTTGCACTTATCTTTAACTGCATCCACTATTGGGTTTGTGAATACTAGAAGGAGTGAAGGGTTTTGGCAATAGAAAAAGAATTTCCGATGACACAAGCTGGGAAAGAAAAGCTTGAACAAGAACTAGAACAGTTGAAAACGGTTAAACGTAAAGAAGTGGTGGAGCGGATTAAGATTGCCCGCAGTTTTGGCGACCTATCCGAAAACTCTGAGTACGATTCAGCAAAGGAAGAACAGGCTTTTGTTGAAGGGCGTATTACTACACTTGAAAATATGATTCGCAACGCAAAAATTATCTCTGAAGATGAATTAAGCGGTGATACAGTTTCATTGGGGAGTTCGGTTACCTTTGTCGAGCTGCCAGATGGAGAAGAAGAAACCTATGCGATAGTCGGCAGTGCGGAGGCAGATCCGTTTGAAGGAAAGATTTCCAATGACTCCCCGATAGCTAAAAGTCTGCTTGGACGCAAAATTGGAGAAGAAGTATCCGTTTCAACACCAGGTGGAGAAATGGTTGTCCGAATTATTTCAATCAAATAATTTCAATTAATTGGTTTACAATAAGCACACCTCGTCAACACTTTTGACGAGGTGTTTATAATTTATGTGGAAAAAAAGAGCAGTCATTGTCACATGTCTTTGTTTAGTTTGTTTTGCTCTGCTATTAGGGAGATTAATGCAGCTTCAACTATTTGAAACAGAACATTTCTCCAAGCACAGGATTAATTTATTGGAAGAAAGTGTCGCACAACGTTCTCAGGAAATTGTGATTGACAGCGGGAGAGGCGGGTTTCTTGATAAAAATGGGAAGCCGTTAACTCATCAATATATCCCGTCGTTAATTCTGTTTCCCTTTTTGAAGAAAACAAAGTGGGATGCGGGAAAGGTGGCGGACATTATTGGCGTTTCGGAAGCTGCCTTGACAGCTGAGGTGAGCAAGGCAGAGGAGCCATTTACCTATGGCACGCCGGCACCGCTGAAATTAACCAAGGAACAAATGAAAAAAATTAACCAATTACAGATTCCCGGTGTTTTTGCGGTTGAGAAAAAAATTGATCTGCCAACAGATCTAGCCGGGCATTTAATCGGAATTACGGGTGAAAATGATCAGCTGCTGGCAGCACGTTATCCAGATAAGAAAATTTCTTCGAAGACCTCTATTGGACTGACCGGAATGGAAAAGAGCTTTGATGAATTTCTGCTGCCAGAAGGTGAGGCAAAGCTTGTCTATCATGTTGATGCAAGTGGTGGTCCATTGTTTGGCATCAATGTGAAATACATTGAGCCAGCCAATCCTTTTTATCCAATCAATGTCAAAACGACTATTGATGCAGATCTGCAGCAAAAGGCAGAAGAACTTGCAACCCAATACGGAATTAAAAAGGGAGGTTTAATCCTCCTTGATATTGAAACGAATGCTGTACTTACTCTTGTTTCCCGGCCGGAAATTAACCGCAAGGATCCCTTTAATGAAAAAACGGGAGGAATTGAAAATGTAATGCTAAAGGAACAGATCACCGGCTCAATCTTTAAAACAGTAGTTGCCGCAGCGGCTATTGAACACCAGCTTGATAACCCGACAAAATTATATAATTGCAGCAAAAAAATTAATGGAGAACCCGATCGTCAATATCAGCATGGTCAGCTTACCTTTACGGACAGCTTTGCCAGGAGCTGCAACTATACCTTCGCTACACTGGCAAAGGAATTACAAAAAATAGACAGTAATACTCTTGAAGATTATGCCAAGAAGCTTTCTATTATTGGGCCGGTTGGATGGCAGGGAGATGTGTATCATTTGGATCATTTTCAGCAGCTTCCAGAGGAAGAAAATGGCCGGGTGTTCTTAACAGAAGGAGCAAAGAAGGATCCGAATTATGCGGCTCTCACAGGCATTGGCCAGCATGAGGTTAGAGCAACACCGCTTGCAGTGGCCAATATGATGGCGACAATTGCGAGAGGAGGAACTAAGAAAATGGTCAGATTCTCATCAGGGATCGAGTATAAAAACGGAACAACTCTGCTCGCCTTTAAGGAACAGAAGCTGGAAGGAGACAATATTTCCCCCTATACAGCATCAAAGCTGCAAAAATTACTCCGGGAAGTTGTGATAAACAAGGAGGGAACTGGGAATGTGTTCCGAAATCTTCCCTATGAAATGGCTGGCAAATCAGGTACTGGAGAAACAGGAAAGTTTCTGGAAGATGGAGAACAGCTTCATAATAAGTGGTTTGCCGGTTATTTTCCTTTTCAACAGCCAAAATATGTTCTTGTAGCGGTTAATCTTGATGTTCGCTCAAATGAAGGAGGAGTTAATCAATTATTTTCAGATATGGTTAAATATGTATATGAGTATGATCATACAAAGAAAGATTAATCCCTTTGAACCTTTTCAATTTGTCTCCCTTATGGTATAGTAAAAATCGTTTTTAAATTTCAGAGCTCTGCCAAGGCTAATTTCAAAAAAGGGTTATGAGTTGATAGGAAGCAGCTGTGACTGTACAATATGTATCGACAGCTATTTTTTGAGAGAGGAGAATGACGATGAAAGATGAGCGTCAACCTTTTCAAAATTCTCGTTTACAGAAAAGAGAAAAAAGACGTAAAACGAATATTATTTTGAATAGCTTGATTGTGATTGTATTATTACTGATTGTCATTGTTTCGATAAAAATTTTTTTTACAGATGATCAGCAGGCTGGGACAACTGCGACTGAAAATCAGACGAAGAACAGCAGTATCGATACAAAAGCAGGGACATCAGAGCGTACTGGTCAGTCTAGCAAAGATTCGAATCAACAAGATGATGAATCAGAGGCTATCGACGACACTGAAGCAGACAAGAATCTAGAGGATAAGAATGATAACAGTGATGCTGTTGCGGATAAAGAGGATAAGGAACAGGACAGCGAGATTGTGACAGAGGGCGGAAATGATCCAGACGTCAAGAAAACAATTGTGAATCCTGGTTGGAAGCCTGTCGGTACTGAGCAAACCGGTAAACATTCCAATAATTATAGCGGTGTGGACTGGGATGAAATGGTACAGGCTATCTCCTATGCCACGGGCATTGATGAAGGCAATATGACTATCTATTACCTGGGAAACAATGGAGAGGATAAGTCGGTTGGTACGGTGCAGGCAAAAGACACGAAACAAAAATATCGCGTCTACATTGAATGGGTAGATGGAAAAGGCTGGAATCCAACCTTAGTGGAGGAATTAACAAAATAAAGTGGGGCATACATAATGCCACCACTTTATTTTTTTGCTTTAAAATGAACAACGGAGGAATAATAAGGTCTCCCGTTATCATCAACATGCATTTGATGGGAAACAGAATGCACGCTGAGGAGCAGCGCCTTGTTGTGATTAATTTGCTCATTTATTTTCTTCTCAATATTTTTGAGATCATACCCTTCAAAGAATTCAATCTTATCTTCAATTAAATCAAATTGAATCTCCATTATTTTCCTTCCCTTCATTTTCTTCTTGCCTTATATTTTATCGTACTTTGACAGGTGGCAACAATACAAAAAGATTGTGACAGTGTACCAGACTATAGAAGTCTGATTCCAAGTGGTGGTAAAATAATGGTTACGGGAAAAAACTGTCATTCTGCCGGAAATAAAAAAACGGTTAGAATTCAGTAAAAAGGAAGGTATAGTTTAGCAGAGGACTTGCAATGTGAATACGATACAATAATTCTAATTATTTTAACGGTCGGAAGCGATGAAGATTCCAATCCGTGTTCATACAGTGCAAAGAATTTGTCTGGATTATAGAAATAATATATGAAAAAGCGAGGATTAGTAATGAAAATTGCGATTATTGGAGCGATGGAAGAAGAAGTAGTGTTAGTAAGAGAAAAGATTGAAAATCAGACAACAGAAGTGATAGCAGGATGTGAATATACTGCAGGTCAGATGGATGGAGTAGATGTCGTGCTTCTTCGCTCCGGCATTGGAAAAGTAAATGCCGCCATGTCAGCCACTATTTTATTGGATAAATTCAAGCCTGATTATGTGATTAATACGGGATCTGCAGGCGGTTCCGATGAAACCTTAAATGTGGGCGATGTTGTGATTTCTACTGAAGTCCGTCACCACGATGTCGATGTTACTGCCTTTGATTATGAGTATGGTCAAGTGCCCAAACTGCCACCGGCTTTTCCGGCTGATGAGGAGTTAGTGAAGACGGCTGTGAAAGGGGCAAAGGATCTGGAGAACGTTCAAGTCATCAAAGGATTAATTGCTTCAGGGGATATTTTTGTAAATGAACTTTCAGTGGTCGAAAGGATACGCAATATGTTCCCGTCTGTTAAAGCGGTTGAAATGGAAGCAGCTGCGATTGCGCAAGTATGCTATCAATTCGAAGTGCCTTTTGTTATCATTCGTTCTCTTTCTGATATAGCTGGAAAGGAATCCAATATTTCATTTGATCAATACCTTGAAAAAGCAGCTCTTCATTCTGCTAATTTAGTCATGAAAATGGTGGCACTGTTGAAAAATCGTTAATCATGAATGGCAAAGGGGATGAGCTTTTTGCAGATTTTTCAAAATGTCCATGAGTTAATTGGGAATACACCTGTTGTAGAGATTGTTCAATTTCCGCTCAATGAAGGGATTCGTCTATTCGCAAAGCTCGAGTATTTGAATCCCGGAGGCAGTATCAAGGACCGTCTTGGCATAGAGCTTCTACAGGCAGCATTGCAAAGCGGTCGGCTCCAAAAAGGAGGTACAGTGATAGAACCTACAGCAGGTAATACAGGAATCGGATTAGCACTCGCCGCCATTAACCAGGATGTTAAAGTCATCTTAGTAATCCCTGAGCAATTTAGTATGGAAAAACAGGTCATCATGAAAGCGCTAGGTGCAGAAATTGTTTCGACCCCGGCGAAAGAAGGAATGAAGGGAGCCATTCGGAAGGCTAGGGAGCTTGTAGCAGAAATTCCGGGGGCATATTGTCCGCAGCAGTTTGCCAACCGTGCCAATCCTGAAACCTATTATAAGACGTTAGGTCCTGAGCTTTGGCGAACATTGGACGGTCAGATTGATGTGTTTGTGGCAGGTGCAGGTACAGGTGGGACATTTATGGGAACGTCCCGATTTTTAAAGGAAAAAAATCCTGAGATTAAAACAGTGATTGTTGAACCAGAAGGCTCGATATTAAACGGTGGTGAAGCAGGGCCGCATAAAACAGAGGGAATAGGAATGGAGTTTCTTCCGGAATACATGGATCCCGGCTATTTTGATCAGATATATACCGTTCCGGATGAAGCCGCCTTCCATTATGTGAAGGAAGCGGCAGCGAAAGCCGGGCTTCTTATCGGAAGCTCATCCGGGGCAGCTCTGTATGCAGCCTTGGAAGAAGCGGCACATGCCGATCCGGATACCCATATTGTCGTCGTATTTCCAGATGGAAGTGATCGATATTTAAGCAAAAAGATATACGAAGGTGGGGTATGAAGGATGAAACGGAAAACAAAGCTGATTCATGGCGGGATGGTGCCTGACCCGCAGACAGGAGCTATATCCGTTCCGATTTATCAGGTAAGCACTTTTAAACAAGACAGCATCGGTGGGCATAAAGGCTATGAATATTCCCGGACAGGTAACCCGACACGGCATGGAGTTGAGGAATTAATCAAGGATTTGGAGAGCGGAGCGGCCGGATTTGCCTTTAGTTCCGGTATGGCAGCTATTACGGCGGTCATGATGCTATTTAATAGTGGCGACCACATTATAATGACGGATGATGTCTATGGCGGTACCTTCCGTGTAATGACAAAGGTGATGAATCGGTTTGGCATTGAATATAGCTTTGTAGATACAAGCTATTTAGCAAATGTTGACAAAGCCTTCCAACCAAATACAAGGGCTGTTTTTCTTGAAACTCCGACGAATCCCTTATTAAAAATAACGGATATCAACGCTGTGATGCAGCTGGCAAAGAAACATCAGCTTCTGACGATTGTGGATAATACGTTTGCCACACCATACTGGCAGAATCCACTTGAGCTTGGCGCAGATATCGTTCTTCATTCGGCAACAAAGTATTTAGGCGGACACAGCGATGTTGTGGCAGGCCTCGCAGTGGTTCAAACTTTAGAGATGGCAGAGAAGCTTCATTTTATTCAAAATTCAACCGGCGGCATTCTCGGACCACAGGATTCATGGCTTTTGTTGAGAGGTATCAAAACACTTGGTGTAAGAATGGAAGAGCATGAAAAGAATGCCTGGGCAATCAGCACCTTCCTTGATTACCATCCTGCTGTGGCAAAGGTTTATTATCCAGGTCTTAGATCCCATCCACAGCATGAGATTGCTAAGAAACAAGCTCGCGGCTTTGGAGGAATGATCTCCTTTGATGTAGGCAGTAAAGAAAAGGCAGATGCACTTCTAAAAAAACTAAAGTACTTCACCCTTGCCGAAAGTTTGGGAGCCGTAGAAAGCTTAATTTCTGTTCCAGCGAAAATGACACATGCTTCCATCCCGACTGACAGGCGTTTAGCGCTGGGAATTACCGATGGACTTGTCCGAATTTCCGTCGGTTTAGAGGATGCAGATGATTTGATTGCAGATTTAACGCAGGCATTAGAAAGGTGAATTTCTAGTTTATAAGAAAGAAGGCGGGACATAGAAGGCTGAAAAACCGGATGTTCCGCCTCTTTGGATATTTTCATAAATATGAAATCAATTATTGCTATAATTTACATGGACCTTTTCTTTTCATAATTGTGATACACTGATTTTGATAGTTTACCAGTATAGGATCATCAGTATGGATGAAAAAGCAGGTGATTGAATGGAAAAGGTTAAACAGGATTATGAAAAAATGATTGATACGAAACATTATGGAATAGTGATGCTCGCTGCCAGTATTTTTTTCTATTTAGGAATCGTCATTCCCTCTGTTGCTCAAAGTCAGCTGGAAATTACAGTAATGATTGTCGGCACCATTACGTTGCTCGTAGGCTCGTGGATCTTTTTCTCATTGTCAAAGGTCTATCGCCGGCAATTGCTTGAAACGGAAGAGGGGCAAGAATATTTAGAGCAAAAGAAAAACGTCTAATCAGGCGTTTTTTTTTAGCGATTAAGGAGCCGGATAACTGACTGGATGAATAGGAGTATATGAATCAGTAACAAAATATTCACATTTTAGAACTGTGAAAAAGTTGTTTATATGGTAAATTCAAAAGATAAACAGCATCAGAGGGGTGGATAATATGTTGTTGATGGTTTTAGCTTTTACGGTGTGCGGTGCAATCGGTTGTATTATTGCAGAGAAGTCAGTGTTGAATAGAATACAGGCTCCGGGCAGCAAATGAATAAGGTCACGATGTAATTTTGTTATTCACGAGCAGCAGGCTTAGCAATAACTTTTATTGCTAAGCCTGCCGTTCTGCGTAATGGGGGATAAATGGAAATATTAATAGAGGCTGTGGAAAGGAAGAATAGACCTATGTTGTCGTTTTAGTCAAACCGTTTGCGTTTTTCCTTTTCTGCACGATAAAATTCATGAAACATCTTCATTAGTGCTCTTTTTTCGATCCTTGAAACATAGCTTCGTGATATTCCTAGTTCTTTGGCAATTTCTCTTTGGGTTTTTTCCTTTTGCAGGTCAAGTCCGAAGCGTCCGATGATCACTTCTTTTTCTCGGTTATCCAATACATCAATATATTGCTTCACCTTTTCAAGCTCCATATTCAGCTGAATGGTATTAACAACATCCTCTGATTCCGATTTTAATACATCAATGAGAGAGATCTCGTTGCCCTCTTTATCCTGGCCGATAGGATCGTGTAAGGAGACATCCTTTTTTGTTTTTTTTAATGCTCTTAGATGCATGAGAATTTCATTTTCTATACAACGGGCGGCATAAGTTGCGAGCTTTGTGCCTTTTCCTTCGGAATAGCTTTCAATGGCTTTTATTAATCCTATGGTACCGATAGAGATTAAATCCTCCGCATCCTCTCCTGTATTTTCAAACTTTTTGACTATATGAGCAACAAGCCGTAAATTATGTTCAATCAGCATATTCCGGGCATGTAAATCCCCTTCTGCCATTAACTGTAGATATCTCTTTTCCTCTGCGGGAGAAAGCGGTTGAGGAAATGCATTATTTTTTACATAAGAAACAAGAAAAATAATTTCTTTAATGAAGTAGCTCAATGCTGTAAGAATTCCGGACATGAAACCACCTCCGCATGAAATATCCTATTTTATCTAATGTGTATGTCATGATATGAAAGGATTTGTCTGTCCAGCAAAAAATAATTGGAAATCGTGAAGCAGCCTGGCGCCAATAATCAAAGATGATCGGATTTTTCAATGAACAAATAAAAAAACCCACTTTGGAAAATGGGTTTATTTCTGGGAATATTATACTTTTTTCATTCGGAAGGAACTAATCATTAATAATGACAGAATGATCATAATGAAAGGAAAAGTATAGGACGGAAAATATGGAATGGCGAAGAAGCTTAATGTTGCCAGACAACCTGCCGCAGTGATCGGTAGACCTGTAAAGTAGCCGTTATTCTCTGAAATATTAAAACGGGCTAAGCGGAATGCCCCGCATGCGAGATAGAAGACGGCAAAAAAAGCGCCCGGTGCACCAAAGTCATATAAAATACCTTGATATAATAATATTGCAGGTGCCACACCAAATGATATAATATCACTCATAGAATCTAATTGTTTACCAAGTTCTGACTCAATATTAAGTTTTCTGGCGGTCATTCCATCGAAGCGGTCAAGGAGTGCAGCGATAAAAATCAGCATCAGGCTTAAGTTGAGCTCTTCTCTGACAGATGCGAAGATGGCAAATCCGCCTAACGATAAATTGCCTAATGTCAATACATTGGCTGTTTGTGATTTAAACTTTTTAATTGTTTGATCAACAATATGTAACAAAAACATTCTCCTCACTCCTTTATTCGGAAAGGGAATTGCTCCTTCATGTGTATTTTCTATTGATATTCTATTTTAAAATTTTTATGACTCATAGTAAAGTGATAATAGAATCTTTTTGGAGGTTAGTATAAATTGCTGCAGTTTTTTTATCGCTGTTTGATTGAATTAACAAATAGAAAGTGGCTGTCGCTACTGCTTGCAAAATTTTCAAAATCAAGGAACAGCCGCATGTTAATCTCTTCCTTTGCCAAGGTTTATCGGATTAATCAAGATGAAATGGAACGGCCAATCAGTGAATATCATTCATTGCATGACTTTTTTGTTCGCCGCCTAAAACAGGACGCCCGATTGGTAGACAAGGATACAGATTCTGTTGTCAGTCCGGTTGATGCTGTGATCGAGGATATCGGGTTGATTACGATGGACCATCAGATTATCGTCAAGGGAAAAAGCTACTCGATTGCTGAAATGCTTGGCGAGGCATCACGGGCTGAGAAATATCAAAACGGAACATATATGATTTTTTATCTAAGTCCTAGTAATTATCATCGCATCCACAGTCCGGTTTCAGGTAAGGTGACAAAACAGTGGTCGCTTGGTACGTCCTCATATCCGGTAAATCAATATGGATTAAAATATGGAAAAAGTCCGCTATCAAAAAATTACCGAACGATTACTGAGGTTTCTCTCCGCCAGCGTTCGATGGCCATTGTCAAAATTGGAGCGATGTTTGTCAATTCCATAGAATTGCTCGATATTGGCGATTCAGTAGAAAAAGGAATGGAAATGGCCTATTTCACATTCGGATCTACAGTGGTGCTCTTATTTGAAAACGGCTTATTTGAGCGGAAAGCTGCCATCGATCTACCCTCTGTCATACGAGTGGGAGAGTGCATAGGTTATGTAAAGAAATAAAGAAAGGGCAGCAAAAGGAACCCATCCCCTTTAGAATAAAGGGGAATATTTAGACGCGGGAAGAGACGATGGTTATGGGAAAGATGGAGCGCCGGTGGAGTTCCTTCTCAAGAAGACCGATAAAATCCGGACTTAAGCTTAATTCCTTTGCTTTAAAGTAAGTTTCAATAAGCAACTCGTCTGACAGTTTGCGCATGTCAGAATTCACCTCCATTGTTTGCTGATTATGCTGGAACGATGAAGTTACTGGCAAGCTCGATAAATAGTTCTAAGTTGATGAAGATTTTCATATTCATATTGATTATGGCTTATTTGTATTCTTACTTTATCAAAATTAAAACATAAGAACAATCGTTCCTTTATCCACAGAGTAACGTGGATAAGCTGTGAATATTTTGTTAATAATTAGAAAAATCTGTTATACATAACGGTTTCATTTGTGTATAAAGTTATCCACAGATTGAGGATATGTTGATTACTGTCGAAAAGTTTTCATGTTTCTACTGAAATCGCCAAGGTGCAGCAGAATTTTTTTGAAAGAATTTATAAAATTGGTTATGATGTTAAAGGTTATTGTATTTATTTACACAACCTGATGACAAAATAGAGTAAGATGGACATGATGAATTGCGATATAGGAAATTTGTATTGAGGTGTAGAGAATAGTGTTGAAACAATTTCTTCCGGATTTGCATGTGAAAAGTATATTGGATATTCATGCAGAGGATTTGCAGGATAAGGGCATAAAGGGAATTATTACAGATCTTGATAATACGCTTGTTGAATGGGATCGCCCGCAGGCGACGCCACGTGTGGCTGAGTGGTTTGAGAAAATGAAGGAGCATCAGATTAAAGTAACAATCGTATCGAACAATGATGAAAAAAGAGTGAAGACTTTTTCTGATCCGCTTGAAATTCCTTTTGTTTTCCGTGCCCGGAAACCATTAACTCATGCATTTAAATATGCAGCTAAACAAATGAACGTAAAAAAAGAAGAAACCGTAGTAATTGGCGATCAGCTGTTAACCGATATTTTCGGAGGGAACCGCAGCGGTTTTAAGACAATCTTGGTTGTTCCGGTCTCCCGGACAGATGGAATTGCGACTCAATTCAATCGTTTCGTGGAGAGAAGAATATTGAACTGGTTTAGAAAAAAAGGATTGTTACATTGGGAGGAATAAAGCATTGAATGAACAATATTCATGTGTAGGGTGCGGTGTGCAGATCCAGACCGAAAATCCTAATCAGTTAGGATATGCACCTTCATCCGCTTTGCAAAAGGAAGTAATTATCTGTCAAAGATGCTTCCGTTTAAAGCATTATAATGAAATACAGGATGTCAGTTTAACAGACGATGATTTTTTGCGGATTTTAAATGAAATCGGTCGACGTGATGCCTTAATTGTCAAGATTGTTGATATTTTTGATTTTAACGGAAGCTGGCTTCAAGGCCTGCACCGATTTGTCGGAAAAAACAAAGTCCTGTTAATAGGGAATAAGGTGGATTTGCTGCCAAAATCAGTGAAGCCTAATAAATTAATTAATTGGATGAAGCAGCAATCTAAAGAACTTGGATTAAATGCTGCAGATGTCTTTTTAGTGAGTGCAAAAAAAGGTTCTTCCATGAAGGAAGTTACTGCAGCAATTGATGAATACAGGGAAGGCAAAGACGTCTATATTGTCGGCTGTACCAATGTAGGGAAATCTACCTTTATCAACCGCATTTTGAAGGAAGTGACCGGTGAAGGAGATATAATTACAACTTCTCATTTTCCGGGGACAACCCTTGACATCATTGAAATTCCCCTGTCTGATGGAAAGGTATTAGTTGATACTCCGGGAATTATTAATCATCATCAGATGGCTCACTATGTAGATAAACAGGATTTAAAGGTGATTACGCCGAAAAAAGAAATCAAGCCGAAGGTCTATCAATTAAATGAGGGACAAACTCTCTTTTTTGGAGGACTTGGACGCTTTGACTATCTCAAGGGAGGAAGAAGGTCGTTCTCCTGTTATTTTTCAAATGAGCTGAACATACATCGAACAAAGCTTGAAAATGCTGATGAATTGTACTTGCGGCAAAAAGGTGATATGCTGACCCCGCCAAGGAAAGAACAGTTGGCAGATTATCCTGAATTGGTAAGGCATGAATATGCAATCAAGGAAGGGAAAATGGATATTGTTTTTTCCGGTCTCGGATGGATTACAATCAATGAGCCGGGAGCGACTGTTGCGGCCTATGTACCAAGGGGAGTTCATGCTTTCATTCGGAAGTCGTTAATATAGATATTGATTACAGGAAGCATACTTATATCCTGATTCATTACAATCAATCAGTTTCCGGGAAAAAAGGAGAAAGCTGAAGCATCGAAGGTTACCACTAACAGATAGGGGAGAAGGAACGTGAAGAACTTATACGGGGTAATTGGCGATCCGATTGCTCATTCCATGTCACCGGTGATGCATAATGATCTGTTTGAGTTTTACGGACTTAATGCGGAGATGTTTGCTTTCCATGTTAAGAGGCAGCATTTAGAAGACGCCGTGAAGGGATTTAAAGCCATCAATATATCTGGTTATAATATTACCATTCCGCATAAAACCGCGATTATGCCATTTTTAGATGAGATAGATCCGCTGGCAGAAGCCATTGGTGCTGTAAATACAGTTGTCAATCGGGATGGAAAATTCATTGGCTATAATACGGATGGCGCCGGTTATTATAAAGGATTGACACAAATAGTATCGAATTTGCAGGATAAAGCGGTGTTGCTCGTAGGTGCCGGTGGTGCGGCAAAAGCTATTTATTATACAATGGCGTATGCAGGTGTCAGAAGCATTGATATTGCCAATCGGACGCCACAGGCGGCTGAGGGCTTAATACATCACTGCCCATATGCCGTTCGATCAGAGGTTAAGTCCATTGTGGAAGCCGATAAAAGCCTGAACAAGTATGACATTATTATTCAAACTACTTCTGTCGGGATGCATCCGCAAGTAAATCAGACGCCGCTACAGCTTCAGGATTTAAAAAAGGGTGCGATTGTTAGTGATATTATTTATACGCCTTTGGAGACATTGTTTCTGCAAAATGCAAGAGAACAAGGGGCGTATACGCAAAATGGCATACAAATGTTTGTCTATCAGGGAGCGCTGGCCTTTGAAAAGTGGACGGGCATTTTCCCTGATGCAGACAGAATGGAGGCCGTTGTATTGAACCAGCTAGGAGGAAAATCATGTTAACGGGAAAGCAAAAGAGATATTTACGTTCGAAGGCGCATCACTTGAATCCTATTTTTCAAGTAGGCAAGAGCGGAGTGAATGAAAATATGATTAAACAAATAAGTGATGCATTGGAAGCACGGGAATTGCTGAAAATCAGCGTTTTGCAAAACTGTGATGAAGATAGAAACGAAGTGGCAGGGGTCCTCACAAAGGGTGCGGAAGCTGAACTTGTGCAAATAATTGGCAATACGATTGTACTGTATAAGGAGTCCAAAGAAAATAAGCAACTGATCCTTCCATAAACAAGCCGGAGTGCATTTTGTGAATGTCGTGCACACTAAAGATCATAAAAAACAGATTCGGTCTGCAGGCGAGTTGATGAAATATGCAGCCGATTGAACAATGGCTTCGTTATCGGCTTAATGACAGAGCGCTTTCGGTTAGATTAGATAGGGGGGAATGCTCTGAAAAAGGTTGGAATCTTGGGGGGGACATTTAATCCGCCTCATTTAGGACATCTAATCATTGCAGATGAGGTAAGGTCTGAGCTGAAATTGGATGAGATTTGGTTCATACCCAATCATAAGCCTCCACATAAAGAAAGCTCCAATGAGGTTACCAGTGCCCAACGACTTGAAATGGTCAGAAGAGCGATAGAGGATAATCCCTTTTTTAGTGTACAGACCATTGAACTGGAACGGCCCGGCAGATCCTATACGTATGATACGATGAGGCTTTTAACGGAGAAGTACGCTCATGAGTTTTATTTTATTATCGGTGCGGATATGGTTGAGTATTTGCCGAAATGGTATAAAATTGAGGAGCTGTTCAAGTTAGTCAAGTTTGTCGGTGTGAACCGGCCTGATTATAAGCAGGAATCCGAATATCCTGTTATAACAGTCAATATCCCTAATCTTGAGATTTCTTCCCTAATGATTAGAAATCGAGTAAAAGAGCAGAGGAGCATACGTTACTTAGTTCCGAAAGCAGTAATGGAGTATATTGAGGAGAATGGGTTATATGAAACGTGAAAAGGCACTGGAGATTGTAAAAAAACAACTGACAAAACATCGCTATGAGCATACATTGGGGGTAATGGAGACAGCGGTTGAATTAGCCTGTCAATATGGAGCGGATGAAAAAAAAGCGGAGCTTGCTGCGATTTTCCATGATTATGCCAAGTTTCGGGATAAAGAGGAAATGAAGGTAATTATTAAGGAGCAGCAGCTTGAAAATGCGCTTCTTGAGTTTGACAGTGAGCTTTGGCATGCTCCTGTTGGTGCGTATTTAGCAGAAAAAGAGGCCGATATTACGGATCCGGAAATCCTCAATGCGATACGCTATCATACATCGGGAAGACCAAATATGACAGTGTTGGAAAAAGTGATTTATTTAGCGGATTATATTGAACCAAGTAGACATTTTCCCGGAGTAGAAGAAGTCAGGGAATTGGCTAAAGAGAATTTGAATAAGGCTTTAATCCAGGCTATGAAGAATACAATTTTGTTTTTAATGAATAAGAATAAGCGCGTATTCCCACTGACCATCTTGACTTATAACGATTTAGTATCCAAGGAGGCTGATTGAATGAACAATCGTCAATTGCTAGAAACAGCAGTAAAGGCAGCAGATGATAAAAGAGCGGAAGATATTGTTGTACTAAATATGAATGGGATCTCTCTTGTGGCAGATTATTTCATTATCTGCCACGGGAATTCCGATAAACAGGTTCAGGCCATTGCCAATGAAATGAAGGATAAGGTACTAGAATTGGGCTATGATATCAAAAGAATGGAAGGCTATGATGAAGCTAAATGGATTCTGGTGGACTTGGGAGATGTAGTGGCTCATATTTTCCACAGAGACGAACGAAGCTATTATAATTTAGAACGTTTATGGGGAGATGCCCCGTTAGAAAATATTCAAAGCGTGCTGAGTCAATGACGTATTCAGAATTTGCCAATCTATATGATGCTTTAATGATGGATGTTCCTTATGATGAATGGGTGCATTTTATTCATCTGCAAAGTAAAAAATATGGAATCGAAGGCAAAAAAATTCTTGATTTGGCATGCGGTACCGGTGAAGTGTCGGTCAGATTAGCGGCTGAAGGCTATGCGGTGACAGGCGTAGATTTGTCCGGAGATATGCTGGCAGTGGCGGAGGAAAAAGCCGGAAGACAAGGTGTGTCACTATTTTTGGTGGAGCAAGACATGTCACGGCTTGAGGATCTGGGGCAATTCGATATTATCTGCATTTTCTGCGATTCCCTTAATTATTTATCGTCAGAAAAGGAAGTTGTCTCGACATTTGACCGGGTTTTTCTTCATCTTAAACCGGGCGGATTACTGCTTTTTGATGTCCATTCTTTGTACAAAATGAATGAGCTATTTAAAAATCAAACCTATGCTTATAATGGTGAAGACATCAGTTATATTTGGCATTGTTTTGAGGGAGAGCAACCGTATAGCGTGGAGCATGAATTAACATTTTTTGAGCTTGATAGCGTAAGCGGGCATTACCACCGTTATGATGAACTTCATTTTCAGCGAAGTTTTTCTGTCGAACAATATAAAGCTTGGCTACTGGACAGCGGTTTTGAAATTTTGTCTGTGACGGCTGATTTTCAGGATAAAGAGCCGGAAGACCAATCAGAACGGATCTTTTTTACGGTACGTAAGAACGAAAGTAAAGAATATTAGGGCTGTCCCATAAGGTGTCAGACATCCACAATTGATAATATCCAGTGCAGATTTATGCATCATTGATACGAGAGGTTGGATTGTGGTGTCTGACACCTTTGCTTTTGCACAGTTCTGATTGTTTGCGTGAAATTTTTTTAAAAATAAAGAAGGAATTATAATCTTTTTGTAGAATTGCTTTTTATAGTATATTGTTTCTTTATGTCTTTAAGGTCATCCTCAAATTTAATCTGTGTTGCTTGGAATATATGCTCAAAGATATTTCCAAGCTCATTTTCTAAAACATTGATTCCCTCCCCTGTAATTCCGCCTTTTACACATACTTTATCCTGGAGCGTAGGCAATGTATAGTATCCTTTACGCAATAATTCTCCCAATCCGATTAACATCTCGCTTGCCAAGATAGTAGCAGTCTCGTGGTCAATTTCTGTTTCATGCACAGCCGCCTGAATAAATCTTTGTGTTAGATAACTGAAAAAGGCCGGGCCGCAGCTGACGATATCGGAGGCTACTCTTGTGATGTTATTTTCAATTTCTACGGGCGTTGAAATCGAATTGAAAAGACAAGTCAAAATGGTTCTCCATTTTCGATCACAGCTTGTGCCGAATGTGATCAGAGTGACACCGGAATGGGCCCGGTTAGTAATGCTTGGAATAACCCTGGCTGCTGAGCACGACACAAATGCTTCTATTTGTTCGACATTTATTGGACTTGTGATGGAGACGAGACATTTATCCGATGTTAGCACAGGCTGAAGCTGTAAAATGACAGGAAGAACATCATGCGGTTTTACACAAATGAAAATCAGATCGGCTTTCCGGCCAATCTCTTTGATTTTTTCTGTTACTTGTATCCCAGGGAATTGATGTCTGATGTTCATAGCTTTTGAAATTGTTCTATTTGTAATGATCATGGAGGAAGGGGAGACCGCCTTTCCTTCCAATAATGCTTCGATTAAAATTCTTCCCATATTTCCTGTCCCAACCACTCCAATTTTCAATGTACCATCCCTCCTTTACAGACGAACTCTCATATAATGCTATGAAAAAAGCGGATTTATTATGCCAATGAATATTTTCTCCCATTTTTGCTAAAGAAAGGATTGTGCGGTATGACTGATTGGATAAAAACTTATAAACTGTATTTTATAATAGGCGGAATCATTCTAGTGGCTCTTACTGTTCACTACTTTATGCCAGTGGAAAAGGAAGTTATCCCGGAAACAGAAAATGAATGGCAGGATGCCTCTGCGAAACCCTCTACTGAACTGGAGAATACAGCAGACAGCCAGAATGAAAGCAAGGGAAAATGGATGGTGGATGTGAAAGGGGCAGTTGTAAATCCCGGGGTTTATGAAGCAGAGGAAGGAGACCGTGTCGTGGATATCATACAGGCAGCAGGCGGTCTCTTAGAAAACGCCGATAAAAATCAAATTAATTTTGCGATGAAGGTGACGGATGAAATGGTTCTCTATTTCCCGGTGGCAGGGGAGAGCGAAACGGGAGACAGCAGCTTTTCTGCAGAGGCCGTCCTTACGGGAGGAGCCTCCGACAGTGAAAAGGTCAATATAAATATTGCTACTGAGGAGGATTTGCAGACACTGACTGGTATTGGTCCTTCGAAAGCCGCCGCTATTATAGAATATCGTGAAAAAAACGGACAGTTTAAAGAGACTGAACAATTGATGGAAATCAGTGGCATTGGAGAAAAAACGTTTGAAAAATTAAAGGAGCAGATAACCGTTAAATAATTGATTGAAAGATACTTGAATTTTCCTGGTCATTGACGTACTTTTCTAACAGGAGCTAAACTAGAAAGCAGGAAATCAACATTACTGTAGATGAAAGGAATTTGTCATATGCGAAGAAAAAGCTGGGATGAATATTTTTTGGATATTGCTGAAGAAGTCGGAACTCGCTCCACCTGCCCGAGGCTTCATGTTGGCTGTGTCATTGTAAAGGACAAGCATATCGTTTCGACTGGTTATAATGGTTCAATTCACGGACATGATCACTGTGAGGATGTAGGGTGTTTAATTAATGAGCAAGGGAGGTGCATCCGCACGCTTCATGCTGAGGAAAACGCTGTAATCCATGCGGAAAGAGCGCTGCTCAGAGGGGCAACGGCTTATATCACTCACGAACCGTGCGAAAAATGTGCGAAAACATTGGCACAATCCGGGATTGCCAAAATTGTTTTCCGTGATGCCTATCCAAATAAATGGAATCAGTTTTTTTTAAAGGATATTGAGGTGGTCCATTTGCCAAAGAATGGAGAGTAGTATGGATACGCACCAGCAGAAGTGGAAAATGGGCGTAAATACCCGTTTTTCCACTGTTATTTTTTCTTGATCCAGTTCTGTATAAGGAGCTATTTTGATGAATAATCAAGGAGTTTTTTATGCCTTTTCAGCACTTTTGGGCATTCTTGCCGGCTTTCAAAGCTTTATCTGGTCTATTGTCTCATTTGGCTTCCTATTTCTTTTTCTACAAAAAAGAAAAAAGTTTGACAGTAGAAGCTTGTGGGTGATTTTCATTTTATTTCTTGTCTTTTATGTGCGCTCGGAAATAGCCGAATTCCAGCAGCATTCGAGGCTGACCGGTAATGAAGAAAACTTTCTTCTATTTTTCCATGAAGCAGGAACGATAGA
The DNA here is from genome assembly GCF_946478885.1 of uncultured Bacillus sp. Next base: position 52,654 of record NZ_CAMLDX010000001.1, on the reverse strand, counting down.
TGGTGATAAACTGACGCTGAAAGCAAAGGATCAGACCAGCGGTGAAAGATTATTAGTTCAATATCGCATAAAATCTGAGAAGGAAAAGAAATATCTCCAGCAGCATTTATCCCCAGGACTTGTCTGCCGCATCAAAGGCACCCTCAATAAGCCAAAATCTGCCTCTAATGAGAATGCCTTTAACTACCGAGTCTATTTAGAACGAAATCATATTTATTGGCTGATGGAGCCGGAGGAAATCCGTTTAGCGTCCTGCCAGCAAACCTCAGGTATTTTGACAAAAATAAAACAAATCCGTATGGAAGGGATTCGCTATGTAGAATCCCATTTTCCCAAAGAAACTGTACCGCTTGCAGTAGCCCTCCTGTTTGGCACTGATGATTTGATTGCGGAGAATATAATGGAGCAATACCGTGAACTTGGAATTGTTCATCTCTTAGCTATTTCAGGTCTCCATATCACGATTATTGTCGCCATTGTATATTATCTTCTGCTACGGCTTGGCGTAACGAGAGAAAAGAGTATGCTCGTTCTGTTCATCTGTCTCCCGCTTTATGGTGTGTTAGCCGGAGCTTCGCCCTCTGTCATCCGTTCGGTACTGATGACTATGCTGCTTCTACTTAGTACGGGAAGAAGAGATCATTCGCGTGTCAGCGTTCTGGATGTCATTAGCTTCACATTTCTTCTCTATGTCTTTACAGCCCCGTATGCTATCTATAACATAGGGTTTCAGCTTTCTTTTATCGCTGTCCTATCTCTTCTTTTGTCGGCCCCTATTATCCTGGCAAATTGCAGGCATCCACTTTCACTAATGTTTTCAACCTCTTATATTTCCATGATCTGTACGGCACCGGTGCTCCTTTATTCTTTCTTTGAATTTTCCATTATTTCGCTTCTTGTTAACCTGCTTTATATACCGCTGTTTAATCTTATTTTGCTCCCGTACGTCCTTTTTGGCTTTGTCCTTCATTTACTAATTGGAGACATTGTTACACCATTGCTTGAACTGTTGAATGGCATCATTGTACGAATGAATGAAATCACGGCAAAAGTAGCCTCTCTGCCTTGGAATACCATCGCGCTGGGAAGACCGGAACCACCCCTATTGCTATTATATGGCTGGGGATTTTTCCTGCTTTTTGTTATATGGGAAGCAAGTACGAAAGGAAAAGCAAAAGTTAGGATGCTGCTACTTGGGGTACCTTGTCTTCTTTTCAGCGTACAGTATATCCTGAATCATTATCCTTTGGAAGGGGAGATTACCTTTCTTGATGTCGGTCAGGGCGATTGTATTTTTATCAGGCTTCCTCTAGGAAAAGGGCAATATGTGATCGACACAGGGGGCAGCATCGTTTTTGAAAAGGAGCAGTGGCAGATAAGGAGTGACAGCTATGAAACAGGCAAGGATACGGTGGTGCCTTATTTGAAAAGCAAGGGTGCCGTGTCCATTGATAAATTGATCTTAACCCATGGTGATCTGGATCATGCAGGAGGGGCTCAAGCTGTATTACAGGAATTAAAGGTCAAGGAATTAGTCCTGCCTGATGTAAAAGAAAAAAATGAAGTGGAGCTCAGGCTCATTCAGCTGGCCAAAGACCGCGGGGTCCCGGTGACATTTGTTCATGAAGGCGACAGCTGGAAGAGTGGAACGTATCTTTTTCAGGTTTTATCACCGAAAGAAAATGGTCACATTGGGGGCAATGATGGATCGATTGTATTATATTCAGAGCTGGGCGGGCTTACTTGGCTGTTTACCGGAGATCTTGAAGAAGAGGGAGAGAAAAAGTTATTGAGGGATTATCCGACTCTTACAGCAGATGTACTAAAGGTGGGTCATCACGGAAGCAAGTCCTCCACTAGTGACGCTTTTATTGCTCAAATATCGCCGGATACCGCTGTCATTTCTGTGGGCGAGAATAACCTTTATCAGCATCCTCATCCAGAGGTCATTGAAAAATTACGTCGTCGAAATATAAATATTCTCCGAACCGATCAAAACGGAGCCATCACCTATTCCTTCAGAAAAGAAGCAGGAACCTTTTCTGTTCAACATCCATAGTATATTACGTATTTAAATATTTAAAATCTTTTCACCTCACCTTGGTTAATACTTTTCAACAACGGATGAATGCCGATAAAAAAAGACTGCCATCCTTGGCAGTCCCTCTTCTATGCAATATGTAAATTAAGCAGCAACGAGTTTGACAACTGTTGCGATAATGAATAATGTTGCAAAGAAACCGAAAGATACAATAAAGCCTACCCCTGAATCTACAGCGTCATTTCTGTTGCATTGGACTTTTTGTTCAAATTCATTCATGGCAATCCCCTCCTAGTTTTCTGATTATTAGTATAAGCGATTACAAAGAAAAAATCTACCATCCCTTTCGTGCTTTTCAGAGCCATGACAATAGTTGTCACAAATAGACAGTAGCTAATGGGTCAAAATAGTAATATCGTTTTACCGTTACTATCTGATTTCCTAGGGATTGGATAGTTGACGTTTACTATAGATTGGGGATTGGCATTCTTTGCAGTGCCAATTCCTTGTGCCTACTTGTCAAATCTCTTTCGCTTCATTACCATAAAGATAAGAAATCGGATTTTGATCGGAGCGAAAAGAATGATTGCAGAATTATGGAAACAAATGAAAAGAAATGAATTTTCTCCGCTTTATTTATTATATGGAAATGAAACATTTCTTATTAACGAAACAAAGCATCTTTTGACTAAACAAGTTTTGCATGAAGAAGATGCAGAATTTAACTTGTCCGTCTACGATTTAAATGATACTCCGATTGAAATAGCCTTGGAGGATGCTGAAACCCTGCCTTTTTTAGGAGAGAAAAAGCTATTATTTTTACATAATCCATCTTTTTTAACAGCTGAGAAATCAAAGGAGAAAGTCGTACATGATCTGGCAAGACTGGAAAATTATTTGAAGGATCCGGCTCCGTATTCGATTGTTGTTTTTATTGCGCCCTATGAAAAATTGGATGAACGGAAAAAACTGACAAAGGCATTGAAGAAAAAGGCCATCGTATTTGATGCAAAAAAATTAAATGAAGCCGAGCTGAAAAATTGGATTCGTTCAAGAGCGGAATTTAACGGGGTATCCATCGAACCACAAGCAGTAGATATGATGTTGACTTTGGCAGGTACCAACTTGTTTATGCTGACAGGCGAAGTTGATAAACTGGCTCTCTTTACTGGAAAGGGACTCACGATTGATGTTCAGACGGTGGAAAAGCTGGTATCCCGTTCATTGGAACAGAATATCTTTGCTTTGGTCGATAAAATTATGAGTCGAAAAATTGATGAAGCACTTAGGATCTATTATGATTTGCTGAAATTAAATGAGGAACCGATTAAAATCCTTTCCGTGATCACCGGGCAATTCCGCCTCATTTATCAGGTTAAAGAATTAAGCAGGCGCGGATATGGGCAACAGCAAATTGCTGGTCATCTTAAAGTGCATCCTTTCCGTGTGAAGTTGGCGGCCGGGCAGGCTAAAAAATTTAGTGATGAGGAATTAACTCGTATAATAAAGGATTTGGCTGATGTTGATTTTAGAATGAAAAGCGGGCAGATGAATAAAGAATTATTAATTGAACTATTTTTGCTGCGCCTTCAATAATTTTTTATATTCAACCGGAGATGTTAATCCAGCGTGATTGCGCTGGTAGGGAGCGTACAAAGAGAAAGCTGTATGCCCTCTTCCTTCACGAAATCCAAGAAATAAAAAGACTGTCTGACAAAATCAGACAGTCTTTTTATTTTTATGCATTCAATGCGTTCATTTTTTTCATTAAGCGGGATTTTTTACGGGCAGCGGCATTTTTATGGATAAGACCTTTAGCAGCAGCTTTGTCCAGCTTGCTAGCAGCTTCTGCAAAAGAGTTTTTAGCAGCTTCAGCGTCATTTAGTACGATTGCAGCTTCTACTTTCTTTACAGATGTACGCATCGCAGATTTTGTCATATTGTTTTGCGCATTGCTTTCAGTGCTAGTTTTTACACGTTTGATTGCTGATTTAATATTTGGCATTCCCTTCACCTCCTAAAAAAAACATCGAGACTATATGAACTCGACGATACATTCCTCCACTATCGTAAGTAAGAACAAGAGATATTTTATCAAACGCACATCAATATTGCAATAGTTCACGATTAATTTCAAAGGAATGGCGAAGCTTCTCGTATGAGGTTGAATGAATTGCTGCCATTACGGTAAAAATGGAAATAATGGTTAAAATGAGTGAGCAAGGGGGATTCGATATGAAGGATTCAATCGATTTAAGCCAATATTCAATCAGAACGGATTTGGCTATTGAAGCGCATGAAATGATGGCAGAGAAGAGTTCCGTTATCGGTCAGGCAGAGAATGTCTCGAAAATTGAAGGGGTAATCATTAAGGAAAAAGAAGAGGAGGATATTGCCGTTTCCTTTGTTGAAGTAACAAAAGAGGGAGAAAAAGCGATTGGAAAAAAGCAAGGCCGGTATTTAACGCTTGAGGTAATAGGGATCAGGCAGGGTGATACCGAATTGCAAAAAAAAGTTGAAAGAATATTTGCCAAAGAATTCTCTCATTTTCTGGAGCAGGTCGGAATCGGAAAAGAGGCTTCCTGTCTAGTGGTGGGCTTGGGAAATTGGAATGTAACCCCGGATGCACTTGGTCCGCAAGTCTGCGAGAATATTGTGGTTACAAGGCATCTCTATCAGTTGCAACCGGAAAACGTGGATAAAGGCTATCGCCCTGTCAGTGCCTTAGCACCAGGAGTAATGGGGCTAACCGGTATTGAGACAAGCGATATCATCACAGGGGTCATCGAAAAAACAAAGCCGGACTTTGTGATTGCGATTGATGCTTTGGCCGCACGCTCAATTGAACGAGTAAATTCTACGATTCAGATTTCAGATACAGGTATTCATCCTGGTTCTGGAGTCGGAAATAAAAGAAAGGAATTAAGTAAAGAATCATTGGGAATCCCGGTGATCGCTATCGGTGTTCCGACGGTGGTTGACGCTGTTTCTATTACGAGTGACACCATAGATTATATTTTGAAGCATTTTGGAAAGGAACTTCGCGAAGGAAATCGTCCATCTCGTTCATTGGCTCCTGCCGGGATGACATTTGGAAAGCGAAAAAAGCTGACTGAAGAAGATTTGCCTGAAGAGCATCATCGAAATGCCTTTTTAGGAATGGTCGGCACGCTTGCGGAGGAAGAAAAAAGAAAGCTCATTTACGAGGTCTTGGCACCGCTGGGACATAATTTGATGGTGACACCGAAGGAAGTAGATGTGTTTATTGAAGACATGGCAAATTTATTGGCTAATGGGCTGAATGCCAGTCTGCATCAGGCAATCAATCAGGATAACACCGGTTTTCATACAAGATAGAAGCAAGAGAACCCGGTCTGGACGCCTTCCGCTTTTCATTGTTCTATCTTTTCTAGCAATAACATATTAATTAGTAGAATTGCTTAGAAGAGGTGGGATAATGAAATCTTTAAAAACAAACAGGGTGATGATCTCCGTTAAAGGGACAAGCATTGTGAAGGCCTTCATTGGCTTCGTTTTGTTTTTGCTGCTGATTTTCTCCGTCAGCGGCTTGTTGACCTCCTTACAGCCACAATATAGACCCTCATCGGATTCAGTCAACTCTGCAGCTTCAAATATGACGGGCGAAATGCTCTATCACTTAATGGCATGGGAAAATCATTATTTTTTGCATGGGCTGCCTAAGGAAGCAGCAACTCCAAAGCTGTCTTCCTATTTTTTTCAATTGACAACAAACATAAACCTAGATGATCCAAGGAGTCTGCTCGGGAGAGAATTGCCCGCCTTTTCATTGTTTGATACAGAAATACTCGTCGCAGGGGAAGGAACAAATTATACGAATATGCCGATTGAATCCGCCCCGCCAATGGAAATATTACAGGCAGAACAAGAGGCAGCGCTGCAGAATACAGAGGGTTTGGAAAGCCAGCCCGGCAGCGGACAGTCGGAAACTCCGCCAAATACAACAGGAGACAAAAAGGTAGTCTATGTGTATTTTACGCATAATCGCGAATCGTTTCTTCCTTATTTGGAGGGTGTGACAAATCCCGATCTGGCTTTTCATTCTCAGTTAAACGTCACAAGAATTGGAGACAAGCTTAAGGAGGAATTAGAAAAGCGCGGGATTGGAACGGTTGTCGATAAGACAGATATTCAGGCAAATCTGTTGAAAAAAGGCTGGTCATATGTTCAGTCCTATCAGGAATCGAGAACGGTTGTGGAAGCAGCTGTCACCAACAATCGTGAATTGACGTATTTAATTGATATCCACCGGGATTCACGGAGAAAGAAGGATACTACAAAAGTCATCAATGGTGTATCCTATGCCAAATTAGCCTTTATTGTCGGAGGAGAACACGCTAATTACGAAAAGAATTTAGCATTTGCCAATCAATTACATGAACTCCTGCAGGAAAGATATAATGGTTTAAGTCGCGGAGCTTTTACTAAAGCGGGAGCAGGAACAAACGGAAAATTTAATCAGGACATATCCGAGAATGCCATTCTCATTGAATTTGGCGGAGTGGATAACACATTTGAAGAATTAAATCGCTCAGCGGAAGCGTTGGCAGATGTCCTCGGTGAATATTACTGGCAGGCGGAGAAGGTGAATCAGCCTACAACAGAGCCTGCACAAGAGAATTAAAAGGTAGGTGCCGCTTGATGAAGGGGTTTATGGCTAAGGCAATCATGCTTGTTTGTGCCATGTTTATCGCAGTCTTATTTGGAATGCAGCAGGCAAACGAAGGGATTCATAGTATGAAGGGCTATGATGATCAGGCTTTTAAGGGAGCACTTACTCTAAAGGAGGAGGATGAAGAACTGCAGGCATCTATCCTCGGCAATGAAGTTTCCAGCCATGATTTAGAAAAGAAAAAGGAACAGCTTGAGGAGATGAAGGCCTATAATTTTTTCTCGTCATTGGGAAAAAAAATGGCTGAAATCCTTTCTGCTGCCATGGAAAAATCGCTCGATTTAATTGCCAGTCTCATGCAGCATATCTAAGAATAGGGAATCTCTCTTTTTACCGAGGGGATTTGTATGGGATAAGCGGACATGATCAATAAAAAAGGAATTATTGAATCTTCATAATCCTGCTGATATAATCAAAAATAGTGTATATGTGGATGTTAGTAGGAGTGAACGATATGAATAGAGAAGCTAGGCTTAAGAGACAGGAAAGGATTCGCAATTTTTCCATCATTGCTCATATCGATCATGGAAAATCGACATTAGCGGATCGAATTTTAGAAAAGACAAAGGCGCTGACAAAACGGGAAATGAAGGATCAGCTTCTCGATTCTATGGATTTAGAAAGAGAACGTGGAATTACGATTAAGTTAAATGCGGTCCAATTGAAATATCAGGCTAAAAATGGAGAAACCTATATTTTTCATCTGATTGATACACCGGGACACGTGGATTTCACGTATGAGGTTTCCCGCAGCCTGGCGGCTTGTGAAGGAGCTGTCCTAGTGGTCGATGCGGCACAGGGGATTGAAGCCCAAACTTTAGCGAATGTGTATTTAGCACTTGATAATGATTTGGAAATCATCCCGGTCATCAACAAGATTGATTTGCCCAGTGCAGAACCGGAACGCGTCAGACAGGAAATTGAGGATGTGATCGGTTTAGACGCTTCAGAGGCAGTCCTCGCTTCAGCCAAAGCAGGTATCGGAATTGAAGATATTCTTGAACAAATCGTGGAAAAAGTGCCTGCACCATCTGGCGATCCGGATGCTCCTTTGAAGGCACTCATTTTTGATTCTGTATATGATGCGTATCGCGGAGTGGTCGTTTCAATTAGAATTATGGACGGGACGGTCAAAGTTGGTGACAAGATTAAATTTATGGCAACCGGTAAAGAGTTCGAGGTGACCGAAGTCGGTGTTCACAATCCAAAACCGATGGCGGTCGATGAGCTTGCGGTTGGAGATGTTGGGTATTTGGCAGCCTCGATCAAACACGTTGGGGATACTCGGGTCGGGGATACAATTACCAATGTCAAAAACGGTGCTTCAGAGCCGCTCCCAGGTTATCGTCGGTTAAATCCGATGGTATATTGCGGATTGTACCCAATTGACAGTGCGAGATTTAACGATTTGCGTGATGCTTTAGAAAAGCTCGAATTAAATGATTCCGCCCTTCAGTTTGAACCTGAAACATCACAGGCGCTTGGCTTTGGTTTCCGTTGCGGATTTCTTGGGTTGCTTCATATGGAGATCATACAGGAGCGGATTGAACGTGAATTTAATATTGACTTAATTACCACTGCTCCAAGTGTTATTTATGAAGTAACGATGACAGATGGAACGATGCTGAAGGTGGATAATCCCTCTAATATGCCTGAACCGGCTAAAATTGAAAAGATTGAAGAACCCTATGTAAAGGCAACGATGATGTCTCCTAATGAGTTTGTAGGTGCTATTATGGAGATTTGTCAAAACAAGCGCGGGAATTTTATTGATATGCAGTACTTAGACGAAAACAGAGTAAGTATCATTTATGAAATTCCACTTTCAGAAATTGTTTATGATTTCTTTGATCAACTAAAATCGAGCACGAAAGGCTATGCTTCTTTTGATTATGAACTGATTGGCTATAAGCCTTCTAGCCTTGTAAAAATGGATATTTTATTAAATAGCGAGAAGGTCGATGCCCTGAGCTTTATCGTGCATAAAGATTTTGCTTATGACCGTGGAAAAGTCATCGTTGAAAAATTGAAGGAATTAATTCCGCGTCAACAGTTTGAGGTTCCTATACAAGCTACAATCGGACAGAAGATTGTGGCAAGATCTACCATTAAAGCAATGCGTAAAAATGTTTTGGCAAAATGCTATGGTGGCGATATTTCCCGTAAACGTAAGCTTTTAGAAAAGCAAAAAGAAGGGAAGAAGCGCATGAAGCAGGTAGGTTCTGTCGAAGTGCCACAGGAAGCATTTATGGCTGTTCTGAAAATGGATGATAGCAGCAGTTCTAAGAAATAATCGTATCCGCCGTGAGGGTTAGCAAATAAAGTAGAATAGAGGGAAGAGGTTGGCTGCTTTCTTTTGTTGTTAAGCAGAATAAACCTCTTTTTTCCTATGTAAGGGAGATAAGAAAATGGCAAAAGCAGCTTATATCCATATTCCATTCTGCGAACATATTTGTCATTATTGTGATTTTAATAAGGTTTTACTAAAAGGACAGCCCGTTGAACAGTATCTTGAAGCGCTTGAAACTGAAATGAAATGGACATTGGAGCTTGCTCCTGCACCTCAAGACGGGTTATGCTCGATTTTTATTGGTGGAGGTACGCCCACAGCGCTGACGGTCTGGCAGCTTGAACGTCTGTTTACAATCATTCATAGGTACTTGCCATGTAATGAAATGACCGAATTTACCGTTGAGGCGAACCCGGGTGATTTATCAGAAGAAAAGCTCAGATTGTTATATGAGCAAGGCGTTAACCGCCTGAGTTTTGGTGTTCAATCCTTTCATGATGATCTGTTAAAAAGAATCGGCAGGACTCATAGCGCAGAGGATGTGTTCCATTCGGTTGCTTCTGCGAAGAAAATCGGCTTTGACAATATTAGCCTTGATTTAATATACAGTCTTCCCGGACAGACAATTGAAGATTTCCGGGATACACTGCAGACTGCTTTTTCCCTAGAAACGGTCCATTTTTCCGGGTATTCTCTCATTATTGAACCGAAAACGGTTTTTTATCAGTTGATGAATAAAGGCAGGCTGCAGCTTCCTGGCGAAGATGACGAAGCGGCGATGTATGAACTGCTGATCGAGCAAATGGAAGTGCATCAATATCAGCAATATGAAATCAGCAATTTTGCCAAAAAAGGCTATGAAAGCCGTCATAACCTGACCTATTGGGATAATAATCATTATTATGGCTTTGGCGCCGGGGCTCACTGCTATTTAAATGGAGTAAGGCGTTCCAATTACGGCCCGCTAAAGAAATATATATCCCCGTTGGAGCAGGGAAAATTACCGATTTACGAAGAGCATACCGTTACGCGCAAGGAGATGATGGAAGAAGAAATGTTTCTTGGATTGCGCAAAACAAGCGGTGTTTCCATAGTCGTTTTTCAGGAGAAATATGCTGAAAATCCATTGGTGTACTTTAAGGATGTCATCGAAGATCTGATTCAAAAGGAGCTGCTTTCTGTTAAGGATGGCTTTATTCGGCTGACGAAATATGGACGATTTTTAGGAAACGAGGCATTTCAAGCCTTTTTATAGCCATTCTGCACTATATACCATTCTTTGCTTTTTATTCAACTTTTCTCCGGATGTTAATATAATAAATGGAGAAAAAAGCAATCATTTATTCACTGGCAGGACCTTTTTACAATATTCGACAATTTTATGCATATGATCGAAAAAACTAGTAGCGTTTTTATTGACATCATACCATGTTATTTGATAATTTATTAGTAGAATTAGCACTCGTTAATAAAGAGTGCTAACAGAGGTGATGAATATTGCTAACTGATCGTCAATTGCTTATTTTGCAAGTGATCGTTGATGATTTCATCCAAAATGCACAGCCGGTCGGCTCGCGAAGTTTGGCAAAAAAGGATGAAATTTTATTTAGTTCAGCTACTATTCGCAATGAAATGGCGGATTTAGAGGAACTTGGATTCATTGAAAAAACTCATACTTCATCTGGTAGAATCCCATCCGAAAAGGGGTATCGCTATTATGTCGATCATTTGCTGTCACCGCAAAAATTAGAGCGTCAAGATCTGTTTAAAATCAAATCCATTTTTGCTGAGCGTATTTACGAAATGGAACTGATTGTGAAAAACTCAGCCAGAATATTATCAGAGCTGACGAACTACACGGCCATCGTTCTTGGACCGACTGTTAAGGAACATAAGCTGAAGAAAATTCAAATCGTTCCGCTCAACAAAGAAACCGCGATTGCAATCATTGTCACAGATACAGGACATGTTGAAAACAAAATGTTTTATCTTCCTGAATCTCTGGATTCCGGTGATATTGAAAAACTTGTAAATATCTTAAATGATCGTTTAACGGGCGTCTCGCTTGACTATTTAAATGATAAAATTTTTAAGGAAATAGCCGTACTGTTGCGGCAACATATCCATCAATATGACAATATCCTGAAAAACTTGGCCGTTTCATTGAAGATGACACACAATGAAAAGCTATTTTTTGGCGGTAAAACCAATATGCTAAGCCAACCGGAATTTCATGACATTGAAAAAGTACGTAATTTGCTGAGGCTGATTGAACAGGAAAATGATTTCTATGAACTTATGCAAAAAACCCCTGCAGGAATTCACATCCGGATTGGCAGGGAAAATAAAAACAGCGCCATGGAGGATTGCAGTTTAATTACAGCTACCTATTCAGTTGGCAGAGAACAACTGGGATCCATTGCGATACTTGGGCCGACGAGGATGGAATACTCCCGTGTCGTCAGTTTGATGCAAGTTTTAGCAAAGGATTTGTCAACGGTACTGACTAAATTGTATCAAACGAAATAGACGTGGAAATATTGATAAGGGTGGAATCTTTTTCCATCCCTTTCAATGTGTTTTTCATAAATGATGATTCACAATGTGAACCACCAAATATTTAGAGGAGGTGACTATGGTGGCAGAAAAAGATTTATTTCAGGAAGAAACGACTGTCGAGACTGTTGAGGAAATGCAGCAAAGCCAGTCAAAAGTGACAACTGCAGATGCTCAAGAAGAAGCTTCAAAGGCTGCTGCAAATCAGGAAGCTGCTTCATCGGAGCAATTACAACAAGATTTGGAGGAGCTCAGCAGGAAAAATGCAGAGCTTGAAGCAAAGCTAGAGGAAGCAGAAAATCGTATTCTTCGTATTCAAGCAGACTTTGAAAATTCTCGTCGCCGTGCAAGACTGGATCTTGCAGCAGCCGAAAAATATAGAGCACAAAGTTTATTGACAGATCTATTGCCTGCTATTGATAATTTTGAGAGAGCATTAAATATGGAGACGGATAATGAACAGGCCAAGTCGATTTTACAAGGAATGGAAATGGTCTACCGTAGCCTGTTTGAAGCGCTGAAAAAAGAAGGATTAGAGGCTATTGAAGCAGTTGGCAAGGAATTTGATCCAAATGTCCATCATGCTGTGATGCAGGCAGAGGATCCGAATTTTGATCCGAATATCGTCATAGACGAATTCCAAAAAGGTTATGTGTTAAAGGACAGAGTGATCCGTCCATCGATGGTAAAAGTAAATCAGTAGTTACATACTTGATTGGGAGGAAAAGGAAAAATGAGTAAAATTATTGGTATTGACTTAGGAACAACAAACTCCTGCGTAGCTGTGCTAGAAGGGGGAGAACCAAAAGTAATTCCAAATCCGGAAGGCAACCGTACAACTCCTTCAGTTGTGTCATTTAAAAATGGTGAACGTCAAGTAGGGGAAGTAGCCAAAAGACAAGCGATCACAAATCTTAATACGATTATGTCGATCAAACGCCATATGGGAACAAGCTATAAAGTGGAAATTGAAGGGAAGGAATACAGCCCTCAGGAAATTTCTGCCATTATTCTACAAAATTTAAAAGCATCTGCTGAAAGCTACCTGGGTGAACCGGTCACAAAGGCTGTCATTACAGTGCCTGCTTATTTTAATGATGCAGAACGTCAGGCTACAAAGGATGCCGGAAAAATTGCTGGTTTAGATGTGGAACGGATCATTAACGAACCAACTGCAGCAGCGCTTGCATACGGTTTAGATAAAGTGGATGAGGACCAAACCATTCTTGTATATGACCTAGGTGGCGGTACATTTGACGTTTCCATTTTGGAATTGGGCGATGGTGTCTTCGAGGTAAAGGCAACTGCTGGTGACAATCGTCTTGGCGGTGACGATTTTGACCAAGTAATTATTGATTATTTAGTAGATCAATTTAAAAAAGATAACGGCATTGACCTATCAAAAGATAAGATGGCTGTACAGCGTTTAAAAGATGCTGCTGAAAAGGCTAAGAAAGACCTATCCGGTGTTATGAGCACACAAATTTCCCTGCCGTTTATCTCTGCAGGAGAAGCCGGTCCTCTGCATTTGGAAGTGACTTTAACACGGGCAAAATTCGATGAACTGACTTCACACCTAGTTGAACGGACGATGGGACCTACGCGCCAGGCTTTAAAGGATGCCGGCCTATCTACTTCTGAAATCAACAAAGTGATTCTTGTCGGTGGTTCAACACGTATTCCTGCCGTACAAGAAGCGATTAAAAAAGCAACTGGTAAGGAGCCTCATAAGGGCGTAAATCCAGACGAAGTGGTTGCAATGGGTGCGGCCATTCAAGGCGGTGTCATCACAGGGGATGTGAAAGACGTTGTTCTGTTGGACGTTACTCCACTTTCATTGGGTATCGAAACAATGGGCGGTGTCTTTACGAAGCTGATTGATCGTAATACAACAATCCCAACATCTAAATCACAGGTATTCTCAACAGCTGCTGATAGCCAAACTGCAGTGGATATTCATGTCCTTCAAGGAGAACGTCCAATGGCTGCCGATAATAAAACTCTCGGTCGCTTCCAATTAGCAGACATTCCTCCGGCACCAAGAGGAGTTCCGCAAATTGAAGTAACCTTTGATATCGATAAAAACGGTATCGTTAATGTCCGTGCGAAAGACCTTGGTACAAACAAGGAACAAGCGATTACCATTAAATCTTCAACAGGTCTTTCTGAAGATGAAATCGATAAAATGATTAAAGAAGCTGAAATGAATGCTGAAGCGGATAAACAGCGCAAAGAAGAAGTTGAGCTTCGCAACGAAGCTGATCAGCTTGTTTTCCAAACGGACAAAACAATGAAGGAACTTGAAGGTAAGGTAGACGAGTCTGAAATTCAAAAAGCGAATGCGGCCAAAGATGAACTGAAGGCAGCGATAGAGAAAAACGATATCAATGAAATCCGTGCGAAAAAGGATGCTCTTCAGGAAATTGTTCAAAACTTGACCGTTAAGCTGTACGAAGAAGCAGCGAAGCAGGCACAAGCTGCACAGGGAGCAGAAGGTCAGGGCAACACAGGCAAGGATGATAATGTGGTCGACGCTGAATTTGAGGAAGTTAAAGACGATAAATAAGAAATGTGGGATTTTTGAACGAAAATCCTGCTCGAACTTCTGAAAATAAATATTTTCTTTATATTTAGCTTTCACAATCGAAGAGAAAGGCAATATGCTGTAAAGAACCCTCAAAGGGTTTTTGGAAAAAAGGAAAGTCAAAGTCAGGTCTAACTTGGCTTTGATTTTTTTATTCAATAGCAGGTAAACATGTTGCATGAACAAATATGGCAATGCTAAAATAATCTTTATGTGAAATGATTCGGGGAGTGGCAATCGGTGAGTAAAAGAGATTATTATGAGGTACTTGGCGTAAGCAAAGGCGCGTCACAGGATGAAATCAAAAAGGCATATCGAAAACTTTCAAAAAAATATCACCCGGATATTAATAAAGAGCCGGGTGCAGATGAAAAATTTAAGGAAATAAACGAAGCCTACGAGGTCTTAAGCGATGAGCAAAAACGCGCGCAGTATGACCAATTTGGTCATGCAGATCCTAACCAAGGATTTGGCGGCTACGGAGGCGGAGCAGACTTTGGCGGATTTGGCGGCTTTGAAGATATTTTCAGCACTTTTTTTGGCGGCGGAGGCGGCGGCAGACGGCGCGATCCGAATGCGCCGAGACAAGGAGCAGACCTGCAATATACGATGTCCTTAAAATTTGAGGATGCCGTTTTCGGTAAGGAAACAGAAATTGAGATTCCGCGTGAAGAAACATGTGATTCCTGCAATGGAACAGGTGCGAAAAAAGGGACAAAGCCTGAAACCTGTTCACATTGTCATGGTACAGGTCAAATAAATACGGAGCAAAATACACCATTTGGCAAAATAGTCAACCGTCGTGTTTGCCATTATTGTAATGGTACCGGTAAGGAAATTAAGCATAAATGCTCAACCTGCGGCGGTACGGGTAAAGTAAAGAAGCTTCGTAAAATTGCGGTAAAAATTCCAGCCGGTATAGATGACGGTCAGCAACTTCGCATCAGCGGCCAAGGAGAGCCAGGTATCAACGGAGGACCGGCAGGAGATCTATATGTTGTCTTCCATATTGAACCACATGAATTTTTTGAACGTGATGGAGACGATGTGTATTGTGAAATCCCTCTCACTTTTGTTCAAGCGGCATTAGGCGATGAAATAGAGGTTCCGACCTTACATGGGAAAGTAAAGCTGAAAATCCCGGCAGGTACGCAAACTGGTACAAAATTCCGCTTAAGAGGGAAAGGGATCCCAAATGTCAGAGGCCGCGGTACAGGTGATCAGCATATCATTGTCAAAGTGATTACGCCAACCAAACTGACGGAAAAACAAAAGCAACTGCTGCAGGAATTTGCTGATATCAGCGGTTCCAATTATAAGAATGACGAAGATGACAGCTTTTTTGGGAAAATGAAAAGGGCCTTCAAGGGTGAATAAAAGAAATGGGAGTTGGACGCAATGAAATGGTCAGAGATTAGTATCCATACCGCAAATGAAGCGATTGAGCCAATATCAAATATACTGCACGAAGCCGGGGCAAGCGGGGTTGTCATTGAAGATCCGTTTGAACTGGAAAAAGAGCGGGAAGATCAATTCGGCGAAATTTACCAACTCAATCCGTTAGATTACCCTGAAGAAGGCGTTATTGTTAAGGCATATTTACCTGTTAACAGCTTTTTAGGCGAAACAGTAGAAGAAATTAAGGAGTCAATCAATAATTTGATTCTTTATAACATCGATATTGGGAAAAACAGTGTTTCTTTGTCAGAAGTGCATGAGGAAGAATGGGCAACAGCATGGAAAAAGTACTATAATCCTGTAAAGGTTTCGGAACGCTTTACGATCGTTCCAACATGGGAGGAATATACCCCGGTAAATAGTGATGAATTGATCATCGAATTAGATCCGGGAATGGCATTTGGTACTGGTACCCATCCAACAACTGTGATGTGCATTCAGGCATTGGAAAGAACGGTAAAGCAGGGGGACACGGTGATAGATGTCGGTACCGGTTCCGGTGTGTTAAGCATTACTGCTGCCATGCTCGGTGCCGAAAAGGTTCAGGCTCTTGATTTAGATGAAGTCGCCGTTCAATCAGCGAGACTCAATATCAAGCTGAATAAGGTCCACTCCGTTGTCACGGTATCGCAGAATAATCTGCTTGAAGGAATTGAGACAAAAGCCGAAGTAGTAGTAGCTAACATTCTTGCTGAGGTAATTCTCCGTTTTACGGATGATGTGGCAAATACCGTAAAAAAAGGGGGATATTTCATTTCTTCAGGGATTATTAAGCCGAAAAAAGATCAGGTCAAGGACGCCATCGAAAAAGCCGGCTTCGATATTGTGGAAATACTGCAGATGGAAGACTGGGTTGCTTTTATTGCAAAGAGAATTTAACGCTTGACGCTTAAGGGGTCTGCGTCATTCGCACACCCCTTTTAATCATGATAGGAAAAGGTGGAAATACAGATGCAGCGTTACTTTGCGCCCTATTCACCTACGGAAAACTGTTTTTATATCAAAGGCGATGACTGTCGTCACATTAGCCGAGTGATGCGGATGAAGGAAAATGATACTATTCTTTGTGTGGCTCAAGATAAGAAAACAGCCCTATGTTCCATAGCAAAAATTTCCGATGAAGAAGTAGCGGCAGATGTTATACAATGGATCGAGGAATCAGTGGAACTTCCGGTCGAAGTTACCGTTGCGAGCGGTTTGCCCAAAGGGGATAAGCTAGAATGGATTATACAAAAGGGTACAGAATTAGGTGCAGATCGGTTTGTCCCTTTTACTGCAGCCCGCTCCGTTGTGAAATGGGATGAAAAAAAAGCAGAAAAGAAGGTAGTCCGCTGGCAGAAGATTGCTAAAGAAGCCGCGGAACAATCTCATCGAACGGTTGTACCTGAGGTATTGCATCCGGTAACTTTGCAAGAAATTATAGAGATGGGCAACCAGTATGATGCGAAACTAATTGCTTATGAAGATAGTGCTAAGCAAGGGGAACACTCTGTCCTTTTCGCCTCATTGCAGGAACTGAGAAGGGGAAACAGGCTGCTTGTCGTTTTTGGACCTGAGGGAGGTCTATCAGAAGGTGAAGTAAAGCGGCTGGAGGACAATGGGTTTAAAACATGCGCTCTCGGACCAAGGATATTACGGACGGAAACAGCACCGCTTTACCTGCTGTCAGCTGTTTCTTATCATTTAGAATTATTGGGGTGAAATGAATATGCAAAAGGTTGCCTTTCATACACTTGGATGTAAAGTAAACCATTATGAGACAGAAGCCATTTGGCAGCTATTTAAACAAGAAGATTATGAACGCGTAGATTTTGATGCAACATCAGATGTATACATTATTAATACTTGCACCGTTACAAATACAGGTGATAAAAAGAGCCGGCAGATTATCCGGCGTGCAATTCGGAAAAATCCGGATGCGGTTATTTGTGTAACTGGCTGCTATGCACAAACATCCCCTGCCGAAGTGATGGCTATCCCTGGTGTGGATATTGTAATCGGGACACAGGATCGGATAAAGCTTCTTTCGTTAATTGATCAGTTTAAAAATGAAAGGCTTCCGATAAACGCCGTTGGAAATATTATGAAAAGCCGTGTGTACGAGGAACTTGATGTTCCAGCTTTTACAGATCGCACAAGGGCATCTTTGAAAATTCAGGAAGGCTGCAATAATTTCTGCACATTCTGTATTATTCCATGGGCAAGGGGATTATTGCGCTCCCGTGATCCGCATGAAGTGATTCACCAAGCACAACAACTGGTCGATGCCGGTTATAAGGAAATTGTCTTAACCGGAATCCATACAGGCGGCTATGGAGAGGATTTAAATCATTATAATTTTGCTATGCTGCTTCGGGATATTGAGGCACAGGTGAAGGGCTTAAAGCGCCTTCGTATTTCTTCTATTGAAGCAAGCCAGATTACAGATGAAGTCATTGAAGTAATTAAGCAATCCAACGTGATTGTCAGACATCTTCATATCCCGATTCAATCAGGTTCAAACAGTGTGTTAAAAAGAATGAGAAGAAAATACACTATGGAATTTTTTGCAGAAAGACTTGAACGACTAAAAGAAGCCCTACCAGGCCTGGCTGTTACTTCAGATGTGATTGTCGGATTCCCGAGTGAAACAGAAGAAGAATTTATGGAAACATACGATTTTATTAAGAAATATCAATTTTCTGAACTGCACGTGTTCCCATATTCAAAACGAACAGGTACTCCTGCAGCGCGCATGGAGGATCAAATTGATGAAGAAGTGAAGAATGAACGTGTTCACCGTTTAATCTCATTGTCTGATCAACTGGCCAAGGAATATGCTTCTAGCTTTGAAGGCGAAGTGCTCGAGGTAATTCCGGAAGACAAGTTTGTGGAAAGCCCGGAGAGCGGCTTATACGAAGGATACAGCGATAACTATTTAAAAGTTGTATTCCCGGCAACAGAGGAAATGGTCGGTCAAATTGTCAAAGTGAAAATTGAAAAAGCAGGCTATCCGTATAATAAAGGCCAATTTGTACGGGTATTAGAAGATACGGAAGTAAAAGGAGAGGTTGTTTGATACAGCTTCTTCTGCTTTGTCTTGGGCTTTTGTCCATTCATTTGCAAGCGCTGTTATCCGCATGGTGATAGAACTAAAATAACAACAGCACTAAGCATCATTTTCAGGAAAATAAAAAACCGATGTTGAACAGAGACTTCAAAATCGACGGCAGTTAGGAAGAAATACAGTTGACCTAGTTTCATGGTTATATTATAATTGCAAAGTACATGGAAAATCATGTACTTAATGTAAGTGTTAAGTGTGTTGTGCTCGGAGGGAGGGAAAGAGAATGTCTAAAACTGTCGTTCGCAAAAACGAATCGCTTGAAGATGCTCTTCGACGCTTCAAACGTACTGTTTCTAAATCTGGTACTATTCAAGAAGCTAGAAAACGCGAATTCTACGAAAAACCTAGCGTAAGACGCAAGAAGAAGTCTGAAGCTGCTAGAAAACGCAAGTGGTAAGAGAGGGTGTAATTTCATGAGTCTTCTCGAACGTATTAATAACGATATGAAGCAAGCGATGAAAAATAAAGAAAAAGATAAGCTGAGTGTAATCCGGATGATTAAGGCGTCATTGCAAAATGAGGCGTTAAAATTTGGTCATGAGCTTACTGAAGAAGAAGAATTAACCATCCTTTCACGCGAAGTAAAACAGCGCAAGGATTCCCTCCAAGAATTTGATAAAGCAGGTCGTGAAGACCTCGTTGAAAAAATTCGTACTGAATTAAAATATGTCAAGTTATACATGCCTGAACAGCTTTCAGAGGAGGAAGTAGCTGAAATTGTCAAGCAGGCCATTTCAGAAACGGGTGCTTCATCTAAAGCAGAGATGGGTAAAGTGATGGCTGTTGTGATGCCAAAGGTAAAAGGCAAGGCAGACGGTTCACTTGTAAATAAACTGGTACAACAACAACTTTCATAACATAACGGTTATTATGAGATAAAAGGCTGCAGGGTTCTGCAGCCTTTTGAATGCACTAAATATTTTTGCTGTTTAATGAAACCATTCCTTCCTTCAAACGTAACCATATATAACGGCTCAATGAAAGGAGGTTAAGCATTGTGATACGACATATGGCAAAAAAGCTCCTATTTGCTTTAGCTTTTATATGGACTGCATTTCCGATTGCTACAGAAGCACGCACCATCGTTTCCGAAGGGGGGGCGAACCCTTCATTTCCGGAGCAGCTGGCACAGTTATTAATTCATCCGGCTGTGATCCCTATTTTGTTAACAATAGGCTGTCTCGGACTGATCTTGGAGTTGTTTACTCCGCGTATAGGACTTCCCGGTATTGTGGGGATTTCAGCCTTTTTGTTATTCTTCTATGGGCATCTGATAGCAGGCATTTCCGGTTTTGGTGCGTTCTTGTTTTTTGCGGGCGGCATTATTCTTATTATTTTGGAAATGGTTTTGCCAGGGGGAATTTTAGGAATACTAGGATTTGGAGCCTTTTTGGTGAGTTTTTTCCTTGCCTCGGATAATTATGTATTGATTGCCTTTTCCTTACTCATTGCATTTACAGTTTCTATTTTGGCCTGTCTGGTCATGATAAAGGTGTATGATAAACAAATGAAATTTTTTAAGAAATTAATTTTAACCGATGCAACGACAACAGAAAGTGGATATGTTTCGAATCAAAACCGAACGGAACTAATCGGCCTGAGTGGAATCGCTCTCACAGATTTGCGTCCATCAGGCACGGTTCTTGTGGAGGATGAACGGATCGATGTTGTGACAGAGGGAAGTTATCTTCCGAAGGGAACAAAGGTGAAGTTTATGAAGGTAGAAGGATCCAAAATTGTCGTACGCGAACTAGTAGATTCAGACAAAAACTAAAGGAGTTGAGCAATAATGGTAACAGCAGGAACAGCCTTTTTATTAATTGCCATTGTGATCGGTCTTATTTTATTAGCTGTATTATTCACATTTGTCCCTGTCATGCTGTGGATTTCAGCACTTGCTGCAGGCGTCAAGGTTAGTATTTTTACCTTAATCGGTATGAGATTGCGGCGCGTTATTCCAAGCCGTGTCATTAATCCTCTGATCAAAGCGCATAAGGCGGGTATCGATGTAGCAACGAATCAGCTGGAGAGTCATTATTTAGCGGGAGGAAATGTCGATCGCGTTGTGAATGCCTTAATTGCTGCACACCGGGCAAATATTGAATTAACCTTTGAACGCTGTGCGGCTATCGATTTAGCCGGCCGTGATGTACTCGAAGCGGTACAAATGAGCGTGAATCCAAAGGTCATTGAGACTCCTTTCATCGCAGGGGTTGCCATGAATGGGATTGAAGTCAAGGCCAAAGCGAGAATTACGGTGCGGGCAAATATTGATAGACTTGTCGGCGGAGCTGGGGAAGAGACTATCATTGCCCGTGTCGGAGAAGGAGTCATTTCTACCATTGGTTCTTCGCAGCATCACAGTCAAGTATTGGAGAATCCAGATTCGATTTCCCAGACTGTCCTTGCAAAGGGGTTAGATTCCGGAACTGCTTTTGAAATCTTATCGATTGATATTGCCGATGTAGATATCGGTAAAAATATCGGAGCCAATTTACAGACGGAACAAGCAGAGGCAGATAAGAAAATTGCTCAGGCAAAAGCGGAGGAACGACGCGCAATGGCCGTAGCCCAAGAGCAGGAAATGAAAGCGCGCGTTGAAGAAATGCGGGCAAAGGTAGTGGAATCAGAAGCGACGGTTCCGCTGGCGATGGCTGAAGCGTTACGTGGTGGGAATCTTGGAGTGATGGATTATTTAAATCTGCAAAATATTACAGCGGATACAGATATGAGGGATTCCATCAGCAGACTGTCTGGTGGAAAGAATGATAAGCAGAAGAAGGATTAGAGCCCGTCATGATGTGGAAAGGAGGTTCTTCCTTTGGAACATTTCTTTGAAAATCCTTTTTGGATTGTCGTTTTGATTGCTGTGCTTTCATCCTTTTTTAAAAAGAAAAAAGAGATATCTCAAGGGAAACAACAAAGCCGCCAGTCTCCCATGAAGGAGAAATCTGATCCGGCTGGTCCGTTAGAAAATGTGCCAGACCTATTTCAGGAACTGACTCGCACCCTTCATGAGCAACTCGATCCACGGCCGCAAAAGGCGGCGTCGCAGTCGGCAGCCAAAAGGCTGAAAAGCAAGGGAAAAGCCGGTAGCCCGGCAAAGATAGCGGGGACGGAAGTTATACCGGAGCCACAGCTTGTACGCGAGCAAATTCAACCGGTACCCATGCAGTCGCCTGAAGATAACCCGAAGGAATTGGAGATTCGTGATAAACAGTTGATTGATGCGGTAATATGGTCAGAAGTTCTTGGTCCGCCAAGGGCGAAAAAGCCTTATTTGAGAAAGAATTCCCGAAGTTAGAACGACAGCAAAAAAAGGGTGCTAGAACCCCCTTTCATTTCATAAATATGAGCTTATTTATAGGTGGTTCTAGCACATTCCTGTTTTATGAGCGTTTGTAGTGTATCATTGGTTGTTATCTTGATTCTAATTTGAATGTAAAAGCCCTCATGAGGTTAACACAAAAGAAGACTCCTTTGGAGCCTTCTTTATTATCCCTATTTAAGCTTAACTGTTTTGTACTCTCCACCGGACCAACCTACTCCCGATGATACCTGTAGTTCATAGGTAGCTAAATCAGCAGGGACCTCAAATACAATTGTACCTTCTCGGGACATTTGAGGATTTACCTCTTCTAGGAATAGATTCTTGTCTCCTAATGCCATCATGATATCAGCATCCACCATTGGCTCAAATTCGTTTTCACCCGACTTGATTCTAAATAATTCTGAGTCAATCATTCGTGCTTCTTTATCAAGGTTCTTTACGCTGTAATCTACGACAATGAATTTACCTGTAGTCGTTTTACCAGTGAATTCGCCTTTAATTTCTTTTGTTTCGCTTGAGCTTTTGATTACATATTCAAATTTGCCCACCTGTGCAGGCTGTCCAACGCTCATGGTTTCTTCCTTAGCTTCTTCTTCCTTGGCAGGCTCGTTACCTTCCTCTGTTGCTTGGTCTGTTGTCGTATCTGTGCCATCATCGCCACCTGCATTGCATGATGCAATTCCAATGATAATGATGATTAATAACCAAAACCACCAACGCTTCCAAATCGACTTTTTCACTCTTCCTTCTTTCGCCACATGTTTAACCTCCTTTTGAAGATTATTATGTTACTTTTAAAAAGGAATATGTATAATCCATCAATTACATATAGAAGGTCTATTTCTTCGGATTTTTCGTGAATGTGTGATTGAACCTACATAGCATGGTAGCTAAAAATTTAGCCATAAAATTTGTGGAAATATGCCCCCCCATATTCAATTGCAAAAAGAAAAGGGCTACCCTTAAGGCAACCCCTTAGTTTGCTTCATATTCTTTTACCTTGCGATAGAAGTTGAATTGTTCCTTAGTGATTATTGCTTCATGAGCATTCTTCATTACTATTGTCTCAGTGATTTTTCCCTTCTTGTCTTTGATATTATAAATGATGCTGCCTGTGTAAGTCTTATTATGGAGAATGGTATAGACTGCTGTATTAGTAAATGGATTTCCAGCTTTTTTTATACCCTTTAAGCTTGCTCACAATGCTTTGGATACCATAACCGCTCTCAGCAAAGTTGAATATCGTTCTAACTAGATTTGCTTCAGATTCAATGACTTCAAGCTTCTTGTCCCTTCCTCTTGTATAAACAAGCGGAGGAACACCCTGCACCCATTCACCACGCTTAGCACCTTCACGTTTACCTCTTTTTTGACGTTTTGCAATCAAACGTAATTCTTGAGAAGACATAGCACCCAACATATCAAACATCAATCTGTCATCACCGTTAAGGTCATAAAGCTTCTTAGGTGTCAGAATGTAAACATCATTGTCTTCTAATACCTTTGCTACATATTGAGTGTAATAATTATCTCTGCTGATACGGTCTGTCGATATTACAAATATTGCTTCATACAATTGAATATCATTTAGTAACTGGTTTAACGATTGCTTTTCTTCAATATCTTTCGCACCTGAAATAACTTCCTCATAAATCTTGTATGAGTAGCCTTTATCTCTACAATATCGTTCTGCAATCGTTCTATGTGTAAGAAGGGTGTCCAGATTCCCTTGAAATCCTAAGATATATTCCAACGTTTTTATCATGTTTGCTACTGTCATAGTCGTTTTTCACCCCGAATATAATCTCACAGGGACAATTATATCAATGGTTCATACATATATTTATAAATAATTTCATAAATATGAGATGAAAGGGGGTTCTTTTTTATGGCGAAAAAGTGGGGACAATACCTCCGCAGCTGGATTACAAAAAATATGGAGCTTCCTCAGGATGTCATGATGGATTTACCCCGAATCACAATGATTGGCCATATACATATTTATATCGAAAACCATCGCGGGCTAATCACTTTTTCTGATAATGAACTAAGACTGCTTTTGAAACAAGGGCAGCTATTAATAAAAGGCAAGGCCTTAGTGATAAAAACAATATTGCCGGAAGAAATCCTGCTTGAGGGGAAAATTGACCAGGTCATTTTTTTGCAGGAATAAAATAGGAGGGAATATTTTCCTTTTAAGCAGCAATGCTTAAATCTGACCCAGTGCTTGTCACAACAGTCGGACTTGAGTATGGGACAGGCTGCCAATACCGGAATGAGCAAATCGGGAGGAGAAAGTGGATGAAGAACCAATGGCTGAACTTCTATACCGGAAGCGTCGTGGTGAAAATTACCGGTCAGGGGCTTGAACGATCAATTAATAATCTTACAAGAAATGGATTATTCATATGGAATGTCCGGCGGCAGGGTGTTCAATCAATTACCTTTAAAATCAAACTGAATGACGTGCACAAGTTCAGAATCTATATGAGAGGCAGCGGCTGTAGGGTAGAGTTTTTACAGCGGGAGGGCGCGCCCTTTTTTCTCAAAAAAATGTTTAAAAACAGCGGACTGCTTATTGGAGCATGTATGTTTGCAATTATCATTCTAGTTTTGTCTAATATGATTTGGGGTATAACGATTAACGGTGCCGATCCGGCTACAGAGTATAAGATTCGTAAGGAGCTAGACAAAATAGGAATCAAAACTGGAAAATTCCAGTGGTTTGTCGATAATGTAGAAGGGATCCAGCGTCATTTGTCCAATCAGATTGAAGAAATAACATGGGTTGGTGTTGAATTAAACGGGACAACCTATCATCTTCAGGTAGTAGAGAAAAATGAGCCGGAGCCTCCTGAATATTTGAGCCCGCAGCATCTTGTCGCCAAGAAGAAGGCAGTTATTGTCGATATGTTTGTTGAAGAAGGGAAAGAAGTCGTCGATATTCATGATAGTGTTGCGGAGGGACAGCTGCTCGTATCTGGATTAATCGGAAAAGAGGGAGAAAACATCCCGGTTCCGGCGAAAGGTAAGGTATGGGGGGAAACCTGGTATCGCACTGATGTTGAACTGCCGATCAAAAGTACCTTTCAGGTATATAATGGCAATGAAAGACGCAAAATTTATATGAAAGCCGGGAATTTTTCTCTTCCGGTCTGGGGATTTGAAAAAATAGAATATAAGCAGTATGATAGAGAATCAAATGAGAAAACAATCCGTTTTTTGAAATGGAAGCTGCCCATTTCCTTTGTCAGCGAGACGATAAGGGAGAAGGAACAGGAGACGAGAATCTATTCTCAGGACGAAGCGATCGAAACTGCACGGGAAATGGCAAGAGCGGATATCAAAAGCCATTTAGATGAGGATGCCTCCATTAAGGGAGAAAAAGTTTTACACCAGGCTATAGACAATGGTAAAGTAAAAATATCAGTGCATTTCCAAATTATCGAAAATATTGCTCAAGGACAACCAATTATTCAAGGAGAGTTGGAATGACAACAGACTTAAAAACGATGAATGTACAACTAAAGGATTCAAATGAGGCGATTGCCTTAATCGGAAATTCTGATGCCAATTTAAAGGTTATCGAGCTAGAACTTGGTGTTTCCATTATTACAAGAGGGGAGACTGTATATGTATCCGGCAATCCTGAACATGTCGAGCTTGTCGGAGACATTCTGGATGCCCTGCTCTATGTAATTCGTAAGGGAATAAACATCAGCCAAAGAGATGTAGCCTATGCTGTGAAGATGGCGAAGAAAGGGACGCTGAGCTATTTTAAGGATTTATATGAGGAGGAAATTGCAAAAAATGCAAAAGGAAAATCAATTCGTGTAAAGACGATCGGCCAGCGTTATTATATATCGGCAATTAAAAAGCATGATCTTGTATTCGGGATTGGTCCGGCTGGAACAGGGAAAACCTATTTAGCGGTTGTAATGGCAGTATATGCGCTTAAAAGCGGGACAGTTAAGCGGATTATCTTAACGCGCCCGGCTGTGGAGGCAGGAGAAAGCCTGGGATTCCTTCCGGGGGATTTAAAGGAGAAGGTCGATCCTTATCTAAGGCCGCTGTATGATGCTCTGCATGATGTCCTAGGGGTCGAACAGACAGTGAGAATGATTGAGCGCGGAATTATTGAGATTGCTCCCTTGGCTTATATGAGGGGCCGTACGTTGGATGATGCTTTTGTGATCCTTGATGAAGCGCAGAATACTACGATGGCTCAAATGAAAATGTTTTTAACAAGGCTTGGCTTTGGCTCTAAAATGGTCATTACCGGGGATAAAACGCAAATTGACCTGCCAAAGGGCGTTACATCCGGTCTGATAATCGCGGAAGAAATCTTGCATGATGTGCAGGGAGTCGGTATGATTAATCTCGAACATAGCGATGTCGTTCGTCATCCATTGGTAGCGAAAATCATTCAGGCTTACGAAAGTAAAGAATAAGAACTATTCGGATTTCCGAATGGTTTTTTTGTATACAACTCCATCGTTTGCCGGGTGCTGTTTATGGATAAAATAGAGGGATAATAAGACCATTTTAAGGCAAATTTTAGAAATTGATGAAAGTTAGATGGAAAACTGCTATTATTTTACATAATACATGAGGGGAAATTTCTTATGATAAAGGTGGTATGAACGGGATGCAGCACCATTTATTAAGGATCAGAAGCCTTTTAGAAATAACTTTTTTTAGGGTTGCTCTGTTTGTTATCCTTGGAGTCATTCTGTATATAGCCTTGTATCCGAATGTCAAGCCGGAGAAATTAGATGTCGAATTATTCTCTATTGCCGAGCAGACGATTCGTTCGCCGATCACGATTGAAGATAAAGTCAGCACATCTGAAAAAATGAAGGAAGCGGAAAATCAAGTCAAAGATGTGTATATTTTAAATAGAGATATATCCCAAAACCGGATTGATTTAATTACCTCTATTTATGATTCTGCAATCAAAATCAATAAGGAATATGAGAAAAAGGCAAAAGCAGAAGACAAGGACATTGAAAATATTGAGGCGGATAAATTAAAGAGCTTAAAAGGAGAATTATCGGATACAGTAGCAAATAATCTGTCTGAGGCTACATTAACCACACTGCTTCAGGCCTCTAATGATGAATTATCCATTGCCCGAGACCTTTCTGTTACAGCCATTAATAAAGTGATGGGCAGTCGCATCCCGGCAAATAGCGTAGAAAATGCCAAAAAGGATTTGGAGGAAGAATTACGCTATACAGCACTGGAAAGCTCATTGAAGGATGCTGTGATTGAGCTTGGAAGATATGCCATTATCCAAAATGAATTCTATGATCCAAAGGCTACCAAGGAATTGAGGAAACAAGCTGTGGAAGAAGTTGATCCCGTAAAAATTCTTGAGGGCCAGATTATTGTAGAGGAAAATCAATTAATTGACCATGATATATATCGGCAGCTTCAGCTGGTTGGCCTGTTGGATAATAAACGCTCGATACAGCCTTTTGCCGGTTTATTTGTTCTGGTCTTCATTTTTATGATCTCACTATATTATTATTTTAATCATTTGGATGCAAAAAATGAAACAAAGCATAGTTATCTGATGCAGTTTAGCCTGATTTTTATTCTGTCGATCGTGCTAATGAAGATAATCTGTTTCTTCCCGGTATATAATGGCTTAGATATAGCCTTTGTATTTCCGGCTGCCATGGGGGCGATGCTGCTGAAGATCTTAATTGAAGAAAAAATAGCCATCCTTTATACTGCGATCATCGCTATCTGCGGCAGTATTATGTTCAATGAAGGTGTTTCTGGTTCCTTTCATGTGACAATTGCTATTTTCATTTTGTGCAGTGGCTATGCATCGCTTATGCTTTTAAGTAAACATAACCATCGTGCAAAAATCCTACAAACGGGTTTATTTGTTTCAATTGTAAACGTATTAGTCATTTTCTCGATCATCTTGCTGCGCAATGGGCAATATTCATTAAAGGACTACGCTATTTTTGTTGTTTTGGCCTTATCATCAGCCCTATTATCAGCCGTGTTTACAATTGGTCTGCTACCATTCTTTGAGGCGGGCTTTGGGATCTTGTCAACCATGAAACTTATTGAGCTTTCAAACCCGAATCATCCTTTGCTGAAGAAAATATTGACAGAAGCTCCGGGAACCTATCATCATAGTGTTATGGTAGCCAATCTGGCGGAAGGCGCCTGCGAGTCGATTGGTGCCAATGGTCTCCTTGCTAGGGTAGGCTGTTATTATCATGATATTGGAAAGACAAAACGGCCACAGTTTTTTATCGAAAATCAAATGAATGTTGAAAACCCCCATGATCATTTAAAGCCGATGACAAGCAAGGCTGTAATTATGGATCACGTGAAGGATGGTACAGCGCTGCTGAGAAAGCACCGTTTTCCTAAGGAAATTATTGATATCGCCGAGCAGCATCATGGTACAACTCTGTTAAAGTATTTTTATCATAAGGCGGTAAAAAATGGAGAAGAGGTGTCAGAGGAGGAATTTCGTTATCCAGGTCCGAAGCCGCAGACAAAAGAAGCTGCCATTGTTGGAATTTCAGACAGTGTGGAAGCTGCTGTCCGTTCGATGCGGCAACCAACGCCGGATCAAATTGAAGCGCTGGTACGCAATCTCATTGCTTCCCGACTTCAGGATCATCAATTTAATGAATGTGATATTACAATGAAGGAACTAGATATTGTGGCCGATACATTATGTGAAACATTGAAGGGGATCTTTCACTCAAGAATAGAATATCCTGTATTGAAGGAACAGAAGGTGAAACATGCATGAGTTTAACGATCGATTTTATTGATGAAACAGATGAACTAAAGGAAGAAGAAATTGAAATACTGGAAAAACTGCTGAATTTTGCTGCTAGTAAAGAAAAGGTTGAGGCCGGCAGTGAGCTATCAGTTACGTTTGTAACAAATGAGCGTATCCAAGAGATAAACCGGGAGTACCGGGATAAAGACAGACCGACAGATGTAATTTCGTTTGCGATGGAGGAACTTGGAGAAGGAGAAATTCCATTAATTGGGGCTAATATACCGAGAATTCTTGGGGATATCATTATTTCAGTTGCCAAAGCAAAAGAGCAGGGGATCGAATACGGACATTCCTTTATGCGTGAGCTTGGATTTTTAGCAGTTCATGGTTTTCTGCATCTTCTGGGCTATGATCATGAGCGGGAGGAAGATGAGAAAAAGATGTTTTCAAGACAAAAGGAAATTCTCGATGAATTCGGACTACGACGGTAAGAAAAAGATTGCCCTTCTTCGCTCATTTTCCTATGCCTTTTCGGGAGTGTATTATGCATTTCGGCAGGAAAGAAACATGAAAATTCATTGTCTTGCAGCAATAGTTGTCATTTTTCTTGGATTTTATCTTCAGCTTTCTGCTATGGAATGGGGATTTATCCTGCTGGCTGTTGGCGGCATGTTTTCATTGGAGATGGTGAACACGGCGATAGAACGGACCGTCGATCTCATTACAGAAGAATATCATCCATTAGCCAAACAGGCGAAGGATATAGCAGCAGGTGCCGTCATCGTCTATGCGATTACATCAGTCATTATTGGGTGTATCATATTCCTGCCCAAAATTTTCAAAAACGTACTGTAATGTTTGTGGCAACAATCATTACAGTACGTTTTTCTATGTTAGGTTACATAAAAATTTGATGATACCAGGGTCAAAAGGAACGTTCTGTTCGTTATGCTGAATAAAGGATAAATTATAAGAAAATTCAAAACAATTATGACGAAATTCTTACAAACAGTGAAATAATAAAAAAAATAGGGTAAAATAAAAATAGAAGTACTGCAGTGCTCAGTAGAGAAATAAATGCCTGAAGCATTGACATCGGAGGACAAAATGAATAGAGAAGCAACTAAACAAGAATTTAAATCAGGATTTATTTCCATTATTGGAAGACCAAATGTTGGAAAATCCACCTTTATTAATCGGGTGATTGGCCAGAAGATAGCAATTATGAGTGATAAACCGCAAACCACGCGAAATAAGGTACAGGGTGTATTAACGACGAATCAAGCACAATATATCTTTATCGATACACCAGGCATTCATAAGCCGAAGCATAAACTAGGCGATTTTATGATGAAGGTGGCGCAAAATACACTAAAAGAAGTTGATGTTATTTTGTTTATGGTCAATGCAGAGGAAGGCTATGGCCGGGGTGAGGAATTTATTCTTGAGAAATTTCAAAATATCAAAACACCGATCTTTTTAATTATTAATAAGATTGATCGGATTCACCCGGATCAACTTCTTTCTGTGATTGATTCTTATAAGGAAAGATTTCATTTTGCCGAAATCGTTCCTATTTCCGCGCTGGAAGGAAATAATGTTGAAAATCTGCTGGAGGTCATTACGAAATATCTTCCGGAAGGACCGCAATATTATCCTGCGGATCAGGTAACCGATCATCCAGAGCGTTTTATCGTATCCGAGTTAATCAGAGAGAAGGCACTGCATCTGACGAGGGAAGAGGTCCCTCATTCACTTGCCGTGGTTATTGAGCAAATGGAACGGACAAATGAGAAGGGGATCGTTCATGTGATGGCGACAGTTATTGTTGAACGAGATTCACAAAAGGGAATTATCATTGGGAAGCAAGGAAAGATGCTGAAAGAAATCGGAAAGCGAGCTCGGGCTGATATTGAAAGTCTCCTCGGTTCAAAGGTTTATTTAGAACTATGGGTCAAGGTGCAGAAAGACTGGCGCAATAAGGCATCACAGCTTCGTGATTATGGTTTCCGAGAGGATGAATATTAAAAGGGGATGGGAATAAGCAGTAAGATTCTTTCTGTTTTATGTATGCTGTTGATTTACAATATTTTCGTCTCATGAACAATTGAAAGTCAGGCAACTATAAGATAAAGGATTTGGAACACAAATAATAGCTAGTCCATAAAAGGAAAGGTGGGGTTTTCAATGTTAGATTTTACCTGGAAACTTTTCTTGCAGACAGGTAATGTTGACACATATCTTCTTTTTAAGGAATTAGAAAAGGAGAATCAAGAAATACCCGAAAAGCAGGACAAAGCGCTAAATGAAGTCGATTTTCCAATTCTGTAGGTTTGTCTCTTATACAGGGATGGTGCAACATGCTGCAAAAATGTGAAGGAATTATCCTTCGGACAACAGATTATGGTGAAGCCAATAAAATTATTACCTTGTTCACTAGAGAATGGGGCAAAATAGGGGTCATGGCAAGAGGAGCGAAAAAACCAAAAAGCAGGCTGGCGGCTGTTACCCAGCCCTTTACATATGGATACTTTCTGGTTCAAAAGGGAAGCGGACTCGGCAGTCTCCAACAGGGGGAAATCATCGTTTCTTTGCGTGCCATCAAAGAAGATATTTTTCTAACAGCCTATGCGAGCTATGTGGTTGAAATAACCGATAAGTGTACGGAAGAGAAAAAAGCAAACCCCTTTTTATTTGAATTGCTTTGCCAAACCTTAAACTATTTAAATGAAGGATATGATCCGGATATTATCAAAAATATTTACGAAATGAAAATGCTGCCAGTGTCAGGGCTATATCCCGTCTTAAATCAATGTGTAGTCTGCGGGGCAACAGAGGGCGAGTTCGCCTTTTCCATTAAGGAAGGCGGCATTCTTTGTCACCGATGTCTTGAAAAAGATCCGTATCATTTAAAAATCTCAGCAGTTGCCGTAAAACTTCTACGAATTTTTTATTATCTTGACTTGAACCGGCTTGGAAATATTTCCGTAAAGCCTCAAACAAAGGCGGAATTAAAAAAAGTAATCGACAGTTACTATGATGAATATTCCGGATTATATTTAAAAAC
This sequence comes from uncultured Bacillus sp., assembly GCF_946478885.1. The sequence goes on along the minus strand of NZ_CAMLDX010000001.1, from coordinate 20,744 downwards.
GAGAAAATTTTTGGATCAACTGGAGAAACTAAATATTGAGAACGGATCGTAAATATTGACAACTGATTTTGTTTTCGCTATGATTCAACTAGTATAGTTCAAATTGAAAACTTGCTGTGATGGAAAGGAGTACTTAATTCCCTCTATGGAAGCGAATTCGGGATGGTGAGAGCCGAATATAGAGTGTTAAGGAAGGGCATTCCGGAGCAATAACGGTGTTTAAAGCACACGAAAAGTGGCCGGCAGATCCGGCAAATAGGGTGGAACCGCGGGTATAGCTCTCGTCCCTATGCAGTCATGCATAGGAGCGGGAGCTTTTTATGTTACATTGCTTAGCAGAAGAACGGGAGCCTTCCTCTGCTTTTCGACCGCAACGGCTTGTGTGTTTCAGAATGTTTACAGTGAGCAAAGATCTAAATATAGATGGAGGGTTACCAATGAATATTCAAAATATGATTTTAACATTGCAAAAGCATTGGTCTGATCAGGGTTGCATCCTGATGCAGGCGTACGATGTTGAAAAAGGGGCCGGTACGATGAGCCCATATACATTCCTGCGTGCAATCGGACCGGAGCCATGGAATGTAGCCTATGTGGAGCCGTCCCGCCGTCCTGCCGACGGACGTTATGGAGAAAACCCCAATCGCCTTTATCAGCACCATCAATTCCAGGTAATTATGAAACCATCGCCTGATAATATTCAGGAGCTTTATTTGGAATCATTAAAGATGCTCGGAATCGATCCGCTGCAGCATGATATCCGTTTTGTGGAAGATAACTGGGAAAACCCTTCTTTAGGCTGTGCCGGACTGGGCTGGGAGGTATGGCTGGATGGAATGGAAATTACGCAGTTTACTTATTTTCAACAGGTAGGGGGACTTGAATGCAAACCGGTTTCGGTGGAAATTACGTATGGAATCGAACGGCTAGCGTCATACATACAGGACAAGGAAAATGTCTTTGATCTTGAATGGACAGACGGCTTTACTGTACGCGATATATTTGGCCAACCTGAATACGAGCATTCAAAATATACATTTGAAACTTCAGATGTAGACATGTTGTTTAATCTGTTCAATATTTATGAAAAAGAAGCCCATCAGCAAATGGAGGAAGGCCTAGTACACCCGGCGTATGACTATGTCCTGAAATGCTCCCATACCTTTAACCTGCTTGATGCAAGAGGTGCTATTTCGGTAACAGAAAGAACGGGCTATCTAGCGCGATGCCGAAATTTGGCACGGAAAATCGCCAAGACCTTCTATGAGGAACGCGAGAAATTGGGCTTTCCAATTTTAATGACAAAGGGGGAAAATAGCCGTGACTAAGAAGGATATTTTATTAGAAATTGGTTTAGAAGAAATGCCAGCCCTTGTGGTCACTGATTCAATGAACCTGCTGGCTGATAAAATGCAGAAGTGGTTTGAGGAGAAGAAAATCGGCTATCAAAAGCTTCAGGCTTTTTCTACACCGCGCCGTTTAGCGGTTCTAGTTACTGGAGTTGATGCGGCACAGGATGATATTCATCAAGAGGCAAAGGGACCGGCAAAAAAAATAGCCGTTAATGAGTCCGGTGAATGGACGAAGGCGGCGGTTGGATTTTCCCGCGGACAGGGAATGACGGTCGATGATATCTATTTTAAGGAAATCGGGGGAATTGAATACGCCCATGTAAAAAAATTTATTGAAGGTCAGGAAACAGGTTTGCTCCTGTCCGAACTGCAGGAGATTGTTAAATCCCTAACATTCCCGAAAAATATGCGCTGGGCTAATCAGGACCTTCGTTATATCAGGCCGATTAAATGGATCGTTGCCCTTTATGGACAGGAAGTCATTCCTTTCTCAATTACAAATGTAGAAACCAGCAATTGGAGCATGGGACATCGTTTCCTTGGCGGCCGGGTGGAATTCACCAATCCGGCAGATTATGAAGAAGTATTATTAAAAGAGTTTGTCATTGCTGATCCGGAGAAAAGGGAAAAAATGATTCTGGAGCAAATCAAGGAACTTGAGAACGAGCATCATTGGGTGATTCCGGTAGATGAAGAATTATTGGAAGAAGTAAATAACCTTGTTGAGTATCCAACTGCTTTATTCGGTTCATTTGCAGAAGAATTTCTTGAACTTCCGGCAGAGGTGCTGATTACTTCCATGAAAGAGCATCAACGCTATTTTCCTGTTAAAGCAAAGGATGGAAAATTGCTGCCTTATTTTGTGACAGTGAGAAATGGGAATGCAGAATACCTGGAAAATGTGGCGAGAGGAAATGAAAAAGTGTTAAGGGCTCGTCTTTCGGATGCGGATTTCTTCTACCGGGAAGATCAAAAAACAGGCATCCAACAGGCATTAGAAAAGCTGAAGACAATTGTGTATCATGAAGAGATCGGTACGCTGGCTGAGAAGGTTGCCCGGGTGCGACGTCTAACCAGTTGGTTGACCAAACGCCTGCAGTTTAGTCAAGAGCAGCAGCAAGATGCTGATAGAGCAGCAGAAATCTGTAAGTTTGATTTAGTGTCCAATATGGTGTATGAGTTCCCGGAATTGCAGGGCTTTATGGGTGAGAAGTATGCGCTGCAAAAAGGAGAAAGAGAAGCGGTAGCAAAAGCGATTAATGAGCACTACATGCCGAGAAACGCTGATGATACACCTCCTGCAAGTGATGTCGGTGCAACGCTTTCTATTGCTGAAAAAGTAGATACGATTGCATCCTTCTTTGCGATCGGTATGATTCCGAGTGGTTCTCAAGACCCGTATGCCCTCAGACGCCAGGCTACAGGGGTTGTACAGACATTGGTATACAAGAACTGGGATATTACCCTTGAAGAGATCTTTGATCAGGCGGTAAACGAGCTGAAAGCAGATCGCGTTGGAATGGAAAAACTGGCGGAAGTCCCGGCGGAATTAGTATCCTTCTTCAAACTGCGTTTAAAGCATTTACTGCAGGAGGAAGGCATCCGCTATGATTTAATTGATGCTGTCCTGGGAAATGAAATTGGCAATGCTGCGAAGTTGATTGCCAAAAGCAAAGTATTAGAAGGAAAAAGAGGCGGCAATGAATTTAAAGAAAATATCGAAGCCTTAAGCAGGGTTTTAAATATTTCAAAAAAAGCAGAGCAGGCTGGAGAGATTCAAACGGCTTTATTTGAAAACGAGTCGGAAAAAACGTTATACGATCAATATCTTTCTGTCAAGGCTGGTTTAACTGAAACGGTAACAGAAGAGGAGTACTATGATTTATTGGTATCCTTGAAATCGAACATCAATTATTATTTTGATCACACGATGGTCATGGCCGATAATCCGGCAGTAAAACAGAATCGACTTAATCAAATGGTCGGAATCGCACAGTTGATTGAAAAGTTTGCCAGTTTCAATGAAGTTATTGTAAAATAACATAGTGCTTGAAAGATTATCAGTATCTCGTTAAGATAGAGAAGAGCCTTATTCCAGGCTCTCTTTATCTGTTTTAGAATCATCTCATGCCAAATTCCATAATATTGTCATAGGTATTTATGGGAGTGGAAAAGGTTCGGATTTTGGAGTATCTTTTCATTTGCGAAAAAAATAGTATATAATAATCACATAATAGTATAGCATTATTATATGTTATAAGGCATGTTAGGTGGTGTTGACAATCGAACTGAATAAACGTCAAGAACAAATATTGGAAATCGTAAAGGAAAACGGTCCGATAACGGGTGAACATATTGCAGATCGCCTAAATTTGACGAGGGCAACACTAAGACCCGATCTTGCCATTTTGACCATGGCAGGGTATTTGGATGCAAGACCCCGGGTGGGCTATTTTTATACGGGGAAAACAGGTGTTCAATTACTGACAGATAATTTGAAAAAGTTGCTTGTGAGGGATTATCAATCGATTCCGGTTGTTGTCAGTGAGAATATTTCCGTTTATGATGCGATTGTGACGATGTTTTTAGAAGATGTGGGTACTCTATTTGTAGTGGATCAATCTTCGCTGCTGGTTGGAGTGCTATCCCGTAAGGATTTATTAAGGGCAAGTATCGGCAAACAAGAATTAACGGCTTTACCAGTAAATATTATCATGACAAGAATGCCGAATATCGCCATGTGTACACGCGATGATTTACTCATTGATGTAGCAAAAAAATTAATTGAACGGCAAATTGATGCCATGCCGGTTGTGAAAAAAACGAATGTCGGGTTTGAGGTTATCGGCAGAATCACGAAAACCAATATTGCCAAGGCATTGGTGGCACTTGCCGAAGATGCATAACAAAGGACATGTAATTTATGAAATAAAAGGGGGGATGTTATGTGGATGAGCAATTGCCTGTCATCTATGTTGTATCCGACTCTGTAGGAGAAACAGCTGAACTTGTCACAAAAGCGGCAATCAGCCAATTTATCGGCGATATAGTAAAGGTGAAACGATTCCCATTTGTTGAGGATATTTCCAATGTAGATGAAGTGATTTTTCTTGCGAAGCAGGATAAGGGAATGATTGTCTATACTCTCGTCAAGCCGGAAATTCGTAAGTATATGAAAGAGACTTCCGTAAGAGAAGGAATTATGGCTTATGATATTCTTGGTCCACTTATGGGTCAAATCGAACAGATTTGTGGAGAAAAGCCTATGTATACGCCTGGCATTATGCATAAGCTGGATGAGGAGTATTTCAATAAGGTGGAAGCCATTGAATTTGCGGTAAAGTATGATGATGGCCGTGATCCGAGGGGAATAATGAAGGCGGATTTAATCCTGATTGGAGTATCTAGAACATCAAAGACTCCTCTTTCACAATATTTGGCACATAAGCGTTTAAAAGTTGCCAATGTACCAATTGTCCCTGAGGTTGATCTCCCAGAAGAATTGTATTCTATTTCACCGAAAAAATGTTTTGGGCTAACAATCAGTCCTGAAAAACTGAATGACATTAGACGGGAACGTTTACGGACATTGGGCTTAAGCGATAGTGCGACATACGCGAAAATGGAACGGATTAAAGAGGAACTTGATTATTTTGAAGAAATTATTCAGAAAATCGGTTGCCCTGTAATAGATGTAACGAACAAGGCTGTGGAAGAAACAGCTAATTTGATTTATGATATTTATCAAAAAAATATTGAACTGAAATAGCACATCCATCTAAATGTGCTATTTTATATGGCTTAATATAAAGTGGACATAGTATGCAGTTCAATCCAGGATTTTACTGTTTTTGTTATGAGGGGAAATTTATTCATAAAAAAGTCAATTTCTTTCTCTTTTTTTATGAAAAAACTAATGCAAATATCAAATTTATATACTATAATAAAAAATTGTGATAAAAATGAATAGAATAGGTTTAGACTTTCCATTCAAGGAATAAACTATTTATTGTGAGAAGTCAAGGCGCCTGATGAAAAAAATTTCGACATTCCTTCATCAGAAAAGTTATTCCTTGAAAGAAGGAATATGCGGAGTGATGTAGAATAATTAGTACAATAGGAAAACCAGTCATTTATGTAGATGCCGATTCTTGTCCCGTCAAAGAAGAAATTGTCGAAAACGCTGACGAAAAAGGCATAGAAGTTTTCTTCATTGCTTCATATGCCCATGTGAAAAGTGATGTAAACAACATGAAGTGGGTTTATGTAGACACTTCAAAGGAAGCAGCCGATTTGTATATTATGAATCATGTGAAGGCAGGAGATCTAGTTATTACACAGGATATCGGTCTTGCCTCAACACTGCTGCTGAAGGGAGTTTATGTTCTTTCCCCAAGAGGCTCTCTTTATGAAGAGAACTCAATCCATACAGCTTTGGATATGAGGTATTTAGCTGCGAAAGCACGAAAAAGAGGAATTTATGGAAAGGGGCCAAAATCGTTTTCTAAACAAGATCGGGAAAATTTTGTGCAGGAATTGTCGAAAATTTTAACGAAATTTGAAGGAAATTAGCTTTTTTTAGCGAATACCTCATAAAGGAAACGGAGGTGTTCCTTTGTTAAAACGAATTTCCGAGGACAAGATTGACGAAATCAGGCAGGCTTCGGATATTGTTGATGTGATAAGCGATTACGTGCAGCTGAAAAAGCAAGGTCGCAATTATTTTGGTTTATGTCCATTCCATGGTGAAAACACCCCATCTTTTTCTGTTTCTGCAGATAAACAAATTTACCATTGTTTTGGCTGTGGCGCAGGGGGAAATGTCTTTTCCTTTTTAATGGAAATAGAAGGGTATTCCTTTCAAGAGGCAGCCTTAAAGCTGGCGGAAAAAGCCTGCCTTAATCTTGACCTTGAGATTGCCTCACCCGGGAAGAAAAATAAATCGATACCTCCACAGCTGCAGCAAATGTTCGATGCGCATAATCTGCTTAGTAAATTTTATCATCATTTGCTTGTAAATACAAAAGAGGGTCAACACGCTTTGGAGTATTTGCAAAAAAGAGGATTTACATTAGAGTCAATTGAAAAGTTTCAGATTGGATATGCCTTGGACTCGTGGGATTTTGTTGGTAAATTTTTGACAAAGAAGGATTTTCAACCTGCGCTATTAGAACAGGCAGGCCTCATCATCAGACGAGAACAGGATGGGAGTTATTTTGATCGTTTTCGTGATCGAATTATGTTTCCAATTATTGACCAGCACGGTAATACGATTGCTTTTTCAGGAAGAACCTTGGGGGCAGGAGAGCCTAAATATTTAAATAGTCCTGAAACAGCCATCTTTAATAAAAGCAAAATTTTATATAACTTTCATCATGCAAGACCTGCGATTCGCAAACTGCAGCAGGCCATATTATTCGAAGGATTTGCTGATGTCATCGCTGCTGATCGTTCAGGAATTGAAAACGGTATTGCCACAATGGGAACATCTTTAACAGAGGCACATGTTTCCCTGTTAAAGAAAAATGTTCAATCCGTCATTATTTGTTATGATTCTGATTCTGCAGGAATTGAAGCAGCGTTTAGAGCTGGTAATATGCTACAGGATTCAAAGTGTCAGGTTAAGGTTGCCGTAATGCCTGAAGGAATGGACCCGGATGAATATGTCCGGACCTACGGTGAGGAAAAATTCCGCACAGAGATTATTCAGGCAAGCATGCCATTGATGAGCTTTAAAATGTATTATCACCGTAAAGGGAAAAACCTTCAAAATGAAGGAGATCGTTTGCTCTATATCGAACGCGTCTTACAAGAAATCAGCCGCCTTGAGAAGGCTGTTGAAAAGGACTTGTATCTGCGGCATGTGGCAGATGAGTTTGAACTATCGCTTGAAGCGTTAAAAGAACAGGAAAGACAGTATGGGAACCATCAAAATCGGAAGAAACAGCCCGAACCGCAGCTTGTGCCAAAGCAAGTCAGCCGAATTAAACCGGCCTACCATAATGCAGAACGACTCCTGATTGCCCACATGCTGCGTGATGTTGATGTAACCTATAAAGTGCAAGGACTTATGAGGGGAATTTCATTTAATATTGATGAACACCAAGCAATCGTCACTTATTTATACGGTTTTTATGAATCCGGCCATGAACCTGATTTAAGTGCATTTCTAAGTTTTACGGATGACGCTAAGCTGAGGAGAATCATTGTAGATATTGGTATGATACCCCTTGAGGGAGAAATATCTGAACGAGAAATGCACGATTATTTAAATGAGGTGTTGAAACATCAAAAGATGTTAAAGATAAAAGAAAAAGAAACGGAGCTGAAAGATGCTGAGCGCCAAAGAGATCTCAACAGGGCTATCGCTCTAGCAGCGGAAATACAGCAAATACGTAAAACACTATAAATGTTTTTCTTTGATTTCTGGAAGGAGGGGGACAAATGGCTGAAAAATCGGCTCATTCAAAAGAGGTTGAATCAGAATTGACCCTAGAACAAGTGAAAGAACAATTAACAGCGCTGGGAAAGAAAACAGGTGTATTAGCCTATGATGATATTGCGGAAAAATTAGCTTCATTTGAGCTTGATTCCCACCAAATGGATGAATTTTATGAATTTCTTGGCGATCATGGAGTCGAACTGGTTGGCGATCAGGAGGAATCTGATCCGAATCTGAAAGACTTAGCGAAACATGAAGAAGAATTTGATTTAAATGATTTAAGTGTCCCTCCAGGGGTTAAAATTAATGACCCAGTACGGATGTATTTAAAAGAAATCGGCCGGGTTGATTTATTAACCGCTGAGGAAGAAATTGAACTTGCACATCGTATTGAGCAGGGCGACGAAGAAGCCAAAAGACGATTGGCTGAAGCAAACCTTCGCTTGGTTGTCAGCATAGCCAAGCGGTATGTTGGACGCGGAATGCTATTCTTGGATTTAATTCAGGAAGGCAATATGGGCCTAATTAAAGCAGTAGAAAAATTTGATTATCAAAAAGGATTTAAATTCAGTACGTATGCAACCTGGTGGATTCGTCAAGCCATTACACGCGCAATTGCGGATCAGGCAAGAACGATTCGTATTCCTGTCCATATGGTTGAAACGATTAATAAGCTGATCCGGGTTCAGCGTCAATTGCTTCAAGATTTAGGCCGTGAACCAACACCTGAAGAAATCGGAGAAGACATGGACCTTTCACCTGATAAAGTTCGTGAAATCCTGAAAATTGCTCAGGAGCCTGTTTCCCTTGAAACACCAATTGGGGAAGAGGATGATTCCCATCTCGGTGATTTCATTGAGGATCAGGATGCAACATCGCCGTCAGAACATGCTGCCTATGAACTGTTAAAGGAACAACTCGAAGACGTATTAGATACTCTGACAGATCGGGAAGAAAATGTTTTGCGTCTGCGCTTTGGTTTGGACGACGGCCGCACACGCACCCTTGAAGAAGTCGGGAAAGTCTTCGGTGTAACTCGTGAGCGTATTCGCCAAATTGAAGCAAAAGCTTTAAGAAAGCTAAGACATCCAAGCAGAAGCAAAAGGCTGAAAGACTTTTTAGAATAATATTGCTTAAAAATAGTTTACTTCTTATGATAGAAGTGAACTATTTTTTTTATGCTATTTTAGGAAGTGACATTGATGGACAATACGCGCAAACAAATCATCATCAAAGAAATAGGCTACTGGAAGGAGCATCATCTGCTTCCCGAACAATACTGTGATTTTTTATTGGCCCTTTATACAGAAGGCAATGTATCCAGAAACAAAATCTACAGTATGGGGAAAATGGACAAAATTTCGTTAGGGCTTCTCCTAGTTTTGGTTGTTCCATTTTTTATTTATTTTACTGAATTATCTCTCATTTTGCAAATCGTCTTTTCCATTATTTTTCTATTTAGTGGTACTTATTTAACATTACACTTGTTAAAAAAAGGGTTTTTTTATCAAATTCCGCTTATTATGTCCGCCATTATTTTATTATTTGCCTCTGTAGAAATATGCCAAAAGATCTATTCCAACCACATCCTCAGCCTGTATGGAGTATTGCTTCTCAATTGTTTAATCTGGCTTATTGGCGGAATTCGCTTTAAGTTCCTGTATTTTACGATTTCAGGAATACTTGGGATGATTCTGCTTGGCGTTACCTATGTAAGCCGTATGATGTAATAAAACTGGGGATTTTGTCGCAAAATGTTCGAATCTGCAATGAAATAGACCTACAAGTTGTCAGACAGCAGGAAGAATTGAATAGGAAGGAGCATTGTCTTCTGGCGGATAACAGGAATTTTGAAACCATTATATTGGAGGAATAGTGCGGATTATGGCGGAGAAAATAAGAAAACGGTCGTGCTTTCTCTCATCTTCTGTAACTATAAGTGGAAATTTTGTCTATTTTGCAAACTTAATGTGACAAAGTTTGCATTAGGTCTTTTCCTATGTTCATTTTTCAAGTAAAATAGAAATTGTTTAAATACGTTGTTTATTAAATGTTGTTACATAAGGGAGGGTATTTTATGAATCGCAATCCTATCATGCCATTTGTGGTTATTATGGTAGTCGGGGTTTTAGCTATGTTTCTTTTTTCATTCAAAGGTATTGATGATTCAAAACAGTTAGCTGACGAAATAGCAAATGGGGGCAAGGAACAGACTGAACAAGCTGCTTCCAATCCTGAAGATATTTATCAGCAAAACTGTATTAGCTGCCACGGTGACCAATATCAAGGCGGAGTGGGACCTGCATTAAAGGGCGTTGGTGACAGATTAACAAAAGAAGGAATTGAAGATATCGTTGTCAATGGTGGAGTCACAATGCCTCCAGGCTTAGTTCCTGCTGACAAAGCTGGCGATGTCGCAGAGTGGTTAATGGGTCTTTAATTGAAGAGGCTGTACTTACTAAAGAAAACGGATACACAATCATAAAAAAGTCCTTTGCATGTGCAGAGGACTTTTTTCTATGCACATGAGCTCTCACTTGATTGTATAGAAGGGCAGTGTTGCGGCTTTTTGATGGATCTGCCACGGCTTTTAGGTAATACGACTGTTCACAGGAAGGACCTATCTTTAGAAAAGCAGTTGAGATCTGAGAGTCGACCTTTGCAGGTTTGCTAATCGGCGGGTTTTCTTTATACTAAAAGAGAATGAAGTGTCAATTAATAAAAGGTTAGTGGTGAAGGAATGAATAGTGCAAAATTATCACAGCGGCTGGAAATGGTCGCAAAATACATACCATTTGGGTCACGTTTGGCAGATATCGGTTCTGATCATGCATATTTGCCCTGCCATGTTGTACAAAAAGGTGCGATTCCGTTCGCGGTTGCTGGAGAAGTGGCAGAAGGACCGTTTCAGTCGGCAAAAAAACAGGTCGAGTCCGATGGTTTAGCAGATAAAATCTCTGTCCGTAAGGGAAACGGCTTGGCAGTGATTCATCCGGGCGAGATTGATTGCATTACAATCGCTGGAATGGGTGGTGCCTTGATAGCGGATATTTTAGAGGCTGGGAAGGAAAAGCTTGGGGAAGTCAAAAGATTGGTCCTTCAGCCAAATATCAGTGCTGTTACGATTCGTATCTGGCTTCTTGAAAACGGCTGGTCATTAATAGCTGAAGAAATTCTAGAAGAGGATGAAAAGATATATGAAATCCTGGTTGCCGAACAGGGAGAGAGAAAAAAGGCTTATGTGAATGAACTGGAAAAAGATCTGTTGTTCGGTCCATTTTTGCTACGGGAAAAGAATCCTGTTTTCCGCAAGAAATGGCACTCTGAAAAGGAAATCTGGGAGAAGATTGTTAGAAAGCTGGACCAAGCATCGGAAGCAGAAGAGAATATTCGCAAAAAACAAGAACTGTTAAAAAAAATCAAACTCGCAGAGGAGGTTCTTAACAATTGAAAAAAATAAACGGTCATGAAATCATCCAGTTATTTGAACAATTTGCCCCGAAGCGGTATGGAATGGAAGGGGATAAGATCGGTCTGCAAATCGGACGCCTTAATAAACCAATAGAGCGTGTAATGATAGCATTGGATGTGCTCAAAAATGTGGTAGAGGAAGCGATCGAAAAAAAAGTCGATTTGATTATTGCCCATCATCCAATGATTTACCGTCCCTTACAAAATATTTTGACTGACAAACTACCGGGAAAAATGATCGAAAAGCTGATCAAACATGACATAGCAGTTTATGCAGCCCATACGAATCTTGATATCGCTCAAGGAGGAATGAATGATTGGCTTGCAACGGCGTTGGGGCTGACGAACACAAAAGTTCTGGTACCGACTTATCGTACAAAATTAAAAAAACTGGTTGTTTTTGTCCCCTTGGAACAATCACAGCAGGTCAAGGCTGCCTTGGGAGAAGCCGGAGCAGGCGCCATAGGCCAATACAGCCATTGCATGTTTAGCGCGCAGGGAACCGGGCAATTCAAGCCTGGGAACGGCACAAATCCGTTTATCGGACAGCAAGGAAAGCTGGAACAAGTCAGCGAGGAGAGGATTGAAACGATTTTCCCTGAGCACCTAGAGAAAAGGATTCTGCAGGCGATGCTTAAAGCCCATCCATATGAAGAGGTGGCATATGATATATATCCTTTGGCAAATGTGGGAGAGACGCTAGGTCTTGGCAGAATCGGAGATATTCCGGAGATGACATTGCAGGAATTCGCTGAAGTGGTCAAAAAGGCACTTGATGTACCGGTTGTTCGCGTTGTCGGAGATTTATCAGCCACGGTGAAAAAAGCAGCGGTATTGGGTGGAGATGGGAATAAATATATTTCTGATGCAAAATTTAATGGAGCGGATGTGTATATAACGGGAGATCTATATTATCATACGGCACATGATGCGATGATGCTGGGTCTGAATGTGATTGATCCAGGGCATAATGCTGAAAAGATAATGAAGCAAGGGACTGCCCGGTATTTAACGAAAAGATGCTTGGAAAAAGGCTATGATATCAGCGTTTTTCCTTCCAAAGAAAATACTGAACCGTTTCAATTTATTTAAGCATGTCCTTAGGGAGCGCAACAAAAGGCTGTCCAAATATGGAAGTTACTTCATATTCGGACAGCCTGGATTTTTTTAGTCGCTAGTTTTGACTTTTGGCAAAATTTTGCTTAATGGAACCTGCTTCTTTCTTTCCCATGTATTTGCATCTTGTGGATTATATTGTTCAAGGAAGCTGATCACTTCTTTCGTGATTGGCGTTGGAGTGGAAGCGCCGGAAGTGACGGCGACCGTTTCAGCCTCCTTAATCCATTCCAGTTCCAGCTCGCTAATATCAGAAATACGGTATGCCTTCGTCCCGGCGATTTCCTCGGAAACCTGGGCAAGACGATTTGAATTGTTACTGCGCGGATCTCCCACCACAATCAGCACGTCTGCTTCACCAGCCTGTTTGGAAACAGCCTCCTGTCTTTGTTGCGTTGCCAGACAGATCTCTTTATGAAACTCTGCATGCGGGTATTTTTCTTTGATCGTTTCCATAATATGGGCAACATCCCACTGACTCATCGTGGTTTGATTTGTCACCAGGATTTTATCCGAATGAATGCTCAGATTTTCGACATCCTCGCAATTAGAGACTAAATGGACAATCTGGGGAGCGACGCCGATAGCGCCTTCTGGCTCGGGGTGTCCTTTTTTGCCGATATAAATGACGGTATAGCCTTCTTTTTCCTTTTCCCTGATTAAATTATGCGTTTTTGTAACGTCCGGGCATGTAGCATCAATCGTCACCAATCCTTTTTGTTTGGCGAGTGTCCGTACCTCCGGAGAAATTCCATGAGCTGTAAAAATTACCGTTCCGCTGTCCACTTGTTCTAATATTTCTTTGCGGTTTTTCCCATCTAATGTTATGATGCCTTCTTCTGCAAAGGCATCTGTCACATGTTTATTATGGACGATCATGCCCAAAATATATATGGGTCTTGGTAACGTTTTATCTAAAGCCGCATTGCGGGCAATCACCATAGCATCCACTACCCCATAGCAATAGCCACGCGGTGAAATCTTAATAACCTTCATCGGTATATCCTCTCACTTTTTCTATAGATTCTCTCATACATTATATAAAACTATATGTAATTATACAAAACCAATCTAAAGTGTTGGAAGTGGATGTTCTCTAGGTGGAAATAAAACAGGAAATGAGGAGATGTCGTGTATCGTTCTTTAGCAGCAGGATTGTTTGTCAATGATGATGGGGCATAAATTGAAGAAGATACACGACATTCAGATAATGGGATGAGTGACAGAGCATGCAGGCACTTAAATATACAGTTTTGGAGCTGAGGGGAGGGGCTCTTTCCATTTGGAAGATGTAAGAGCTACTCTTGACTCGGCTTTTTGCGAAACCTTCGATGGTTCATGATGGATAGCAGATAAATTTGAATGTTGCTTTATTTCATCCGTATTCTCTTTTTGATTGTTCTCAAAAGAGGAATTATTATCGTCTTCATTTGCTGTGTTTGGCATATTTTTCAGCCCTTTGTACAGACGCCACATGGTGGGGAGATTTTTCATAATTGGTCCGTACTGTTGGACCTGCTGTATGATCGGTCCAATTTGCTGTGCTGTGTTCAATACCTTTTGTGTATTGGTTAAGAAGCCGTTAATAGAGGAAGGGTTTGTCAGTGTTTGCAATATTGAAGCTCCCCTGCCTGCATTTTGTACACCCATCCCTCCAAGTGGATTTAAGCTACGGATTCCTCTGCTTTGATTTCCTTTATTCAATAATTTCGCCAATAGGCCGCCCCCGCCCTGTGATTGCCGCATGGGAACAGGTCTTCCGAAATGGGGGAGAAAGGATGGCGCTTCCCCGTACATTGCTCTGAAATAACCGGGATGCATCTTCATTGGCTGCGGCCTCCTCATGGCCATTGGCAGATAGGAGGGATTCCTTGGCATCATGTGATTGACTCCCTTCTTTTTTGTGTACTCAATAATTCTAACGATGATGAACCAATGTATCTCTTATAGGATATGCACATTCACCTATTTGGTTTATGCTACTGCGGATTTATCGCGAAATAGATCAGGCAAAGAGGATTTACTGGTGCTTTAAACCATTATTGATTATAATAGAATAGGCTAATTAGGCTGTATTGACAATGATTTGGCTATAATGCTAAGGTAGAGGCTCGAAGAAAAAAGGAGTTAATCATACATGAACGAGACAAAATTTACAGGTTTTCAATTAAAACCATTTATAATAGAAGCAGTGAAAGAACTAGGCTTTTATCAACCTACTGACATACAGGAACGGATTATTCCAGCAGTACTGAAGGGAGAGAGCATTGTCGGTCAGTCCCAGACAGGAACCGGAAAAACCCATTCTTATTTATTGTCTTCCTTGAATCAGATTGACACAGATCGCCAGGAAGTACAGGTTATTATTACCGCTCCAACAAGGGAGCTGGCATCGCAAATCTATCAGGAAGTGTTGAAGGTGACAGGGCACTCCGGAGAAGGAAAAGAAATCACTGCTCGTTTGTTTATCGGTGGAACGGATAAACAAAAATCGATTGAGAAGCTAAAAAGCCAGCCACAGGTTATTGTCGGCACACCATATCGTATCAATGATCTCGTTTCTGAGCAGGCACTGCTTGTTCACACAGCCGGGATGCTGATCGTCGATGAAGCAGATTTAATGCTGGATATGGGATTTCTTGAGGATGTTGACCGAATTGCTACACGCTTGCCGAAAAATCTACAAATGCTTGTGTTCTCTGCAACGATTCCAGAAAAATTAAAGCCATTTTTAAAAAAATATATGGAAAATCCGAAGTATATCCATATTGCTCCGAAGCAGGCAACTGCGGCCAATATTGAGCATTTTTTGCTGCCCTCAAGACATCGGAACAAGCTGAACCTGGTTCACCAGGCATTGCTCCATTTTAACCCTTATTTGGCTATTGTATTTACAAATACGAAGAAAAAGGCAGATGAGGTTGCAGATGGTCTTATGGCTAAAGGGATGAAAGTTGGCAGAATCCATGGTGATTTGGCACCCCGTGAACGAAGAAAAATGATGAAACAAATCCTCAATTTGGAATTTCAATACATTGTGGCTACCGATTTAGCTGCAAGGGGGATCGATATTCAGGGAATTAGCCATGTGATCAATTATGAACTTCCAACAGACCTGGATTTTTACATCCACCGTGTCGGCAGAACCGCCCGTGCCGGTACATCGGGAATCGCCCTTACCATCTATGATGACAGCGACGAGGATGCATTGATCCATCTTGAAAAAATGGGGATTGAGTTTAAAAATGCGGATTTTCAAAATGGTGAATGGCAGGAACTTGAAGACCGTAACAGAAGGAAAAAACGTCAGAGACAAGTGAATGAGATCGATTTAAAGGCAAAGTCTATGTTCAAAAAACCGAAAAAAGTTAAACCTGGTTATAAAAAGAAGCTACAGCAAGAAACAGAAGAATTTAAAAAACGGCAAAAAAAAATACAAAGAAAAGGTAAGTAAGAAGGAGAGGGGACATCCATGCTTAAAATAGGATCGCATGTATCCATGAGCGGGAAAAAAATGTTGCTCGCAGCAAGTGAAGAGGCTGTTTCCTATGGAGCAAATACATTTATGATTTATACAGGCGCACCGCAAAACACGAGAAGAAAAAAAGTAGAGGATTTAAATATTGAAGCTGGACGAAAGCATATGGAGGCGAATGGCATCAATGAAATGATTGTCCATGCCCCCTATATCATCAATATTGGCAATGCTGTTAATCCTGCAACGTTTGAGCTGGGCGTAAGTTTTTTGCGCTCTGAAATAGAACGGACAGAAGCCATTGGCGCCCGCCAGATTGTGCTTCATCCAGGTGCCCACGTCAAAGAAGGGGCAGAAGTTGGGATTAAAAAGATTATCGAAGGTTTAAATGAAGTGCTGACAGGGAAAGAAAACCTACAGATCGCTCTTGAAACCATGGCCGGAAAGGGTTCGGAATGTGGTAGGACTTTTGAAGAACTGGCCATGATTATGGACGGTGTGATCCAAAATGATAAGCTATCTGTTTGCTTTGATACGTGCCATACTCATGATGCCGGTTACAACATTGTGGAAGACTTTGATGGTGTGCTGAATGAGTTTGACCACGTGATCGGGGTTGACAGGATAAAGGTGCTTCATATCAATGATAGTAAAAACGCTCGTGGAATGAGAAAAGACCGCCACGAAAATATTGGCTTCGGCCATATCGGATTTAAGGCATTAAATTATATCGTTCATCATCCGCAGTTAATGGATGTACCGAAGATTCTTGAAACCCCGTATGTCGGTGAAGATAAGGATCATAAAAAGCCACCCTATAAGCATGAAATTGCCATGCTGCGTCATAAAACATTCAATGAAAACCTTTTGGCAGACGTGATGAACAGTTAGAGAAGTCCTTCAGACACCGTGAATATATTTGCGGTGTCTGAAGTTCTCTTATTTCGTGAAAAGTAAAAACAATTGATTTACCTGTTTGGCTGTATCCGCACCGGTTGTTTTGGCAAGCTCTTTAATGAATAATTTTCGTTCAGTATCATCAAAGATATTAACCTGCTTTCTCCGTAAATAATCAGCTATTTGTTCGGCCTGCTGCCTCGTTATTGAGATTTGAAACTGGTTTGCGTATTTCAATAATTCATCTGCAGTCATCGTGCTGATTTTTTGATTGATAATATTCTCAAAGATTTTCATGCTGCCCACCTCGATATATCCTATGATCGATGCTTAGAAAAAGTGACATCACCTATTCTCCTGTAATGCTTCTGCTCTTTACATTTTCTGATTCTTCCTGTATACTCTAAATCGGATTGATTACGAAATACAGGTGATAAACATGGATAATGAACCATTAGTAATAGATATTAAGCGACTTTCTTATCGCTATGAACGCGAATATGTTCTTGAAGACATCAATCTTCAAGTAGCAAAAGGGTCCTTTCTTGGAATCGTCGGATCAAATGGCTCAGGAAAATCAACTATGCTGAAGCTAATTCTTGGCCTGTTGAAAAAACAAAATGGAGAGATCCGGCTTTTTGATGAAGAAATCAGCCGGTTTAAGGATTGGGAGAAGATTGGATTTGTGTCACAGAAGGCCAATTCCTTTAATACTGGATTTCCGGCAACCGTTTATGAGGTGGTTAAAAGCGGATTAACTAAAAAAATCGGACTGTTTCATTATATGAAAAAGAAAGATCAGGATAAAGTTTATCAAGCGATTGAGTCGGTAGGATTGACTCCTTTTCTCAAAAGAAATATCGGCGAGCTCTCCGGTGGACAGCAGCAAAGAGTATTTATTGCCAGAGCCCTTGTTAGTGATCCGCAACTGCTTATCCTTGATGAACCGACAGTCGGGGTCGATGCCGAGCATGTACGGGCTTTTTATGAAATGCTGGGAGATTTAAATCAAAAGCTTGGAATTACGTTAGTACTTGTTACACATGATATTGGAACGATAACCGACAAGGTGACCCATGTGGCCTGCTTAAATAAACATTTATATTTTCATGGGAATACGAAGGAGTTTAAGGAAATGAATCATAACGGCATGTCCTCCTTTTATGGATATGATCTTCATATGCTGTCGCATGGTCACAATCACTCACAACATGTTCCTGCAACAGGAGGGAACTGGAAATGATCGAGGGGATTCTTCAATATGAATTTTTGCAAAATGCCTTCTTTACGGGAATGATTATTGGCATTATTGCCCCGCTTCTTGGGGTATTTATAGTGGTACGCAGATTGTCGTTAATTGCAGATGCTCTCAGCCATGTAACGCTTGCCGGAATTGCAGCCAGTCTTTTGCTGGAAAAAAAGCTTCTGCCGGCAGGTTCGTTAAATCCCATTTATATGGGGATGGCCTTTTCGGTGATGGGCTCGCTTTTTATTGAAAAACTGCGGACTGTTTACAAGCATTATCAGGAGCTTGCCATTCCGATCATTCTTTCTGGAGGAATCGGCTTAAGCGTGATTTTTATTTCGCTCGCAGACGGTTTTAATACGGACTTATTCAGTTATTTATTCGGTAGCGTTTCGGCCGTCAGCAGAACAGATCTGTGGGTAATTGTATGTATTAGTCTTTTCGTTATTGCAATGGTTATTCTTTTTTATAAAGAGCTTTTTTTAATTTCGTTTGATGAAGAACATGCGAAGGCATCAGGGATTCCTGTTCAAGTCTTGCATTTAATGTTTATCGTCATGGTTGCTTTAGTGATTGCTGCGTCCATGAGAATCGTAGGAATTTTATTGGTATCTTCTCTTATGACGATTCCAGTTGCTGCTGCCATCAGACTGGCAAATGGCTTTAAACAAACGATCCTTTATTCGATTTTTTTTGGCGAAACATCTGTGATTGGAGGCCTAGCTATTTCTTATTATTTGGATCTGGCTCCAGGGGGAACGATTGTCATTATTACCATTATCATTTTAATTCTATCCATTTTGTTCAAAAAAGGGATGTATAAAAATAGTTTGAAACGGGAGGAGACGCCATGAATGTTGATCAGGCCCTGTTATTATTAAAGAAAAAAGGGTTTAAGCATACTGGAAAACGGGAAGATATACTTCAGCTTTTTGCTGATCACAATAAATATTTAACAGCTAAGGATGTGCTGGATCATTTAAAGGATCAGTACCCTGGACTGAGTTTTGATACGATCTACCGTAATTTATCCCTTTTTGTCGAACTGGGTATTATCGAGTTGACCGAATTGTCGGGGGAAAAGCATTTTCGTTTAACTTGTTCGCATAATCACCATCACCATCATTTTATTTGTCTGGGATGCGGAAAAACAAAGGAAATTGAGACATGCCCAATGGAGGAATTAACTGAGAACTTAAAGGGCTATGATATATCAGGTCATAAATTTGAAATTTATGGACGTTGTCCAGAATGTGCGGAGAGAGAGACACCCGGAATGCAGTAAATAAAAAAAGCTCTGTATCTTGTTACAGAGCTTTTGCTTTTTGAAACCAGTGATCAATCCATCTGGCTGCTTCACTCCAATGATGGACACGAATCACGCCGTCTGGAATCGGATCGCGATTATATGGTGTATCGAAAAGAATAACGGGAATGCCGCATTCCTCATGGATCATGACCGCATTATCATGCTTATCTTCAAAGAAGACATCTACCTGGTATTGTTTTGCTGCAGCAATTTTATTATGGGAGCCCAGTAAATCAATGTGATCAAATCCCAGTTCATGTTTCTGAAACCATTCTTTTGTTAAATCAAGCAAGTATGAATTACGGGCACTGATAAAATACAGTTCATATTTATTCTCCCATGATTGCAGAACATGCTTGGCACCGTCAGCAAGAGGAGATTCAGCATAAATGGTTTGTTCGTTTTGCAGATACCATTTAGCAAAGTCTTCTTTCGTGACTGCCTTTACTAATGGATCCAACTCATACTTGGTTACATCTTCTAAAGTGATATTTAAGCCAAACGCTCTATTGATATAAGGCAGAATCGATGAAGGACATGTTACTGTTCCGTCTATATCAATTCCAAATCGTGTTTTCATTTTGTTCACCCTTATCTATTCTGTAGTATTATTTTATCCAAAAATGTATCTTTCTGCAAAGAAGCAGCTCGCTTTATTCCTGTTGACAGATTGGAAGCCTGAAAGGGTGTTTTTCTTGCTTATTGAGCAAAATATTGCCATGTTGAAAAAACTGAAATTAAGCACAAACTAGTAATGCTCAATCAAGGATGGATAAGTCGCTGAAATACTTCAGCAAATTCCACTCTGATTAGCCGTCTGCAGTTATTCGGACGCATGTACAAAGAAAGCGAGGGATCAACATGGCAGATCTGGAACAAGACAAACAAGATCTACAAAAAGACAGCCGATCGTTTGAAGAAGACTTTGGAACAGACGGCTATCAAGAAGAAACCTCAGCTGAACTTGCTGAACCTTTAACATTGCGAAGCGGGGAAGTGGCTGATAATGAATCAACAGCAGGACGTAGCACAGGCTTAGGTCTCGCTGCACTGGCTCTTTCCATCATTTCATTGTTTGTCTTCCCAGTCTTGTGTGGGATAGCAGGCATTATTCTTGGCTTTGTTGCCAGAAGACGAGGAGCATCATCCGGTACTTGGGCGATTGCAATAGGGGCTATCTCCTTAATTATGGGCCTATTTATTCTCCCGTTCTTTTAATTGCTGCAGGAAGATAAATTCAAACGATAGCACAGAAAAGCGTAAGGTAGCTACCTTGCGCTTTTCTGAATGGAGACTGGCGCAGGACATCGAGATTATCTCAGAGCCAAATGCTGTGATGTCTTAGCCGATGCATTTGTGACACTCCGCCTGAATTATTTTATTGCTGGGCATAATACTCTTGGGCAATTTGGTCGATTTCCTTTTTTAATTCTTCA